>NZ_JBHTIU010000068.1:0-33522 GCF_042677205.1 Paenibacillus residui
TACATTCACCGTTAGTTCAGTCACATCATGCAATTATGCCGATTTTCGCTCTGCGAAAGTTGAGTTAATAGATTTGCCTTAGGGTAAAAATATACGGTACACATACTTATGAATTGCATCTTAATCTAGTAGAAAGACCGCCTTCTCAACAACCATGCCTATTAATCTTCTATTGTGCGGCCAACCATTACGGGCCTCACCGTTCCTACATAAATTAGTTAAGAACAACCAAGAAAGGAATGATAGATCATGCGGTTAAGGAGAAAGAGCGTAAAGCTTACATCAGGACCTTTTATCGTGCCATCATCTGTTGACGGTACCCGTAGGGGAGCGGTAAGGGTATTACAAATCGGGCTTAAAAATATTTCGAACCGTAGATCCACTGTCATTATATCCGTTCATGTTTGTAGAGAGAGCATTATTCCCGGCTACTCCTCCAGAAATTAGAATATTCCGGCGAAGAGTTACAATACCTGCAGGAAACTGTGCATTTCTAAGAGTACCCTCGGGACCCAATACCTTCCGTGGTAACAACATGCTCCGTGTGGTGATGGAAGGGGATACGAGTAAAAATGCGAACGGCGTTGTAATTGCCCTGTCGGGTACTACAGCGAATGGACGTACAGCAACCCCGATGATTTTCAAACATGAGGAATTTATTAAAGTTAAATAATCTATAGCAGGTGAACATTGAACAATCCTCGTCTGGCGTCAGATGAGGATTGTCTTTACTTATTAGAAACGTTACGTTTACTGGCTTTTTACACTCAATAGCTTGCCCTTGTATTAGAGTACGGTTCAGCTTAACAGGTCTATCGGCAAGGAATGTGAAAGGAGCCGCCTGCGGCGACTCCTTAGTTTATTGGCCCTATGTTTCACAGAAAAACAGCCCTTTGGGGTACCTTGATCTATCCTTACGAAGCGCTCCTAACCGTTAGAGAGCAATCAGTTAGTGGTATTACGGCTAAATCGATTCACTGCACTGAACAGAGCTTTGACAGATGAGGTCATAATGTCAACGTCAATGCCGCAACCCCAATATACGCTTCCGTCTGAAGCCGTGATGCCGATATAAGAGACTGCTTGTGATTTAGACCCTGCCTCCAGAGCGTGTTCTGTATAGATCAAATCGCTGTAATTCAATCCGAGTTCGGTTTGCAGCGCATGGCTGATCGCATCGAGTCTTCCGTTTCCGGTGCCTTCAATTTCCTTGACTTCCGTGCCGGTCCGTATCGTGACAACGGTGTGAAAATCATCATTATCTGTAAAGCGGTATTTGACAAACTCGACAGGCGTTTTTATATTCACATATTCCTTCACGAAAATATCGTATATTTCTTCGGGCATCAGCTCCTTCTGCTGCTGATCCGATACGTTTTTCACGAAGTATCCGAAGTTTTCGCGCATCTTCGCCGGTAGATCCAGTCCGTACTTCAGCTGCAGCACGTACCCGATTCCGCCTTTACCGGACTGGCTGTTAATGCGGATAATATCGCCTTCATACTCCCTGCCGATGTCCTTGGGATCAATCAGCAGATAAGGGACCGACCAATGCCGAGGCTCCTTCTCCTCACGCCATTTCATTCCTTTGGCAATGGCATCCTGATGTGAACCGGAGAAAGCGGTGAATACCAGCTCGCCTCCATAAGGATGTCTTTCGCCTACTTTCATTTTGGTCATTCGTTCATACACGGAGATGATCTCAGGAATGTTCTCAAAATTCAGCTTCGGATCGACCCCGTGGGAGTACATGTTTAGCGCCAGCGTCACAATATCGACGTTCCCCGTTCGTTCCCCGTTTCCGAACAATGTGCCTTCAACGCGCTGGGCGCCGGCCAGCATTGCCAGCTCCGCATCCGCTACGCCCGTTCCTCTGTCGTTATGCGGATGGACCGACAAAATCACGTGCTCCCGGTAATTCAGATGCTCGCTCATATACTCGATCTGGCTGGCGTAGACGTGAGGCATCGACATGGACACCGTTGCAGGAAGATTGATGATGACCGGGTTCTCCGCCGTCGGCTGCCATACGTCGAGTACGCTATTGCAGATCTCCAGTGCAAAATCGATCTCCGTACCGGTAAAGCTCTCCGGCGAATACTGGAACTGAAAGTTCCCTTCCGTCTCCTGAGCGCATTCCTTCAACAGCTTGGCGCCGCTCACGGCGATGTCGATAATCTCTTCCTTGGACTTGCGGAATACCTGCTCCCGCTGCGCCACGGAGGTCGAGTTGTACAAATGGACTACGGCTTTTTTCGCGCCTTTGAGCGATTCGAAGGTTTTGCGGATAATATGCTCTCTCGATTGGGTAAGCACTTGGATCGTTACATCGTCCGGGATCAAATCCTGCTCGATCAATGTGCGCAGAAAGGCGAACTCCGTTTCCGAAGCTGCGGGAAATCCAACCTCGATCTCCTTGAATCCGATATCTACAAGCAATTTGAAGTATTCCAGCTTTTCCTCTAAATTCATCGGAACGATTAATGCCTGATTTCCGTCACGAAGATCGACGCTGCACCAAATCGGCGCTTCTGTAATATATTCCTTCTGGGTCCATTTCAAGCTTGTTACCGGCGGCATAAAATATCCTCTGGCGTATTTTTCAACATTTTTCATGGATATCCTTCCTTTCATCGATTTCCTGTGCTTATCTGCAATAAGATCGGACGCGCAAAAAAAGCCTTCCATCTCCAATAACAGAGACGAAAGACTTTGACATCTTACGCGGTACCACTCCGAATTCATGCCGTAATCGGCATGCACTCTACGGATACAGGGTTACAACAAACACGGACAAACCTTGTATCCTCCTGATGATAACGGTCAGGCTCCGGCTCCGCCTACTTCACGGGTTCAGCGGGCAACTCCAAGGCGAGTTCCGGTTTTCTCCACGGCTGTTTCACACCGACCAACAGCTCTCTGTTCGCTTAGATAACCGTACTATTCCTTTTCAACGTTTTAAATATTAGAAACAATGTATACCACCCATTGTGGTGATGTCAAGTGCAATTTGCCCTTTTACATATAGTGGAAATAGGGACATCAGAATATATTGGGTTAGGGGCCAAAGAATTAACTTCAAAATCATTGTATTTCGCACAACTACAATAGTCCCTTTGTCAATTAAAGTGAATTTGATTGACAATCATAATACCATATGTTACTTTTAACATATGTTAACAACAACGGGGTGTAATTATGTCAATCCAAATGGCAATATTAGGCATTCTGAGTTGGAAGTCCTCAACAGGATATGAGCTAAAAAAGATTTTTGAGGATTCCTCCTTCATGTATTGGTCCGGAAATAATAATCAAATTTACAAGGCCCTTCTGAACTTGGAAAATGAAGATTTGGTTACCAGTGAAGTGGTCCATCAGGATAACTCTCCTTCTAAGAAAATATATACCATAACAGAAGAAGGACTTAAGGAACTAAAAAATTGGCTTGTGTCATCACCAGAAGCTCCTGAGATCAAAAAAACATTTTTGGTGCAGCTTGCATGGTCAGATATGTTAAATAATCAAGAATTAAGTGACGTACTCTCAAAATATGAAAATGAAATCAAACTGCAATTGGCTATGCAGAAGGAAAAATACAGACGTGCTCTTCATTCACCTAATAGAAGCACTAGGGAAAGCTTAATATGGGAGATGATTTCAGAAAACATTATTTCAACCTATAATAATGAACTTAATTGGGTCCGTGAAACCCGTAAGAAGTTGTTTGAAAATGAAGGTATGGAGGAAAATGACAAAATGAACTATCAAATCAGAGAAATAGAGAATAAAAAATATATTGAACTGATTTCTGCTGCTGAACCTTTAGGTACAGAGAATGATGCACTTGATCTAATAGCTTTATGCTGGGAACATGGGATAAATGCGCTTATGATACACTATACAGCCTTATCGGAAGACTTCTTCAAACTTAAAACCAAATCAGCCGGCAATATTATTCAGAAATTCATAAACTATGGGATAAAAGCTGCTGCTATTATTCCTCGGGAGACCATTCAAAAAGGCAGATTTAAAGAAATGGCCATGGAAACGAACAAAGGCAATCATTTTAGATTGTATGAAAGTATAGAAGAAGCTGAAAAATGGCTTCTGAAATAGAAAGATAGGCGAATTGGAGAAGCAGGATTATCAGCGGCACGCCGACCAAGCTACGAAAGTGGTGCCTATGCTCTATGGCTGAATGAAACAATAAATGCACTTGGATTAAGCACCTGTTCAATTGTAGCTATGTCATTAGGCGGCTGGATGGCATTGAGTTTCGCCACCACCTATCCGGATAAGGTTGATAAATTGGTTTTGCTTTGTCCCGGAGGGCTTGCACATGAAAAAACCAGTTTCCTATGGAAAGCAGTTTTTTTCTCACTACTTGGAAAATGGGGTCAGCTACAAACACTCAAATTAGTGGGTGGTAATATTTCTTCATCATCGATATCCGGATTGGGAGAAGATCTTGCATTCGCATCACTTACCTTCAAACATTTCAAACCACGAACGGCAAAAATGCCACTATTTAGTGATCAGTCACTTCATCAATTAACTATGCCGATTTTAATGCTTTTTGGCGATTCTGATCAATTAATACCTGCCGGCAAGAGTATTAATCGACTTAAACAATTTGCACAACAAGCTAAGATCGAGCTGCTGCCTGATACGGGCCACCTAATTGTCAACCAAGCAGATAGGATGCTAAAATTTTTGAACCTTCAGGGCAGTTGATAGGTTGATATGTTACAAGCAAACAATAAAATTAAGGATTTCCCGACATTAGCACCTCCGGCCTAACAGCCGAGAGAAAAACTCAATGTCTGGAAACCCTTTGTTTATGGGCATTTTCAGCCGTGCTATTTACTTACCCTTGATTGAGAATAGCCCATTCTTGAAATCGCTTTGTTCAACCATATCCATTAATGATTTTCCATTTTCTGAAGCACCTTCTTAAAAAGCACCCTGTTTCCACCACGACCATCATAATTAATAAATACAGGAACACCTTCATATTCTTGTTCCTGAGGTTCGATGATAAATCCCATTCGTGTATGAAATGCGATAGAATCCTTCTTTCCTGGAGCTGTTACACATCGAACCACACTTCTTCCCAGCATTCCTACACGTTTGAAAAACTCCTCATAAAGTGCTCGTCCAACACCTTTTCCTCGTATTGCCGGGTCAACCATTACGATTCTAATATAAGACTCATTTGGCTCCGATTGCGATAAGAATCCTATAAGAAATCCTGCCATCTTCCCGTTTTCTTCAGCTAAGAGGCAAGTATCCCGAAAATGATGGATATACCACTTTGAAATCATATCACTTGAATAATTGCTTCCCCACCAATCTGATGGTACCTCAAAAATTGCATTACAGTCATCTGGTTCAATATGTCTTATATTCAAAAAATCGTCTCTCAATCGGCGCAGCCTCCCGATTCTCATTCTTCTCCCGTTGCAATCAGATTCTCAGGGTATCTCCCGCCTACAACTTTACTCCAACACATCAAATAACTCACGAAGATAATCCCTGCGTCCATGCAAAATACGGTGGATAATAACCCAATTATCGATAAGCCGATAGAAAATCAAATGAGGGTCAACTACGATAAAACGGTATCCGCGTTGGATCAGTGAAAAGTCATCGTCCGAGAGAACAGAACCCATATTCGGAAAATCAGCCAGTTTGGAAACGGCCGTATTTATTCGGTCCAGCATGTTTTCTGCGGCTACAACATTATCTTGCGTGATGTATGAAAAAATTTCATCCATATCATCCACGGCCGCGGGGGCATATTTGATTTTACTCTTTGACGGCATCAATTTTCCTCCGCATTCTTGCTACCACTTGTTCATGATCAAGCAGCGGGGTTCCTTCCGCGATCTGCTTTTCTGCAACCAAAAGCTTGGACTGCAGTTTAATGCGAGCCTCCATTCGCCGGTAAGCCTCGTGACTCATCACTACCAGATCCGCTTCACCGTTGCGCGTTAGAATCACTGGTTCATCAAGTTCATGGCAATATTTCGAAAATCCGTTGTAATCCTGTCTAATTGTCGTTGACGGTTTAATATGCACGCTGTTCAACCCTTTCCGATGACATTATTCTGACTATATTATATCATTATAATAAATGTAAATGCCACCAATCTTTTTCCAGTGTGATTTTTCTGAGCGTAATCATGCAGAGCTCCTCCCTTCATTATCACGGAGATGTTCAATTTGCATCCGTTGACCTCCCTCACTGTGCCACGCCAAAAACAAAAAATGGCGTCCGATTGGACGCCAGAGGATATTAGTGAGTTTCCGTATAGTTTTTGAAATTGTCCATAATCGCTTGCCAGCCTGCTTGTTGATATTCAACGGGGTGAGTGCCTTCCGCGTCGAACGTTTCGACGACCTTCGTTTCGTTTCCTTGAGCAATGAAGGTGATATTAACCTTTCTCCCGTCCCCCATTGTGTATGAAATTTCCTCATGCAATTTCACAACATCGTAAATTCCGCCAAAATCAAAACCCATGCTGCCATCTTTCGCTTCCATCCTTGTAACAAACTTGCCGCCGACCCGCAAATCATTCTCCGCTCTTGGCGAGTGCCAATCATCCGATGCTTGATTCCATTTCGTGATGTGTTCCGGCTCCGTCCAATACTTCCATACTTTTTCCACCGGCGCTTGAATGACTGCCTGTACGGTTACTCTTGTTGGATTGTTCGTTCCCATTTTATAAGGACACCTCTTTCATAATAATCATAATTTTGTCTCTCATATGGTTAGACGAAATGAATTTACGAAATTCATCGGTGGATTTGTTCGGGAAGCCCGAATCGAGTAAATAATTTTGTGTTAATGAAATTTTGGATGTGCAAAATTTTACCGTCTTTTATTCCAACGACGTGAATGCCCCAAGGCACTAAGATGGATTTATTGTCACTTGGCATATATTGCGCAAATGCGGGATAACCGCCATTCACCGTAACCGGCAAAAATCGGGAACCTTCGCAATGCCAACGAGTTAGCGTAAAAAACTTGAACAAATTGTCCTTGCCGCGGACCCACATCTCAAAAGGCGGCATGGATAGGCATCCCTCTTCATGAAACAACGCCACTAATGCAGAGATATCAAATTGCTCAAATGCATCCACATAACGTGAGAGCAGCTCATGATCCGGTACAGCATCCATCATGCAGAGCTCTTCGGAGCGAAGCTCGGCCCGGCCCATCGTCTCTCTCGCTCTTTGCAAGGCGCTGTTCACGGCTGCGTGCGTCATACCTAGCGTCTCCGCAATCTGCTTGGAGGACCACTCGAACACATCCTTCAAAATAAGCACTGCACGTTGACGGGGAGGTAACGTTTGTAAAAGGGCAATAAAGCAAAGTTGAAGCGTATCCTTCCGCACGACAATATGTCCCGGGTCATCTGCAAAATCCGGAGCAGGCCAAATCCATGACGATTCGGGCAACGTCTCGCGAGGTTCGATGATGGAAACAGCCGGGTCAAATATGTCAACAGGAAGGGCGCGGCGTTTAGCTTGCCTCAGCTTGTCTATACATACGTTTGACGCGATGCGGTAGATCCACGTTCTGCGCGAAGATTGTTGCCTGAATGAGTTCCAGCTCTGCCAAACGCGAATGTAGGTTTCCTGAACGGCATCGTCCGCGTCTACGATAGATCCCAGCATCCTATAGCAGAACGAGGTTAACTCCGGTTTTAACTTCTCAAATATTTCAAGATCAAGTGCGGCTTCGTTCATCTTAGCCCCCTTCATGAGCGATTGCCTGATGACGGTCTAACATCATACTACATTCGACAAAAACCGGCGATTTCCTTTGAAAATCCCCGGCGAATATGCGTGAAACATTTTAACATTAATACACGCCTCTTTCTTCGACCGCCCGAATATAGTGCCCGTCCGGATCATAAAAGGTGAAATAACCGAAATCATTAGTAAATACGGGTTCTTTATCTAAATGGGCTCCCGCTTGTTTAATCCGTTCATGCAGCGCAAGCAAATCATTCGTTAATAACTCAACCATCGTCACGTGCCCCGTGCTGCTTGTGACAAAGAATGAACGAGGAAATACAAACTTCAATTGTGTAACATCTTCCGGTTTGGTTTCCATCAAAAAAATACCCGGACCGTTCCCATTTTTCAACGCAAGATGTGCCTCTCCAAACTGATAATCAGCCGAAATCAATTCAAAGCCTAACACATTACAATAAAAATCTACCGACCTTTTCAAATCCGTGACTGGAAATCTCATGCAGCAGTAACCGATCACATCCGCATCATTCGTTTTTTTGCTCTGCATATTTTACATCCTCCTTTTTTAAATAGCTGTTTTTCGTTCCGTCTTCCTGCCCTTGCGGATTCAGTGCGGCCTCCCGGCCACGGTTACGAAGCGACTTTGTTTTTATTTCTGTAGCTATTAGATAATTTCATAGCGATGAGCTGCGGAATTAAATTCAAAAAACTAACCAAAATTAACAATTGATTTGGAGATAGTGGCTTAAAATAGCCGCCCCATCGTTCGTTCCCTGACATCTCTCCTAAGAAATAATATGAAATGATTAGTGACAGTATATTACCAATAACAAGAAAGATCGGATTACTAAAAAGTGTGCCAACGAAAGCGAGAAGCGAAGTCGCTACAATCATAACTAAATAGCCGAGCATAGAATGGTTGGCAAAATCTTGGTACATTGAAAAATAAACAAAAGGAAAACAGTATAAAAAGACTATTAGAATACCAATTACTATCTTTCTCATATTTCCGCCCCTTTGTATACTTATATAAGGTAATTATCAAGATATTCTGTAGCCGATTCATTCCCAAAATGGGGTACCTGTAAATAGCCCTTCTGGATGAGCTCGGGCAATCCCAAACCAACATATCCTGAGAAGGTGTTGCCGCCCTAGCAATCCTTAAGCGGAATGGAAAATTCAACGTAAAAAGGATGAAGTTCTTCATTCAAGCAAAACTCGATTCTTTGCTTGAAATTTCCCCATGTTACCATCTCTAATGCTGTTTCGATTGGAAAAAATCCTACTTCTAAAGACTCTGGGGTAGTTGTTAATTCTCCTCCGACGGGTCTGCCTAAAAATAAAGTGTTACAAATACTAGCGCTTACATTTTGGAAAATACCGCAAAACTTGGTCACTTCTATATCTATACCGCTCTCTTCCTTTGTTTCCCTTATCGCTGCATCTTGCAAAGATTCGCCTTCTTCAACCTGCCCTCCCGGCATTTCCCATCCTCGTCTAGGTCCTTTTATCAATAATATTTCGTTTCGCTCATTAACTACAATCGTTGCCGCTGAAACTATATGTTTTGGAGCCACTTCATCGTCCTCCCCATTTAAATTTAATAAAACCAGATTACTACATTTTGCCATTACTGTATACTGCCGGTCAGCTTAAAAAGGTTCGAGCAATTTGAGTACATCTATCCTATTCGTGATTAAGGGCCAAGACCTTCGAGGGGCAGTTTTCTTTTTCAGGAGGTTATGTAGAATGAGATTAACAATACGAAGCAGGATATGGTCACTTTGCTTGCGCGGAGGTACTGCAATACGGTACCCCTTGATCAGGGGCAGGACTTGCTTCTGCTTGTTCGTCGGCTCCATAATGGCTAGGAGAAGATAAAAAATACGGGTTCGTTTAGGAAGGGACAGAGCGAGCATGATTTCAAGAGAACAATTAGAAATGAATCAAGTATGGCTCTATGCTCTGGCATTAATTGTTTTCAAGGGGGTTTATGAATGAGGAGAATCCAACTTGCCAATGGGACGACGGTAGAAGTTGAATGCCTAAGCTGCGCCCTAACTGCCGGTTTAATTGAACCAACTGGAGGCGTAATTTACGAAGATGAATTCTTCCATGCTCACCAGGATGTCGCTTATCCTATCCCCGGATTGGTAATCCTTGCTTCCAAAAGACACTTTTATTGTATGGATGAACTAACCGAGGATGAATCGAACAGGTATATGAAATTAGTTAGAAAAATACGTGATGCCCAAAGGAAAGAACTGGGGATCGAGTATGTTTACTATTTTTACAATGAGGATACTACTCATCATTTTCATCTTTGGATGGTTCCGAGATATGAGTGGATGAAACCATTTGGAAACTCCGTTGAATCATTAAGACCAGCACTTCTACATTCAAGAAATGCGATGAATGATGAAACAAACATTAAACACGTAATTGAGTGTATAGAAAAACTAAGGAGGGCTTTAAATTGACATCAGACCGTCTATTTAGTTCAAGTTTGCATCTACACAGCTAAACACTGCGTCCCCGCCTCATGTGGAAAGTAAAATACAGTGCATCCTGTTGGTCCTTCATCATATTCTGCTATGCCAATTTTCAGAGAAGGAAAGTGAAATTCCATTTTTTTCGTACTTTTTGGGTAGTGCTGGTGTTAATTTAATCGTGTCGTTGGATACTTTTTTATTCATGACAATCCTCTCCTATACCGAATGTATGTTCCTCCTATTATAGTTGATTATTTAACAAATTGGAAATCCCTTCTTCTTCTACTAGGTTCAAAATCTAACTTTGTCTTCCCCGAGAAGATTTCCCTTACGAATAAATTAAGGAAGATCCATCCATTCTAAATCATGAATCTTATCTCAGAGGAGTGCACACTTATGGATTTAGCTTGGATTTGGAAGTCCGCAATCCTAGTCATCGCGGGAATGGTACTTTTACGTATAGCAGGAAGAAAATCGATCTCCCAAATGAGCGTAGCTACGACCGTTATCATGATTTCTATTGGTACGACCATTGTTCAACCGCTTGCCAATAATCAACTATGGACAGCAATCGGCTCGGCAGCGGTTTTCATTATTACACTAATAATCATTGAATTTTTACAGCTGAAATTTGATTGGTTCGAAAAACTCATGAGTGGGAGATCCAAGGTAATCATTGAGAACGGACAAATCGTGCAGAAGAACCTTCGGAGCATTCGTATGACTGTCGATCAGCTTGAAATACGTTTAAGACAAAATGGCATTGCTAATATTAGTGATGTCAAAACCGCTACAATTGAACCTAATGGTCAAGTTGGTTACGAATTAATGAGGCACGCCAAACCAGTAACTGTCGGAGAATTAGAACGAATACTTGGCTTGAAGCCCGAGGCAACTATGGAACAAAGCATCCTTTTCCAGGAAGTAAGCACAAACCACCATCCGACCCCAATTGACCCTAACCTGCAATAAGCTCTTTACGCTTCATTGCCATACCCGTTTCATCCAGAAACATTAGCGGAGCGAGCAGTATTTATCCTATTTGCTTTTCCTCAATTCGATACCATAACTCACAATATTCATAACCGTCTTTGTCGGTACAATACATCTCGAAATTACCGCCATCCAGAACATTAAAATTTGATGTGGGCAGCCATTCCGAAAATATTCGATTCTTTAAGGATCGCAGATCATAGTTGCCGCTCCCATTCCCATCATTTAACGTTGAAAATACCGCCCAAGTCGATGCCGGAACATCAACAACTGTATATCCATTGACCTTGCTATTCTCCGATTTGTAACACCCGATAAGATAAGGGAAAGTGGTATTGCTTGTGAACTTGTAGGAATCGTATGCAAAAACGGCTCCAAGTTCCTTGCTGAAATTTCCTTCGTGCCACCAATCCCCGGTTACCGATTTGCGTAATCTGTCAAACTCGCCATTCTTGCCTATGTTTTGCCAAACCTCCGGGATAGATATTCCTTGTTGGTTCGCAATATCATCGTAATTGTATATATCCTCCAACCCATAAACTTGAAAAGCATCCCGTTTCTCAATCCGATAATTCATCCCGACAACTCCTTTTAAAATAATTTGAAAGGAGATGCGAGGATAGGCTTTCAACTGACTTCCGGCATTGCGTGCTGTTGTAGGAGTCAATCCATGCAGATTTTGAAATGCTCGAGAAAATGATTCTGGCGTTTCATATCCATATTTCAAGGCTATATCCGTCACTTTGTTCTTTCTGTCTTTTAAATCAAAGGCTGCAAGAGTAAGCCTTCTGCGCCTAATATATTCTGATAGAGGTATATCAAGCACAAATGAAAACATGCGTTGAAATTGATAAACAGAGCATAAAGCAATTCTAGCAATCTGTTCATAATCGATATTATTTCCCAAGTTGTCTTCAATATAGTCAATAGCATGGTTCATACGTTCAAGCCAATCCACGGCGGTCCCTCCTTTCCAAAGGAGCATATCATGCGGTAGATCAAATCGCCTGATTTTTCATGCAGCAAAATATCAGATGATTGAAAAGTTTTACTATATGCCCACTTCTGTTAATGGAAGTACTTTACAGACGGTCGAATGATACTACCATTAATAAGAATTACTTTGAATGGGTCATGCTTAGTACATTGTTTGCAAATCAACTTTGCGTACCTCTGATCACTTCATAGGTCATGCCTCCCTTATTTATTCTTGCATCTTAAGCTCTTCGTCTGCGTATCTAGCCATCATTTCAGACAGCATTTTCCTAATCGTTGCAAGCAACTCCTTCGGCTGCCGCACCGTAGCTTCCTTGCCGAGCCCGATAAAATAAGAAGCGTAATACGGGATATCACTTTTCGCCACATTTCCTTCGAGCCACCCAGTGCCGTCATTGCGAACTTGGAGCAGGGGAACCGGGCAAGGATTCGCCTCACATGCTTCCACACCTTCTTTGGACAGCTCGGCATACAGGTATACGCTATCGCCATCAAGGCGAATTAGCTCCTCCCTACTCCCCAGATGAATCTGCTGCAAGTCAAGCGGTGGGGTATCTGAGGGAACAGCAGAGTCCATCCGATCGCAGCGGAACAGACGAAAAGACTTGCGAAGAAAGCAATAGGCCAAGCAGTACCATAATCCCCCTTGGGTGTAAATGCCTATCGGTTGAATCTCCCGCTTTCTCCGCTGCTGTTTGGATGTATAATCCACAAGCAAGACAACTTGTCGGATGGCCGCATCCAGCAATACGGACAAATGCGGTGACTGTGCTTGTCGAACCGGCGTAATGAAGTCAACCCTGTCTCTCATCTGGTCGATCCGGACACGCACATCTTCCGGCATATAATTATAGAACTTGTTCAACACGGCTGATGTTTCTGTTTCAAACGGTAGGCATGAATAATGACGCAATGCCTGGACAGCGAAAAATACCGCCGCTGCCTCCCGCTCCGTAAAGGCGATCGGAGGCAAGAGCCGTTCCTGCAAAATCCGGTATCCGCCATGGGGGCCTACTTCAGAGTACAGAGGTACTCCTAGCTCGCTCAACTCCTGTAAATCCCTAAGAATCGTCCTTGTAGAAACACCGAACTCGTTGGCAAGCTCCTTTACCGTAAATCGGCGTTTGCGATTGACCTCAACAATCAATTCCATCAATCTTTTGGCCTTAGACACATGCTAATCCTCCCTGCTTCTAAAAAAACCGCTATAACCATGACGTAATTTGTCACTATTATCCAATACAATCAAAGACGAGTCCAATACAAAATCAATTTTAAGGAGTTGAAGTAAGATGAATGTAAAATTCACCCCATTTATCATGCTCGATGGACATGCAAACGAAGCAATCCGATTTTACGAGCAGGCTCTAGGCGCGCAAGTCGTGTTCAAACAAACGTTCGGAGAGATTCCGGAGGAAGGTAACACTTCGCCGATGGCCGAGGAGTTGAAGAAAAGAATAGCCCATTCCGTACTGGTTGTCGGTCGCTCCGAACTGTTTGTCAGCGACTCGGAACCCAACCAGCAATTGGAGCGTGGAGATCAGGTCAACATCTGTCTTACTGTAAAGGACGTTTCCGATGCGGAGCGCATTTACGATGCGTTGCGCTCGGAAGGAAAGGTGCTCTCGCCCCTGCAACCATTATATTTCAGCCCCGCCTACGGCATGGTAACGGATCAGTTTGGGGTTACTTTTCAAATTTTTACAGATATTAACTAATATTCAAACAGCTCTATGGACTCGTTGTAAGCTCTCACCGACTTGAGGCTCTTTGAGATCCAACTGCCTCAAGTTGGCGCGGGGGCTCTGGGCTCTTTTTTGCGGAATCCATTACTTACTTTCGAACAACAATTATGCATCGTAACGGCAAATTTAAAGGCCATCTGATGTAGGATGGCCATAAATTCAGAGCCCTTGCTTTCCCAGGGCTCCAATCATTTCAGATTCAACTAGTATGCTGCTGCGATAGGTAACGGGTTGCTAAGCTCCTTCAACCATATCTCGTTTGCGATATCCAATATAGCCAGTAACCATCATGGCGATACTAATCACTGTCATCGTAATAAAGGTTGCTGCATCAAATGGATCTACCGGTATCCGAGGAATCCAACTTTGAACGGCTGTTTTCGAAAACCATTCCGGTAAGTCCAAAATTCCGCCAAAATAGTTTAAGACAAAAGAATAGCCAAGGTAAACATAAACCGTTTTACCTAATTTAGGTGCCCAGCCTAAAGCCAAGGCGGCAAGTCCGGTAAAGAACAATACGGAAGGCAGGAAGTTATAGCCGGCGGCAAAAAAGTCCCCCATATGGATGGGCGAGCCGTCACCCATGGCAGAAATGGCCGTCCCGCCAAGTCCGCTTGTAGCGAGCAAAATGCCAACGATTCCGGCAACGATGGCCAAAATGACACTCGTCCAATAGAGCTGCGCCCGTGTCACCTTTGTAGCATAAAGCTGGCTTAAATGCAGCCGCGTTTCTTCCGAGAATAGTTTGTTAACGATCGCAATCGGCAAAATGGATACCAATCCGATCATAACCATCATAATGGTACCGGTGAAGGCTTCTTCGATGGAAACGCCGGATATCGTAAACATTTGACTCATGATTTCATTGCTTTCAAGGAAAGATTGCATATCTCCATAAATCGAACCGTAGGCTGCTCCCATGATGACGAAAGCAACCATCCAGCTGATCATTACGCCTTTGTTCAGCTTGGTAAACAGACCAGGTACGGATAGCAAGGATTTCTTCGCCGACTCCGGGCCTTCTCTTTCAGGCAAATAGCCGGCACCCATATCCCGACCACCTTCAAGGGCAAAAGCAATGGTCACGACAATGACGCTGAAGACTATAGCCAAAATCAGCGGGACCCAATTGTTTTCCGTAAATGGATAAGTCAGATAAGTCCAACCCATCGGATTGATCATGGAGAAATCAACATTCGACACATCCGTACCGGCGCGAAAAATATAAAGTAATCCAACGATCCCCAGTGATGAACCCGTTGCACCGGATGATGTTGGCATAATCTGCGCCATGACTAATGCGATCACGGCTCCCAAGATTCCGGCCATCCCGATGGATGCGCCAAACAAAAACGATCCTTCGA
The DNA here is from genome assembly GCF_042677205.1 of Paenibacillus residui. Taxonomy (NCBI): domain Bacteria; kingdom Bacillati; phylum Bacillota; class Bacilli; order Caryophanales; family Paenibacillaceae; genus Paenibacillus; species Paenibacillus residui. The sequence continues at coordinate 15,358 of NZ_JBHTIU010000068.1, forward strand.
CCGAAATCGTATCTACGCCATAGCTAGTCATAATGCCGCCAATAACGAGCGCTAATAAAATATTGATCATGACGACTTCGGCAATCACTGCAAGCGAATTGGCTTGACGGCCTACTTGAAAGGATCGGACGAGTTCAGTAAGCCCAAGATCTTCTTCTTTGCGAGTATGGCTTACGACATGCAAAGCAGCGATTATCATCGCAAACAAACCGCAGAATAACAACATTTCGTGCGCATACATCGCACCCAACGTATAATCCCCTGCGGTCGCAATCGGTGTAGGACCAACCATGGAAATCATGGCAGGGTTCTGTAAGGTTTCATACATTCCCTGCAAACCTTGCCCCTTGCCGATTTCTTCAAAAGCCGGAACAAAAGCGGCCGAAAACAAGCCCAAACCCAAAACCCAGATGATGATTTTTTTCCAATCACGCTTCAGATATTGGACGAATAGTACACGCGAACGTGCAAATTTTTCTTGCATCCTAATCACCTCCGTTTCCGCTCTTAGACTTCATAATGACGCATGAATAAGTCTTCCAACGTTGGCGGCACGGACTCAAACTTCTTGACGCCCAATTTTGCCGCTTCGGACAAAATATCATTGATAAATTCGTTATCCGCGGAGAATGTCGCTTGATTGCCGGATTGCTTGAAATCATGGACACCATTAACGGATGCCATCTTGGCCACATCGCCTTGCGTTACCATAGTTACTGTAGAACGGGTTAGGTGACGCAACTCATCCAATGTCCCGGTTTCAACCACTCTGCCTTGGCGAATGATAACCACTTTATCGGCCAGTCGTTCCACTTCACTCAAAATATGAGAGGACAGCAAGATGGCTTTTCCCGCAAGCTTGATTTTTTCGACCTCATCCTGGAAGACAGCTTCCATCAACGGATCAAGGCCGGAGGTCGGTTCGTCAAAAATATACAAATCGGAGTCAACGGATAAAGCCGCGATCAAGCCGACTTTTTGCCGATTTCCTTTGGAATAGCCTTTGGCTTTTTTCTTAGGATCCAATTCAAACCGTTTAATCAAATAGTCGCGTTTATTTTTGTCTCCGCCACCATGCAATTTCATAAATAAATCAATGATTTCGCCGCCTGTTAAGCTGCCCCAAAAAGCCACGTCTCCAGGAACATAAGAAATTCGCTTATGAATCTCAAGGCTGTCCTTCCATACATCCTTGCCGAAGATTTTCGCATCCCCGGCATCCCGATGGATGATTCCGAGCAGCGTGCGAATCGTTGTGGATTTCCCCGCGCCGTTCGGCCCGATAAATCCGACAACTTCCCCGGTATTTACCGTAAATGACACGTCTTGCAACGCTTTGAATTTCCCGAAGCTTTTCTGCAAGCCTTGCACTTTTATAATGTTTGTCATAGCACTAAAACTCCTTCTTAACCAGTTTTAGTAACGTGCTTTCCAGTTTAAAGCAAAGCTTAATCCTGATAAATAGTGAACTAATAATTGATAATTAGTTCATATATTTGGATTATTTGCTTTGTTTTAAACCAAAGTTCATTTACAATTTCAGTTATACACCCGATTATCTGCATAGTCAATGCAAAAAAATATAAGTTTAGAACTCCTACGTGTTTGATAATTCATAATTTCGCTATATAATAAATAGGAAGGGAAAATATGAACTAAATCCTCATTAAAAATTTTTAGTCATAATAGTTAGAAAGCAGGAATAAGGAATGAATGGTTTTGAAAAGAGGACACAGGAGAAGAAAAATCAAGTTCTAGAAGCAACGTTTAACTTGATGAATACCGATGCCGGCATCGAAAATGTAACGGTAGATGAGATTGCTAGACATTCCAATGTCGGTAAAACGACGATTTTTAAGTATTTTGGGAGTAAAGAAAACTTGTTCCATGAGGTGTTTAAGTATTTTTTGACTCAAATGGGGGAAAGCGCCCGAGAAATCATGGCCGAAAATAAACCTTTCGAAGAAACGTTTATTGCCATGAGCCAGAACAAAATTAATTATCTGGAAAAAATCAACAAACAGTTTTATTTGGATTTAATGGATTATTTTACGAAGAAGGACGATGACGGATTATCATTGATGATGCAGCAATACGTCAAGGAAAGCTACAGTCTTATGTTGGATTTGTTTCACCGCGGGCGTAAAGAAGGCAAGGTTGATCTGAAATATTCGGACGAGTTTCTTCTGATTTATTTCCAGGCCCTGCTTGAAGGGATCTCCAGCCCGCATATCTACCCGAGAATTCTTCCTTATACCGCTCACTGGACGGAATTGCTGATTAAAGGTGTTGCACCAAGTAAGTAAATAAACGCACGTCCAACAGACAAACCGCCAATCTAACGATGTCACTGTGGATTGGCGGCCAGTTATTTCGCGTCTTTTAATGCTTCCAGCCTTTTTGCTCGCTCAAACGCTTTATGTAAAAAATCTTTAGGTGATAAATTCTCATAATCCCAATTCATGGGCTCTATTGCGGTCGCGCCTGAATAACCCGTTTCCGCAATTTTTTTCATGGTTGCAGACCAATCGATCGTGCCGTCAAAGGGTAACCCGTGCTCAGCACGACTTCCGTTATTATCATGTAAATGTAGTGCCATCAGCCGGGAACCGTACATGGATAATACATCAACTCCTGGATAGTGGCGGTAGTGATGTCCGCAGTCATAACAGAATCCGATACGCTGGGAATCCACTTGCTCCAGCACATATGCCAAATTGGCAAGATTCCGTAAATTCTCCAGTGCAACATTGACACCAAGCTGTTCAGCTTTTTCAGTGATTCTCTTGATTCTATCCAGTCCCAATGTGTTACATGGATTGTCTTCTTTGGGCAGGTGCACCACCATGGTTGGAATCTCAAATTCGGCGCAATCTGCAACACATTGCAAATAACAATCGGTTAAGGCTTCGCCTTCCAGGTTGTCCAGCCAGAGGCTGTTTTGGTTTTTGATAGGCGTGTGGATATTTTCTATAAAAAGCCCCGCTTCTCGCGCAATCTGCGGCCCGCTGCGGTAATCGTTCCGATTAAAGTCTTCACTCCACCATAATAAAACGCCATCAAATCCGGCCTCTTTTATTAACTGATAACGTTCTTTGATCGGCAATTCATAGCCAAACCAATCATAGATGGTAATCATAAGCCTCTTCCTTTCTTACATTTTCCGTCATAGCTTTTATATAATTCACAGAGTTCATCCCAACAAAATTTCTATAAAATATATAATCTAGCAGCTTATTGTTTACTTTAATACATCAGGAAAACTCTGTAAGATCATTTATTTACGACCTTTCATGAATTCTCTCCCCCATTGATGGATGCCTGACATACATTTTTAGAACATTGGAGTTTCGTATTGCAGACGGGTTCGTTGTCGCCATTTCTATCATTTAAGAATCCTGCGGCTGCTAGAAGCAATGCCCCTGTACAGACAGATACTTTGTACTGTACATCACGAGCGCTTTGCATGAAACAAATTCGATATCATATATCTCAACTCTCTATTAGACATACCACTAGGAATAATATCAGATCATATCCGGGCAAATCAGGGCAAACATGGCTTTCTTATATTGATGATTTGGTAAAAAGCGGCACCAACCTAGTCATCTATCCGTATAGAAAAGGGAAGTATTCGCAAGGGAGAGAGGCTGCTCGCATGAAGCGGAATGGAATAATGATTGCGGTGACAGGCATTCTATTTTTGGGAGCCCTCACGCTTCTTGGCGGATGGGGGAAGTACATATTAATTCTGTTGACGTTATTTCTTATGCTTTATTCGGCTCTGTTGATCCATGAGCTGGGGCATTTTGTTGTCGGTCGATGGCTCGGATATTCGTTTCGCTTTTTGATTATCGGTCCGGTGCATCTCACTAAGGAAAAGGGCAAGCTGACCATAGCTTTGAATACGAATTCAAGCAACTGGGGACAGTGCGCTATGCAGGTGAAGTTTAGTGATTATGAAACGGATCGCCATAGGCTCGTCTGGTATTTGGCAGGCGGAAGCCTGGTTAATCTGGTGATCGTGCTGATTGGTGGCGTTTTGTATGCAACCGCTGGCGGTATGCTGTGGCTATTGCTTGTGTTGTTTCATTTTGCTTTTGGCCTTGTGGCGATTGTTCCCTTGAAGGCGGAGGGCGGAGCTTATAGCGATGGGCTTGGCATTCGATTGCTGCGGCGAAATGGCCGTTCCGGCAGACTGTTTTATGCTTTGTTTAAGCTCTCATACGAGTATGCGTTTGCGTCGGATAAGGAGGAGCTTGATGGCCTTCCGCAGGGGAATGTCATCGAGCTGGAGGAGGAGTTGCAGAATGAAGCATGGCTTCAGTGCAATGATCGTTATGAACTCGACATGATCATGAATTTGCTCTATTTCGTCGCTGCATGGCAGACGATGAATGAAAGGTTTCACAGAACCGTTCAACTGCTGCGGCCATGGATCGAGCAAGACCGTTTAACAGGTGCAATGAAAGAGGAGCTTCTTCTATCCTACTCGTTTGCCAAGCTGGCGACAGGTGGAGATATCGGGACCGTGCCGGAGAAAATTACAGTTCGCCATCCTGCCATGCTGAACATTCTCACGACCAAAATCAAAGCGCTTCGTTATTGCCGCAAGGGTAATGTAGAGCAAGCGATCGCTGTATTGCAGCACGCCAAGAACGATATCCTCGCAAACAAACCATATCTGCTTGGAAAAGCAGCGGATGCCGCGGTGTTGGACAAATATATTCAAGTTGTTCGCAATTATGCGGCAAGCCGGTAGCAACAATTATTTGCCCGGCTTGTCGGCTTGCAGCAGGTCGGGGGGCGCATTCATAAATGCTGTCATAACCGAAGCGTCCAATCCGCAAGCTCTGCAACGTGGAGTTTACCGAAGCACTCGCTCGTATTCGTCCCGATCAAAATTTGGACCATCCGAATACCGGCCTCATCATTTTGCGAATCCAATAAGCGATGATCGTCCCTGCAGTCCATGAACTGCGATTCTGCAAGTATTCCATGTATTGATCGTTGATAATATAAGTCCAAGTGGAAGTTGGGATCTTCAGCCCGAACTTTTCCCACTGCGCCGGATCATTCGAACCTCCGAGCTTTGCGAGCATATTCGTCGACTCACGATTGATTTTAGCCGGAATTTGCTCGTAGGCTTGAATGATTTGCGCATGAAATTCGTCGATCGGATTGCGGTTAACAAGGCTTGTCAAATGGATGCTTTCGCGAATGTAAGATACGTCTTCTAGATGGTCAGCCCAGAACTTGTCGATATAATAAAGCCGTACCCGCTGCTCCGAAGGGCTCATCGGCGTCTCGCCTGTCAAAATTTCGAGCCGCTGCGCGTATAGAATTCGCCGCTGTTCCTCCACCATATCCGAATAACGGTTCAGTTCCTGGCGGATATGGAAGTTTTGGCCCATCATAACGCGCTGAATATACTCAATTTTACTGTAGAGCACCGACTCTTCGAGAGCCTCATCCTGTCTGAGATCGCGATAAGCGGGCGGAATCACTTTATCGATGCCGAACCTTTGCATCAACTCGTCCTCCAAGCTTACGAAAAATACGGAAGCTCCCGGGTCTCCTTGGCGGCCAGAACGCCCGCGCAGTTGGTTGTCGATCCGCACGCTTTCGTGCACATGCGTACCAATCACGTACAACCCGCCCAGCTTGGCGACAACTTCCGCCTGCGTGGGGTTGCCGCCGCCGAGCCGAATGTCGACGCCGCGTCCGGCCATATTCGTAGATACCGTCACGGCGCCGATTTCTCCCGCTTTGGCGATGATCTCGGCTTCTTTTGCATCGTTTTTCGCATTCAGAACATGGCACGGTACGCCCGCTGCCGCTAGCGCCTCCGCCAGCATGTCAGACTCCCCGACGCTTGACGTACCAATGAGAATCGGGCGTCCCGTCGCATGAACGGACGATACTTCTTGTACAAGCGCCTTAAGCTTGGCTTCTTTATGGGTATAAATCCGGTGCGGATGGTCAATTCGTATGTTTGGCCGGTTCGGCGGAATTTGCACGACCTGCAGCGCATAAATATCTTCGAATTCCATTGCGGAAGCTTGCGCGGTAGCTGTCATTCCGCAAATCTTCGGATATAGGCTAAGGAAGTGTTGAAGGGTGATCGTACCGAGAATTTTCCCGCCGGCTACAGACTGCAGTCCTTCTTTGGCCGCAAGTGCGGCTTGCAGCCCGTCCGGCAAATGCCTGTTCTCCGCCACTCGGCCGGTATACTCGTCGATCAGCTCGATTTTACCGTCTCGGACGATGTAATCGACGTCTTTTTTCAATAACGATTCCGCATGCAGCGCGCAATTTAACGACGATAACAAATGACTATTATGGCTTTCGTACAAATTGCCGCATCCCAGCAGCGATTCCGCTTTCGCAGTGCCCGCTTCATTCAAATAAACATTGCGCTTGAACTCGTCGAACTCGTAGTGCTCACCTTGCTCGAGCTGCCTGGCCACTTCTGCGAAACGAATGCCGTCGCTCTTGGAAGAGCCCGGCTCGCCGGCGATGACTAGCGGCACCCGCGCTTCGTCAAGAAGCAGTGAATCTGCTTCATCGACGATGACGTAGTGGAAAGGACGATGCACGGTATCGGCTTCGTCCAGCGCAATCGTGTCGCGCAAATAATCGAATCCCGCCTCTTTGGCCGTAACATAGGTTATATCTGCGGCATACGCTTCCCGTTTCTCGGACAAGCTCATGCCCGCTTGAACCGATTTTACCGTTAATCCGAGGAAACGATAGATCGGGCCCATCCACTCCACATCTCGATGTGCCAAATAATCGTTGAAAGTCAGAACATGAACGCCTTCGCCGGTTAGCGCATTCAGATAAGCAGGCATAACAGCAGAGAGCGTTTTTCCTTCGCCGGTATGCTGCTCGATCACAAATCCCTCGTGCAGAGCGATGGCCGCCATGATCTGAACATCGTAGGGATGTAACCCGAGTGTTCTCTTGGCTGCCTCACAAACTAGCGCATAGGCATCGACAAGCAGCTCGTCCAAAAGCGTACCCGATTTTGCTTCCTTTTTCAGCCGGAGAGATTCCGCTTGGAACTGCTTTTCGTCCCAAGTTTCCAAATTCCGTTTCCTGATAAGCTCCGCTTTGTCCCGATAGCCTTGCAGCTTATGCCGGGTTTCGCGGTCTTTGAATTTCCGCATCAACTTGACGGCTAAATTCATCGGAAAATGATCCCTCCTCCGTAGAAATACGCGATTCTATCCTACTCATCCTTTAACCGCCGTTGATACAAAGCAACCGATACGATCGTCAATACAACCGTCCATGCCAAAATAATGAGGAGGGGTTTTAATAAATCTCCCGTCGTAAAGTCTGTATTGCTTATATTTAGCAAATACACAAGTTGAATACTTGGTGCATATTCCAGCACTTTGAAAATCGGATAATCATCCGCCAGTAACATTCCTCCATATGGCGCCCCAGTGAATACGATCGATACGGGAATTATAGATAAAGACGCATCAAGTAACGTCTTGGAGAATAAACCGCATATCGTGCCGGCAGCTGTGTATAGAATAATCGAAAGAATAATTGCAGCCACAAGCGCCCATATACTAGCTGGTACATAGCCCATTATATACGTGGCAATACCCAGAACTACAGCAGACATGGCAAAGACTAAAGCACTTTTACCGATTAGAACATCCATGGTTGTGGCCGGAGTCATCATTAATGATCGTAAGGTGTTACGCTCCTTTTCTTCCGCAATCAGGCATGCTTGTGCAAAACTCGTCAGTATCACAAACGAAAAATTTAGAACATAACCGAGAGCTCCGGGCAGAGACGGGCCTGCACCACGGAGGAGAAATGCGAGGACAATTGGGAAAATCAGCATAATAGAAATCGCATAATTGCGTGAAAACTCTTTGTAATCCTTCACAAATATCGCTTGAGCACGTTTTAATGAGATACTCATAGTAACTCACTTCCTGTCATTTTAATAAAGATATCACCCAGACTTGGCTCTTTCGTTTCTAATCGATCAATGAATCCTCGTTTCATCCAATCGGCTATTTGATCGGCCGTCCCTTCATCGATCGGGAGCTCGTAGGCTTCCCCATTGATTAATTCAACACAAACTACGTTTTCCCGATGCTGTTTTTTAAGTTCCTTGGGTGAGCCGATGGTTTGGATTTGTCCTTGATACAAAATCGCTACACGGTTACATATCAATTCGGCCTCAGCCATATCATGCGTAGTTAGAAAGATCGTTGTCCCTCTCTCATTTAAGCGACGTAAGCCTTTATAAATATGTGCCGAGTTTACTGGATCTAAAGCCGAAGTAGGTTCATCCAAAAATAATAATTCCGGCTCATGGATAACCGCGCATGCCAACACGACACGCTGACGCATCCCTTTTGATAAGCGATTGACTTTCTTTTTGCCCTCCCCGCTTAAGTTAACAAACTGCAGTACCTTATCGATCGAAGATTTAGGAAGATCATATAGTTGGCGATACAGCTCCAGATTTTCCTCAATCGTCAATCTCTCATATAGACCGCTGTTATCCGTCAAAATGCCGAAGCGCATCTTCTGTGCAGACTGCTGCATCATCTCCGCCGGCTGGTTAAATACTCTTGCCTGTCCGCTTGTCGGATTTAATTGAGCCGTTAAGATTTTAATTAATGTCGTTTTTCCCGAACCACTCGGACCCAGGAAACCGAAAATTTCCCCTTTCGGAATGGAAAAGGACACGTCTGATAACGCATCCTTATTTCCAAATCTCTTTCGAATATGTTCTACTTCGATAACATCCATGAACACCACTTCCTTAGAGTTGATGCCTTAAGCATATAAAGATTGCATGCTTCCAGCCATCAAAACCCGCCGAAATGTAGCTATTATCGCCTGAATGGTACCATGGAATGCTTGATTGGTTTGATATTACCCCGGAAATTAAATGTTAAGAAGGGTTTTTAATTCATGCAATTTTGAACGAGATAACGGAACCACGGCATCTTTACCTGTATTTAATCGCAAGCTGTAGCTATTCTTCGTCCATGTAATAATCTCTCTTACTTTTTGCAAGTTAACGATGTAGGATCGATGACACCTAAAAAATCCGAAATTTAACAATTTTTGCTCGAGCTCGGTTAGCGTCAAAGCACAGACATAATTTTCGCCACCCACATGAACAAGGATCGAACCATCCATACTCTCTATATAATCGACTTCAGGCGGATCAAATAAAATCACTTTGTCATTTCTTTTCGTATAAATCTTCTGCAAGGTGATATTGGCCCGATCTTGTTCCTGCACTTCCAGCTTATCCTCTTCCGAGTCCCGAATATCCAGTGGATGAAATCCGATTTCGTTCAATCGATAAATGGCATCACAGGAAATCATGGCATCCTCTAAATTCGAAGTTAGAATTAAAATCTGCTTCTCCTTCGAAAGGTCATCTAAAATCCGTTTAAAATGACAACGCTCTTCTTCTTCCAAGTAAAAATAGGGCTCCTCCAGTACAAGTATCGGCTGATGCGCAAAAAAGACACGCAGCAAAGTCACATACGTCCTTTTCGATGAGCTTAGATCCTTGATTTTTACCTTTCGTTCTTCTTTTAAAGCAAAATAATCGATTAACAGAGCGACGCGCTCATTCCGCTCCGTTACTTTGATTAGAAAAGCGATCAGCTCTTCCACCGTTAAACGCATATACTCGCTTTGCTGAGCTCGAAATAAATAATATTGGGAACGATCCTTTAATTGATTCATTAAAAGCTGCTTTCGCTTCAAGTCCGTTATAATCCCAATCGATTGATTTGAAGTCATATTTAATTCGATCTTCGGTAGGAGTAATTTCCCATTATCATAGATTGGTTCGAATTGCATGCCGTCCCTCCGGTCAGTGCCGCTGTAGGTATATATAACAATTATAATGTTGGGGTATTTTTTTGTCAGTTTCTATTGAAAAATGTACCGGCATGTCTTCTCTAAGCCATATAAGTACTGACCAAGCCTTCATAACATGCACAGAAAGCCACCGAAGCAATCGGCAGCTTGATTATCGTTGATTTAATTATTGTCCCTGTTAGTTCAATGCCAATCCCGTTCCGAGTAATGGAGATTATTAGGCCCTGTTAGAGTCTCGTGAACGTGATGTAATCGACTTGGGCAGGCTCTGCCGATTCGATCCGAAGTGCCCGGTTGATCTGTCCCCGGTGATATTGCCCATGTAAGAGGACCTGCAACAGGATGTCCCGGACGGACGTTCGGAACGGAACCCCGCTCTGGTTCACATAGTCGATCATCTCGTCCAACTGGGATTCCTCGAGTCCTTCGATATAGACGCGATATTGCTCGGCGTTTTCTTCGAACATCGTCCGGATCGCCTTCAGGTCTTCCGCTTCCTCCCACAAAGAATACTGCGCGCTGCCCTTGCCTTGCAATCGGGACAGCCAGACTCGTTCCGCGACCGCGACGTGCCGAATCAGCTTCAGAAGGTCCTTGTTCTTCGTCTCACTCTCCTCGAGCGCGTCCAAGATGCGTTCGTCCGCCCAGTACAAGTGGTCCATCATGCACTTGATCGTCTTCATTTCGTTTTCCCCCTCTTCGTCTCATCGATTACTTGAACCTACTGAAGGTACTCCTAACGCTACCTCGACATTTTCAAGAAACTCCCATTCGGTTGTTTCTACATGGGGGGCGCACCACCAGAAGGTGAATAAATTGAGTGATACCGTTATGGTACTATGTTGCAGCCGTTTTCCATTTATTGTAGGATATTTGGATTCCATTTTGAATTATACCATGTCAGATCATTACTGTGGATAGTGGTCAAACCTTGTAAGTGTATAGCAGGGACCAATTCCGTAGTGATGATCATAGCGAAAGCAAGTAGGAAATGAAAAAGTGAAAGTCATTGTTTCCCTTTTTAAGGTTTCAGCTTAAATCCCTTCATGATTTGGTCCCATGCTTGGTCAGATCCTCTCCAATCCATTCCTTTAGGTACCGATATGGAGCAAACACCATGCAATCCCCAATCCTCGTGCCTTATCTCGTGTAAATAACCCATGTTGTTCACAATTAAAAGACGAAATTTACCGGGCATGATCTTATTAAGTGATGCATAAAGCTTCTCCGCTTCCGGCTTTGACGTTTGGGTTCTGACCAAGCAGATTGGCTTGCTCTTTGCTGCCGTTAAAAATCTGTTTATACGCCGATCAATTTTACGTTTAAATGCAGGGTAAGCATCCGTCCATCGGTAAATCGGCAAGCTTAACGGAAAATCGTGATAAGAAACGATGTCATACTTGTCATCTGTAACGACGTAACAATCCAGATCCCTACCGGAAAGTCGAAGTTGCTTTAATTCCATAAATCCGTCAAAGCGATTTCGGAGCAACCGAGCCACATCATGAGCCCTAAACGAGATAAACCAGTCTAACGGGCCTGAAAATTTCCGTAAACCCAGTCTTTTTAGCTGATAAGCGGTTTGACACGTTGAACCTAGACTAATGTATGCCGTGTAGTCACCCGTACAATCATTCCACTTCAATTTGACTCCCTCCATGGTGTTTTTACGGAAATCTTACTCACTATCGTATGAAGAATGATGTTATTACGGCCGGGTGGATGTGTATGGTTTTTAGCAATTCACCTTAAAGAGAACTTTCCTCGTCCCACAAGCGGTTAATTGGAGCACTTATTTTCACTTCATTCAGTAATCGCGTGCTGCGTCGAACCAGCGTTGAGCCATCTCCTCCGGTATAGGCTGGCCGATCAAGTGGTCAGACTGGCTTAGTTGCCATACTGCTTCACCCAGGTCTTCCCGCTCGGCAGTTTCGATGCCTTTGACCGTATTGAAGCGCACGGTGAAGGCGGTGATGGCTGCCTCAGCCTCGGCAAGGCTGCGAGCCTGGGCCAAGGCTGCCTGTGCAGCATCATAGGCTTCGTTAGCCAGCTTGGCCAGAGTTTAGGCCAGGATGAAAACGGGCGGCCAAACTCGGTCGTCCACCACTCAGGCTTTCGAAGTTGGCTCACTGAAGCATAGTCAGACCACGGACGGGTCTTGGCCCGTGCTTTCATTTGCTGCCGCAGGCGCTTGCCCGTGATCTCCTCCACATTGTAGGCGATAAATCTGTCAAGGAGCGGCCATGCATCCAAGGGCGGCAAGTCACCCAGATCAGGCATGAAGCGCAGCTCCAGATGTGTTAGCCGGGTATGGCCAGCCAACAGATCCAAGTCGCAGAAGTTTCCCCACAAACTCAGTGACGTAAGATTTGGGAACCGGCTTAGACACTCCAGCGAGATAGGCTGTGCCAGCGGTTCGTTCTGGAGCGTCAGGTTGGTAACCTGATGCAGCTCACCCAGGTCGGGCAGCAGGAAGGGAACTCCGTTATCGCGCCGGCTGGTGCGCGGCGCAAGTGTCAGAGAGTATGGCATATCGCCTTCGGCCGAGAAGCATGACAGATCGCCGGACACACTCAGGCGAGAATAATCGAGGTGCTTTGGAAGCTTTAGATGCAGCCGGTTTTCGGATGGGTCCAGCTTGATATGCAAGCCATGCAATTTGGATTGGCTGGCGTCCGCTACTGTATCTGCAGACAGAACCGGTACCCACGTCATTTCTTCAATGGGGCGTTCACGGGCCCAGTCGAGGAAGCCGACGTCGCTGCCTGTGTAGTACAGAAATCGCGGCCAAGGCGAGCCGTCCGGTGTGGCAAAGACCTCAAATACCGTCCAATCGATAGGCGTGTCAGGCTCGACGTGGAGGTTCGCCTTCTTGCCCAATTGTGACGGTCCAATGTAGAGGCTGCCCACGCCAGGCTCAATGACAAGCGTATGGCTGCGAGGGCCTGTCAGGTCGATAGGAAATCGGCCTGCTTCCTTAATAGAACCAGCGGGGGGACGGGCTTGGTCATTATTTGACATTTCTATCATCCTTTCTTTTTAACGCCTGCGTTTCTGCGATAGGTGTCCCAACACAACGCCAAGCGGAGCTTGCAGCCTTCCTTTCTCCGCTTCGACATAAGCCTCCAATAGCGGCCATATATCAAAATCGGTATAAAGGTATAGACTGCCGGCCAGCTCGTCTATTTTCTCATCGTCAAGGTCACTTTGATAGATTTGGTATATTTGAGTCAGGGTTTCAGCTTCTTTATCCGCTGAAATATGGCGCAACGCGTCGATCATTTTGTCAGCATAGTGCCCGGTGCTGTTTCCCATCAGACCGCCAATCCCATTCATCGCCAACTCGGTGTCCATGTCGATGATCCAAATAATATCCTGTATGAATTGCGGATAGGCGGACAGCGCGTCACGGTCAACCGGTTCATCATAAATCCGGAACATAGACTGTATCACATCGTCCGCGCTCATGACGCTAATATTGCTCAAAACTTCGTCAATAAAGTTCATGTGATGCTCCTTTTGCTCACGCTCTCAATTCAATGGCTCAACGCTTTTTCGATTGATTCCCTAACATCATTATTTTTCAACTGGGTGCACGCCTGCTGAAGAATGCCTCTCTGAAGTCTTGCCCCCTGTTACTTCCTGCAATAAATACTTCAAATGGTCCTACAAAATCCAAAGGTTCAACCTGTTCATAAATTACAATTGCTACATTTCTTAGTTGCCGTACCTGTTCCATATCATAAACCTCCCACAAAATAATAAAAGTATTTGGTCTTAGACCAAATACTTTGCCCAGGCGTACGGCATATGAAATATGTGCTTCCTCATGGTTTTCCATGTTTACGCCACACATACCAAATATTTACTCCATTATAATTTGAGTATATAGACAAAAGCAAATGTTTTGGTATACTGCCCGTTCTCCCCTAACATAGTTAGGGCAAACGAATATTTGTAATCAAACTTGGGATAAATTCCCAACATTAACAACTGGCCTTGGACTTTCTATTTATCTTATGAAAAACAACTATACTCAATAACCCACCGAATTCCTTAAAGTAAGAATATTTTCCTGAAGGAACGTTTGATTTTTTTCAATTCCTCTGTTTTTACACCAAACAACTGCGCTGAAAGCATCGTAAATATCATAAAATGGCAGCACTCTTTCCAGAGCCAACATAGGTCGAATCGATTGATAACCTTCAATGAACGGTTTCTTTGTTCTCGGATTGACTTCCCAAATATATCGATTGACTTTTGTAAAATCTATTTCCGACGATCCGCCACGGGCACTCTCGAAATCAATAATGCCAGCAACCTCGTTACCATTCACCAATATATTACCTGGTCTAAAATCCATGTGAACAATGCATGGTCCGTCAGGATCCGGTAAAGCAGAGAAAACTCTATCAAAGTGAAGAATACATCTTTCATACAATTTTGAGTCGAGAATCTCTTTGCATGGCTCTTTCCACTTTTCAAAATTACTTTTGATATATAATCTCCAATTATTTTGATCAAGTAACTTAAAACCATCGGTTACATGGTAACCATACCCAGGGGTTTTAACCTCATGGAGCATAGCATGATATACGCCAATTTGAAAAGAAAGTTTCTCATCAATGTCTCCTGTACAAGGCATACCTTGAATTGCTGAAAGAAGCAGTGCCCCAGTAGTACTTTCATCCCCGTACCAAATGTCCAATACCTTAGGAACAGGTATTACACCCTTTAATGTTTCAAGCATCTGAAATTCACGGAATAGTTTATCCTTGTTAAATGGAATTTTTACAAAAACGTTTTCTCCACTGGCAAGAGTAAGTTTGTATACATCAGAACTAAATGACTCTGGAACATCTTCAACATTCAAGACGTTCAACTTTAGCTTTTCTATAGCTTTTAGAATAGAACTCATATGTAACCTCCTGTTTTGGAGCGATTCTTCCGATTTGTTTCTCTGAATACCGAATCAAATCCAATATCCACATATATCATATTTTTGACCCAGTACCAAAAACTCTTTATCGAGGGGTCATTTTCATTTAGACCGCCATGCCTCTGACCGCGGCACCATCAGATGATGAAAATGGATGGATTTTCAAGGTAGATTAGAGTTGAATTGCTTCAATAGTGTGAAATTTGAAAACTAAATGGATTTCATCCAGTTAGATTTCTATATTCGGAAGAAATATGGAAACTAACTGGAAAACCTACAGCTAGTTTGCGCCAAAACAGCCGTTTCGCCCAAAGCTGCCCATTTTAACTGTAGTTAATCCAGTTAGTTTGATCATTTTCGCCCATTCGCTTGAATCTACCTGTACAAAATACAGTTAGAAAGCATCATTCCGTTTGCACGGCACCAGCAGGCGGTGAAAATAGACGGATTTTCAAGGTAGATGCCCGCTCCGCTTGCAACGATGCCTGCAGACGTTAAATAGACAGATTTTCAAGGTAGTCATTTGTCTTACCTCTTGGTTCCTCATAGGCCGTTCTTTAATAGTATCCTTTGAAACTGCTAAACTTGAATTAACAGATTCTACTAAAAGGAACGAAAAAAATTTACCATACCCTTCCTATTAAAATATCATAGAATTGGTCTTTCTTACATCAGGGGGAAGCGTTGCAAATTGCAAAATTGTAAAATAGTAAATGGTTTGTTATAAACCATCCTAATAAATTTCGAATATTACTTGAAAGTTATATACCATTTTTGTTATATTGCATATAGTAGTTGTTATCTGATGAGAAGGAGCTGATACTCTGCATTATATGATCGAGGACTTATAAGAATGAGGTGATTCGCATGCCGGTAGAAGCCCCAAAAATGGATGTCACAACCCTCAAGGCATTAGCGGAACCTAACCGATTAGCTATCATTGAATTATTGCGGGAATCCCCTTTAACGGTTGGCGAAATTTCCCACCAGATTAAACTAAGTCAACCCCACACTTCTAAACATTTAAAAGTGCTGAGTGATTGTGGGATTGTGAAGGTACATGCTAAAGCTAACCGTCGATTTTACAAGCTTAGACCCGAGCCCTTTCAATCCTTGGAGTCATGGATCAAGTCATTCCAAGGAATTATGGAGGAAAGATTCGATAATTTGGATCGTTTACTGAAGGAGCTAAAGAATGAGGGAGAATTCTAACAACAGAAAATAGGGAGGAATTACAATGTCCAAACATGAAATGATTTCGAGAGTAGAAAATGATAAGGTGCTTGTGTTAGAGCGTGTGTTTGATGCCCCGCGGGAGTTTGTGTTCAAACTGTTCAAAGAACCAGAATACTTAAAGCGTTGGTGGGGTACCCATGGATGGGAACTGCCTGTTTGCAACATCGATTTTCGACCAGGCGGTGTTTGGCATTACTGCATGAAGTGTGTGGATCAAAATCAGGAAGAGTATGGTATGGAATCTTGGAACAAGACAATTTATAAGGAAATTGTGGAGCCAGAGAAAATTGTCTACACTGATTATTTCTCAGATAAGGATGGCAATATTAATGAAGCTATGCCCGCACCTGAAGTGACAATGGAATTCATTGATTTGGGAGCAGAAACAAAATTGGTCAGTCGTTCAGTATTCGATTCAGAGGAATCTCTCCAAGCGGTTCTCGACATGGGATTGCTGGAAGGCATTACTCAAACCTGGGATCGCTTGAACGAGCTTGTAGAAACACTGAAGAAAAATTAAAGTTCGCATTATAAATAGATTGGTAGAAAAGGAGCACCGCAGAAAGGTGCTCCTTTCGAACTGGTCATCCGTTTTAAACTGTTCCGCCGTTTTCGTCAGGTCAAGCATAGAGTGATTCAGTTCATCTGACTTACCCGCCACACGGCTCTTCTCCATCCTCCAAGACCCGGGGGATCGCCATCGCTTATGATACGGTTCTCCTCGCTGTCCATAACGGATACCTTTCATCTTACTCCTCGTCTCCTAACGCAAAATCAACGGCAGCCTCGGCATGAGTCGTGTTGTATCATAAATCGGGATACTGCAGTCTTCTTGCGAGATGAGCATTGTGATTTCCGTACATCCGAGAATAACAGCTTCCGCCCCCTTACGGATAAGACTGTCAATTATGTCTAAATATTTTTTCTTTGAATGTTCATTTATAATGCCAAGACAAAGTTCGTGATAAATGATATCGTGAATGACCACTCTATCCGCTTCATCCGGAACAATAACATCAAGTCCAAACTGGTTGATAAGTCTACCTTTATAAAATTCTTGCTCCATAGTAAAAGCGGTCCCTAACAAAGCCACCTTCTTTATTTTATCGCTAATAATTTTATTTGCTGTTGCATCTGCAATATGAAGTAAAGGAATCGATACCGAGTTCATCACTTCCAACGCCATCTTGTGCATCGTATTCGTGCATATGACTATGACATCTGCTCCGCCTGCTTCAAGTTTTTGTGCCGATTCAATCATGACCTTCGTTGCCTCTGTCCAATTTCCTTGATGCTGGAGATCCTTGATTTCTTGAAAATCTACGGAATACAGCAAACTTTTTGCTGAGTGGTGTCCGCCTTTCCTTTCTTTTACCCTTTCATTAATGATTTGGTAATAGAGCAAGGATGATTCCCAACTCATGCCGCCTATAAGTCCTATTGTCTTCACTACCTACTCACATCCCATCCTTTTTCATCTTATTTTGGCATAAGTATTTCTAGTTTGCATTAAGATGGATCAAACTTGCCGCCGAGGTCTATATTTTTAAGGGTTAAATAATAATGGCAGTACAGAAAAGTACTTTTTTTAATGATTGATGAGAATCCACGTAGAAGAAATGCTGTATTGCTTTTCGGGGAATCGCTCAGACGGAGAGCTCTCTTTTATTTATATGACAATAGGTGACATATATGAGGTCTATAATGGGTGGTAGATTAACGAAAGGAGTAACAATTCATGAAACGAAAAATAATTTTAGATTTAGCTGTTACTTTAGATGGGTTTATCGAAGGAAAAGATGGTGAAGTTGATTGGTGCATTATGGACTCTGAGATGGGGTTTAATCATTTTTTAAATCAAATTGATACCATTTTATATGGAAGAAAAAGCTATGATTTATGGGGACAATTTACTCCGGAACTTGAACATGCGGATTCTGAAAGAGAATTTTGGGAATTGGTTCATAGTAAAGAGAAATATGTGTTTTCCAGGACGCAGAAGGGGACGGATAATAAAGCAATATTCATAAATGATAGTATTCTGGACAGTCAAAAGTTCTACAGCATTAAGAAGCGAGCGAATCGGCGTCAATATCAGTCGTTTC
>NZ_JBHTIU010000069.1:0-47723 GCF_042677205.1 Paenibacillus residui
TACATTCACCGTTAGTTCAGTCACATCATGCAATTATGCCGATTTTCGCTCTGCGAAAGTTGAGTTAGTAGAATAGGCAATAATCTAAATTCATTATGCCATAACCGCTCGGTAAGCGGTATCATTTAATTACGAAAGGTTGTCGTGACATCACTATCGGATAAGTGGACCCATTGTTGGATAAAATGTAACAGGAGATCTTTTTCAATAAATATCAACATAAGGTGGAATTCACATGGTCCTTCAGGTTAAAACTTTCGACGATAAAGAAGAGCTGAACAATTTCCTCAGAACCTTGTCCGAAGATACGGTTTACAGCATTGATTACAAAATCGCCGGAGAAGAGCTGCATTCGGAAAACTTCATGGTCGTTTACAAAGTCAAATTTCAGGAGCATGGCGGCCCTACGGCATAACTTTTGCGGGAAGTCGCGGTACTTAACAAACATAGCCCGGAAGCGGGTTTCCATCCCTGCCTCCGGGCCACGAGCTTTACTCGTACCAGTATCCTTTCAATCCTCTTTCCATGCGCATCAAGGCTTCCAAATAGTAGTAATCGCCCCAGATCATGAAATCATCGGGCCCCCGGTCCCCGCGAACATGATAAGAGCCATGCAGGAGCAAGCCTTCCGCTTCTGGCATGCTCATCGTAGAATAATTTCGCACCAGCGAAGCCATCCATCTTACTGCCGCATCCTGGAAGAACGCTTTGTCCGGGTCCTTGTCATCCAGATGCTCGGCCAGCTCCAGCACACCCGCTGCAGCGATAGCCGATGCGGAGCTGTCACGCGGAGTCCCTTCCTCGATCGGAGCGTCGAAATCCCAATAGGCTACCTGATCTTCCGGCAGATGCTTGTCGAAATAGCGGGCGAGCCTTCGGGACGTATCCAGGAACAGCGGATTACGGGTATAGCGGTACGATAGCGCGAAGCCATATATTCCCCAGGCCTGGCCTCGCGTCCAGGTCGAACCGTCATGGTATCCCTGATGGGTGCCCCCGCCGATAGGTGTTCCATCCTCCTGGTTAAAATAGAACGTATGATAGGAAGAATCGTCCCCGCGCACAAGATAGCGCCTGCTCTTCTCCGCATGAATTGCAGCGATATCCCGGTACTTCGGGTCCCCCGTCTGCTCGTAAGCCCAATAAAGAAGGGGCAGGTTCAGCATACAGTCAATGATGATCCGTCCGCCGTTCTTAGGATCTCCTTCCGGGCCCCATGCCTGTATATATTGGCCGGCGGGGCGCCATCTCTGCATTAATTTATCGGCCGCTCTCAGTGTCAATTGGCGGGCTTCCTCGTCCTTCGCAATAATCCACCCGGCCTTCGATGACAGCGAATACAAAAATCCGATGTCATGGTGATCAAGCGCCACATTGTTACCCAGCCGTTCGCGGAAATTCTGCACCTGCTCTTCCGCCGCTTTTTTAAAAAATTCATCCCCTGTATATTGATAGGAAAGCCAGATCATCCCGGTATAGAAGCCTTCGATCCAATCGTTGTTCTCCCCCCATTGATAGCGGTTTCCTTCTGTAATATGAGGAAAGAGTCCGGGGTGGCCTTCGATATTTTTCCTAATCTTCTGAACGGCATCCTCAATGGCTTGCTTCCACATGCCTTTATCACACCTTATTCTGTTATTTTCATTAATCATTCTATCAAATCGGATTACTCCTTAATAGCCCCAATCATAACCCCTTTGACAAAATACTTCTGCAGGAACGGATAGAGCAGGAGAATCGGAATCGTAGCGACAATGATGGTCGCGTACTTGATCGTTTCGCCAATCGGCATTTTATCGGCGGCGCCGACACTGGTCATCATACTGTCCGTGCTGTTCGTAATCAGAATCTCTCTCAAGACAAGCTGAAGCGGAAATAATTCACGGTTTCTCAAATAAATCATCGCGCTGAACCAGGAATTCCAATGCCCTACCCCATAGAACAAAATCATGACGGCCACAACCGGCATGGAGAGCGGTAGAATGATTCGAAAAAGCACCGTAAAATCGTTGGCGCCGTCCAGCTTAGCCGATTCCTCCAGGCTGATCGGTATTCCCTGGAACGATGTTCTCATAATGATCAGATTGAAGGCGCTGACCGCACCGGGAATAATGAGCGCCCATAAAGTATCTAGCATCCCCAGATTAGTCACCAGCAGGTAGGTAGGAATCAGCCCGCCGGAGAAAAACATTGTAAAAACGATAAAAAACATAATCGGGTTTTTCCACATCACATTTTGCCGGGAGAGTCCATAGGCTCCCAACGCCGTCATAAAAACGTTAATAGCTGTCCCGACAACAACGATAAACAGAGTATTCATATAACCGGTCTTGATCATCGGGTTGTCGAAAACCAGCTTATACGCATCCAGGTTGAATCCATGGGGAAACCAGATCAGTCCCCGCTGCTGTACTGCCCATGCCGGGTCGCTTAACGAAGCGATCAGCACGTACAGGAACGGATACAAGGTAGCGAGGCACAGCAAGATCATAAATAACGAGTTGAAAAAATCAAAGATCCGCTCCCCTATCGTCGGTCTATTCATCAAGCACCCCTCCTACCACAATTTGGTCTCCGTCGTACGTTTGCTGATCGTATTCGCAAGCACCAGTAAAGTAAAGTTTATGACCGAGTTGAACAGACCGATCGCCGCACTGTAGCTGTAGTTCGACTCCAGAAGCCCCTTGCGGTAAACGAAGGTACCGATGACATCGGCGGTCTCATACGTGGCGGAATTGTACAGCAGCAGTATTTTCTCCGTCCCGACGGTCATCAGATTCCCCATCTGCAGAATCAGCAAAATAATGATCGTGGGCAGCATGCCGGGAATCGTAATATGAATCGTCTGCCTCCACCGGTTGGCTCCATCCACTCGTGCGGCTTCGTACAGGGAAGGATCGATATTGGAGATGGCCGCCAAATAAATAATGGTCCCCCAGCCTACTCCTTGCCAGATTCCCGAACTGATGTAAATCGTCCGGAACCATTCCGGCTGCCGCAGATACGGAATCGCTTCCATTCCAAACCAGGCCAGCAGGTTGTTGATCAGCCCGTCACGCGCCAGGAAGTCTACCATCATCCCCGCTATGACGACAATCGAGATGAAATGCGGAATATAGGTGATCGTCTGAACCGCACGCTTAAACAGCCGGTTGCGAACCTCGTTCAACAGAAGGGCGAGAAGGATCGGCGCCGGAAAGGCGAAAATCAGCTCATAAACACTCAGCAATATCGTATTGCGGATCAGTCTCCAAAAATAAAAGCTGTTGAAAAAATCTTGAAAATATTTAAAGCCGACCCAGGGGCTGCCCCAGAATCCCAGCGTCGGAGAGTAGTCTTTAAAGGCGATTTGCACTCCGTACATAGGGCCATAGTGAAAGACAGCATAGTATAGAACGACAGGAAGCAGCATCAAGTAGACGTACTTGTTCATCTTGAAGTCACGGACGACCCGATAACGAAAACGCGTCTTATCCTTCGCTGTTCCGGCTGGTTTTCCTCTAACTACTTCAGCCATACTCAGCCTCCCTTATTGCTGTAATCAGGATGTAGGTGAAATGATCCGGTCTTCCGGGAAAGGGTCCGTGACGGGGCAGCCCCGACACGGACACAAACAGCAGCAATCCTTATCTCTGATTGAAGCGTTCCAGGGCCGCCTGTTGAATTTTAATGGCTTCCTCAATCCCCATTCCCTTGAGAGTATTGACAAAGTCATCAAAACGATCGAGGGGCTCCGCACCCATAATGAATTTGTCAATCATTTCGGTCTTGTAGGTATTAATATCGTTCATGATGGACGAATATCTGGAGCTTTCGTCCGCTGTCCTAGTAATCGGGGGCAGCAGCTTGGAATGATCGGCGTCCATCCAGTTTTTGATCGCTTCCTTCTGGACATCCAGCGACAGGTATTGCTCCTGATAGCGAACATCCTGAATGATCGGTCCGGACCAGCTTGCTACAAAATACTTGGCCATCGCTTGGGTAATGGGCAATTTGTCCGGGTTATTCATAATCAAATCCGTATACTTCGGGTATCCGTTCTCCATGACATAGCTCTCTCCCTCGACCCCGAAGTTAAACAGCATATGCCCCTGCTCTCCATACCGGAAGTCCATCCATTTGACCAGCTCCTCCGGATTTTTGGCTGTTGCGGAAATGGCGCCTCCATCTCCCCTGAAGGGAAAATCCATTTGACCGAGTGCTTTATCTCCTTCTTTAAGAACCGGATAGGTCGTACCTATCAGTGTGAAATCGGGCTTGGAATCCTTCATCAGACTGGTATACCGTCCGATACCGCTTCCGTTATAGGTTACGATGGAGCCCAATTGATCTCCGGTCATCTTGGCATCCTTCAGCTTGGAGTCTGTCGTGGCGTAATCCTTGTCAATCAGTCCTTCCTTATACCACCGGTTCATCAGGGTTAGGAATTCCTTGTACTCCGGTTGAATGGGTCCGTACTTGACCGTCCCGTTATCCTGATAAAATTCGGTCGTAATCCCCCAGGCGCCGATAAAGGCATGGCCGACATTAATATCTCCCATCGTTAGAAGGAACGGAATCTCATCCTTCTGGCCGTTACCGTTAGGATCCTGATCCCGGAAGGCAGTCAGCGCTTTCTCCCAATCGTCTATCGTCTTGGGCACCGGCAGATTGACCTTGTCGAGCCAATCTTTGCGGATGACCGGACCATGGAAGGTCAGCAGCTCCTCATGCCCGCGAATGAACGGAAATACATAAATATTGCCTTCATCCGTCGTAATCAATTTCTTCCACTCCGGGTGCTCATTCAAGATTTTGGTCAGATTGGGAGCATGCTCCTCAATCAGCTCATTCAATCGGATAATTCGCTTTTCCTTGATCGCGTTATCCGGACCCTTGGCCACCGAAGCCCAGTTATATTCAATGATGTCGGGCAGCTTGCCTGACGCGAGCATCAGATTGAATTGGTCGGCTTCTTGCCCGGACGGGGGATGCTGGAATTCCACCTTCGTTCCGGTAATTTTCTCCATCTCTTTATAAGCGCCCATTTCATTGAAGCTCTTCAGGACGGAACCGGCATTCCCCATCCCTGCCCAATATGTGAGCTTCTCCGGATAGTTCACTTCCTTCGGCGCCCCGCCGGAATCCGACGGTTGAACTGCCGGAGGTGCCTCCCCCTTGCTGCATCCAGCGATTAATCCGGCTGCCAGAGTAACGGACATCAGAGCCGCTGCCGTTCTTTGTCTTCTTTTATTCATGATCATAGGGCCTCCCTTTTCAGAAATTGAAACGCTTTCGTCTGGCGACATATTCAAACTATAACGAAAGGCCTGCCCTCTGGATACAATACGATTTTCAATGAATTATACGGCTTAAACAATGATCACTATCTTTTCTTAAGGGAGACTATACAGATTAAAGCTTTTCTTCAGCGACGCAGCATTTCCCGATATTTTCCCGGTGTTACGCCTTCGTATTTTTTGAAAAAACGAATAAATCCGACGTCATTGGAATAACCGACCTTCTGCGCAATTTGTGAAACGGTCAACGTCTGATCGGCAAGAAGAGCTTTCGATTCCCGAATTCGCACGGCCGCGATGTAATCGGTAATGTTCTGTCCGCTGTGCTTCTTGAAGAACGACGACAGGTACTGCGGTGTAATTTGAAAATGATCCGCCATCATCGTCAAGCTGATGTTGCAATC
The DNA here is from genome assembly GCF_042677205.1 of Paenibacillus residui. Taxonomy (NCBI): domain Bacteria; kingdom Bacillati; phylum Bacillota; class Bacilli; order Caryophanales; family Paenibacillaceae; genus Paenibacillus; species Paenibacillus residui. The sequence continues at coordinate 5,684 of NZ_JBHTIU010000069.1, forward strand.
GACTCCGTTCTGTTCAATATAACTGCAAATTCTGGCATACAGCCGCTCGCTGTGATCCGTCTTCTCTTCCCGGGAATGGGTGCATATTTGCATATAAAGCTCTTTGATTTTGCCCAGCATTTCTTCGGCAGTCGAGCAATCGGAGATCGATTTCGCCGGATCGGACGAGCCTGCGAACAGCTTCTTGTCATCGATATTCATTCCGTTGGACACCTTCAGGACAGTACTCAGCATATCGAAGAAGAGGCATTTGCCCATTTCGGGAGTAATTTTATGGTCCGTGAAGTTGACCTCGTAAATTTGCTCCAGCAGCTTCTCGGCATGAACGTAATCCCCGCTCTTCGCGTAATTCATCAATTGAACCTCGGCTTCCATCGGGTAGTGATAATAATGCTGCTCCAAATCCTCGAGATCTTCATAGAAGATAACTTCATTCGCCCCGTAAATGACTCGGTAATCCATCGCCATCAGCGCTTCCCGGTAGCATCTCCCAATCTCCTCCATCCCCTGATGGATCATGCTGACCGCCACGGTCGTTTGAATGCGAAATCTCTCTTCAATGACCTGCTTCAGTTGACGGATAAAATCGTTCCGCCGCATCTTGACCTCGTCATCCGCTTCAGGAATGCTGGTCAGCACAGCCAGCCGGTCCCGGTCCATTTCCACAATATAGCCCTTATCCTGCATTAATTCGCTGCATACGTTGGTAAGAATAAAGCGGACCAGCGCCCATTCCCTTTCGGTATCCCCTTTGATAAAGCTCGAGCAGTCATCTATCTCTATAATCATGGTGCAGAAAAAGTCATGCTCGAAATGAACTCCCATAAATTCGAGAGAGCGGTCTTGGGCCGCGTCTATTTCCGCATGCCCCTTGATCAACCGGGTCAGAAAGTTCGCCTGCAGCACCGGTGCCTGCTCCTCCAGCGTTTTGCGCAAATGCTTCTCTTCATTCAGAGAAAGCACGATCATTTTTTTAATAAAATCGTACTCGTTGGTAAAATGGCCTCTCTTAAGGCCTCTCCCTTTGATGATTTCCTGGATCATTTCGCGAATCGGGCTATAGTTGCGGTAAGCCATCACATAAGAAGCGACGGCTCCGGCCGCCAGGCAGATGACCAGCATCGCCAGCGCCCCGTCCTTCACTCTGTTGACTTGTTCCATAACGATCGAGGTCGGTACGACCGAGACGTATTTCCAGCCGTTCTTGGCGCTGGTCGTATACGACAACATTTTTTCCTCGCCGTTCTGCACAATATTATAGTAATCGCTTGGCTCCGTGAGCTGGGTATAGAGCTTGGGATCGAGCCCCTCCTGCGAATTCGTCATCATCACCTGATAATTCTCATCCAAAATATAGATCGCCCCATTATGAACCCATTCCACCTGCTTGAGCAGTTGATTGATTTCCTGTTCATCGATATGAATGACGAGGTATCCTTCCGGGTCCGAAAAGTTGGCGAGCGGCAGCGACTGAACATAGGTAATATAATTGGTCGTAGTGGATGCAATTCTGTCGGTAATGGGAGACGCCGGTATATAAGTTTTGTAACGATGTCCGGAGAGCAGCTCGTTCATCACCCAATCGTAGCCTTTGTCCTCGTATGAACGAATCTTGTTGAAATACACTTCAGGGTTCGTCTTCATAAGCGGGGTAAGGATCGTTTCGGTATTTTTAAAGTAAATGAAAAAATCTTCTATAAAGGTGCTGATATTTCGAAAGTTCTTCACTTCTTTCATAAATTCCAGAAACTTGATTTGGTCGTTAACCGTGTCACCCCCCACATTGCTCAGCAGCCAGAGAAGCTTCGGATTCAGCGCCAACTGAACGGTCATGGAGTCAATTTCCCCCAGACGGTTGTCCATAACCTGTTTCACTTGCTCCAGCATGCCCAGATGGGCCCGGTTTGCATTATCCACCATCAGCTTCTCCACGTTTTTGTATAAAGCGCTTCCAATAATGACAGGAATAAGAAGAATGATGATGTAGGATGTCAATAAAGTAATAAACACGCTTTTGGGTCCGTTTCCTTTCCATGGCTTCAGCGTTCTTGTTCTCATCATCCATATCGCCCCTATTCCGCTTGATGTTAAAATCGGTTAATGCCGCAGAGTTTGAGTATACTTGAGCCTTTTAGAAAATTCCGGAAAGCAATATTAATTATGGATAATCCCCCACTTGTTGTACATGATCTTTTTTAATGGTCAATAGTATACATTTAAGATTTGAGCCTGAAAATACGCAAAAAATATAACACCGGTATAAGGTGAAACTTATACTTTCTTAGATTTGTTAAAAGTCCTGCATTATCTCAGGAATTTTTGCCGCGAAACGTATTTCGAGTCCTTTGCGGCCACCTCCCAACTTCATCTATTGAAGCCTTTTCGTAGATTCCGCTGCAGAATCCATACACATCGATAAAAAAAAGAGGACGCTATGGTCCCCCTTTTCAAAAAAGTATTGAATTGTCGCTTGTCTCTCTATCGCTACTATATCAAGCTGCCGTTCTTGTAAACCTCTCTGACCATGAGCTTGTCTTCCTCCCAGTTATACAGGACGAGATCCGCCGGGGCGCCCTCATTCAAACCTTGGGCAGCAGGCAGTCCCATGAAGGCCGCCGGACGGGTCGATGCCATCTCCCACGCCTGGGCCGCAGTACACAGCTTGGAGCGGACGAGATGCTCGATATTGAAAGGAAGCATCTGTGCCGATCCGGCGAGTATGTTCGGATTATGGGCCGTATGGAGCCTACCTTCCGGGGTCAGCACCACCTTGCCGCCAATATGGGTATCATACTCGCCTGGAGCCAGTCCGCTCAGGAACACCGCATCACTGACTATCATGAGCTGCTCGGCCTTCGCCTTGAGGAATACCTTGAGCACGGATTCCGGCAGATGGAACCCGTCCGCTATCGCACAAGGGCTCAGCTCGTCGCTGGCCAGCTGCTCCCAAATATAATTGGGGTGACGCGGGAGCATCAATTGCGCTCCATTGCCCAGATGTGTCGACATCCTGGCCCCCGCGGCCACTGCCGCCCGAATCTGCTCCGGTGTCGCCGAAGTATGCCCGATGGACACGGTGACTCCCTCCGCGCTGCACTTCGCAATGAACTCCGGGGCGTTGTCCCATTCCGGAGATAGCGTAAGAATGCGGATCCGGCCACCGGCCGCGCGCTGCCACCTCTGGAAGAGCTCCCAATCGGGAGCGGTCACGTATTCCTTACTGTGAGCCCCGCGGGCTCCGTCCTCAGGTGAAATAAACGGACCTTCCACATGAATGCCCGCTATGCACTGCCCGGTCAACGGATCGGAATCGCAAGCCTCTGCAATAATTCCGACAAGCCGCTCAATATCCTCGGGGCTGTTCGTTATCACCGTAGGATAGTACGAAGTAACACCCAATTTCGCAATCCGGCGGGTCACCTCTTGGACCGCCTCCGTTGTCAACGGAAGCGTATTGAAATCAATCCCGAAGTATCCGTTAATCTGCAGATCAACGAGTCCGGGAGCAATCCATGGAAGGGAACCGTCGGCTTCCTCCTGCACAGGCGCCACTTCCCGAATCTTCCCTTCGCTTATCGTTACCCGGACAGGATTGCCGGACTTGTAGTCCAATCCTTCCAGAACCGTTAGCTGCTCCCCACTCATGCTTTCACCTCATAGGATTCGGTATCGACATACAGGGTACAATCCGGATGAGTACGAAGAATGGAAGCCGGGCATTCCGTTGTCAGCGGCCCGTTTAACGTGTGCATAACCGCGTTGCGCTTAGTCGGTCCCGGAACCATACAGAATAGATGACTTCCTGACATAATCGCCGGAATAGTGAGAGTAAGCGCATGAGTCGGAACCGCGTCAAAGGTCGGGAAGCAGCCATCGTTCACCTGCTGCTGGCGGCAGGCGTCATCCAGTTCGACGGGCTTCATCAGCACCGGATCTTCGAAATCGGCTACCGGCGGATCATTAAAAGCTATATGGCCATTCTCGCCAATCCCCAGACAAACGATGTCGATCGGAGCCTCCTTAAGCAGATCCGAATAGCGCTTACATTCTTCTTCTATCGAATTGGAGCTGTCAATCAGATGAACTTCGCCAGGCTTGACAATATCAAAAATTCGGTCCTGCAAAAATTGACTGAACCGCTGCGGAGCATCCCGCTTCAAACCGATATATTCATCCATATGAAAAGCGGTTATACGGGACCAGTCAATATCCGGGTCCTTCGCCAGTGTTTCCAAAAATTCGTTCTGGGAAGGAGCCGCGGCAAAAATCATGCGAACCCTCTCCTGCTTCCCCAGAAGCTCCTTCACCTTGCTGGCCGCGGCCAGTCCGGCACTTTGCCCCAGTTCCTGACGGTTCCTGTATACGCGAACCTGCAACCGCTCGCACGTCTCGGTCAGAACCGGTTGAATCGTTGAACTCATATCAGGTTGTCCTCCTTGATCATAATCGGAATGTCAGCAGCTTTAACCCTTGCCGTTGCTGCCAAAGCCTGTTGACTACCTCTATTATGGGCGAAATCCCATACCCTGACAATGCTTTAATAAAGAATTGCGAGAAATATTACCCGGAAATTTATCACGGTACTGATATAAACACTGCTTTCGAGCCTTCGATTGCAAGCAGCGCGTTATACCGTAATTTTAGACAAATAAAAGTCCCCAAACCGTGTGCCCGGGGACTTGTATAGATTATTTCCGATATGTTTCGTTATACCACTGCGTGGCTTCCTTAATCCATTCGTTGCCGCCGCGTTTTTTCCAGTCTTCTACAAATTGATCGAATCCGTCAATGGACTCTTCCTCCGTTATCACTTTAGCCGCGAATTGCATCCATAATCCGTCATAAGCCAGTTCCCGCCTTGTCTGTAGGGTCGGCATTGCAGGAATATCAAGTCCGTCGTTAATCCGACCTTCATTATTTGCGATAGCCATGGCGTCTACAATGAGCTGGCCATGATTGCTCAATAAGAGAAGGATGAGCAATAGAAGCTTTGTCTTTAAAGAAGGCGCTGTCATTTTTATCATGAGGGCTTCCTGTATCCATCGATGGTTCAATTCTGCCTTCAAGCTTCCTCCCTCGTGCAAAAAGCCGGTAGAAAGGCCTTCCTTTCCGCAACGATGCTTTAAGCTTATAACTTCCTAATGTGGTAAAAAGAAAGCCGCATTACGCGGCATGTTCACTCTCCTGTTCTGTTCGTCATTGCAGCGGTAAGCGGCCGCTTACCTTCTTCTTTCATAGACAACGAACCGGTGGGGGTATTTGTTTTTCTCGCCCATTTCTCCCTCGCGGCAATCGGTAACCGCCCACTCCTCCAAATCGATTTCCGGAAAGCTTGCATCCCCTTCGAAATCTTGATCGATCTCCGTCATGAACAGCTTGTCCGCATAGGGCATAAATAACCGGTAAATTTCCGCACCGCCGATCACATACAGCTCTTCGTTCCCGTACCGTTCGAGCGCTTCCTCTACGGAATGGACAATGTCACAGCCTTCCGCCTTGTACTGCCGATTCGACGTCAGCACGATGTTGCGGCGCCCGTCCAAAGCTTTGCCGATCGATTCGAACGTCTTCCTTCCCATCAGAATCGAATGTCCCATCGTCGTCCGGCGAAAATGGGCCATATCCGCGGGAAGCCTCCACGGAATTCGGTTCCCGCTGCCGATAATCCGGTTGCTGGCCATCGCCGCGACCATGGAAATCGCTCCGTTCGTATTCTGCTTCTCTATCTTCGTCATCATTTATTTCATTTCCCTTTCATTATCGAATTCCGGTCTAGACGGTAAAAGTGCAGGTCTATTAGCACGAATCCGGTAAAATCCCGCAAAGATGATCAAAACCGCAGGTCTTTGGACGCCAAAATCGCAAAAATTAGCCAAAATGGCCAAATTTACCTGCGCATCTTCATGTCTTTGGACCCTTTTAACGAAAATTTGTCCAAAGACCTGCATTACGCAGGTCTTTGTTCAGACGATGTATTTGCGAGCTTACTGCACTCCGGGACTGTTTGGACTTCCGATCACGGTTATCCTCGGAATTCTAGAAATCCAAGGATAACAAGGCGAACGCTAACTCTTCACCAGTTCCAAATGTTCTTCTCCGTGACTTGCTTCCACCATATCAGGATGCCGTCACAGCAGTTCGCTGCTTCAAACAGTCCCTTATTTTGATTCCTGTGTTCCTTCGGACAGACTCTAAACCGCAATAGGCGCCTTGATCCGCGGATGGCACTGGTAATTGACAATTTCAAAGTCTTCATAGCGATAATCGAAGATCGAGTCCGGCTTCCGCTTAATAATCAATTGAGGGAGCGGATAGGGCTCGCGGGTCAACTGAAGCTTCACCTGCTCAATATGATTGGAGTAGATATGCACATCTCCTCCGGACCAGATCAATTCCCCGGGCTTCAGCCCGCACTGCTCCGCCACCATATGCGTCAGCAATGCGTAGCTGGCGATATTGAAGGGAAGCCCGAGGAAAGTGTCGACGCTCCGCATCGTAAACATACAGGAAAGCTTGCCGTCGGCCACATAAAATTGGAAGGCATAATGGCAGGGCGGCAGCGCCATCTCCTCAATCTCCGCCACATTCCAGGCACTCACCAAATGCCGCCGGGAATCCGGATTGCTCTTGATTTGTTCGATCACCTGACTGATCTGATCGATTCGTCTGCCGTCCGGAGCAGGCCAGGTACGCCATTGTGATCCGTAAACCTGCCCGAGGTCCCCGTTCTCGTCGGCCCATTCGTCCCAGATCGTCACACCGTTTTCCTGAAGATAACGAATATTGGTATCCCCGCTCAGAAACCACAGCAGCTCATGAATGATGGAGCGGAGATGCAATTTCTTGGTCGTAACGAGCGGAAAACCCTCCGACAAGTCAAATCTAAGCTGACGGCCGAACACCGAAATCGTTCCGGTTCCCGTCCGGTCCTCCTTTTGCACACCGTTACCCAGCACATCTTGTAACAGATCCAAATAACTTCTCATAAAGCACCTCATCTACAACGGCTCACGATACAACCTTTGCTTCGTATCGCGGTCTTATTAATGTCGGCAATGTAATCTCGCCGCACGGATTAAACTTTATTATAACAGAGACAGGCCTGTTAGCGAATCGCAGTTGAAGCTGCTAAAGGCCGGATACAGCCCTTAAAAGATGGCCCTCGCCCTCTCAGCTCATTTTCCTAGCGTAAGCCATCGGTCCAATGCTCTTCTAAGCTTCCCGCGGGTATCCGGTTGAAGCGTGAGGTTCAGCATGGAGGCAATCTTATCCGCCACCGCCCCTATGTTAAGGCTCTCCGTATCGAGATGGTGCCGGAAAATGTCGTTGGACAACCCGTCCACACAACGGTCTATCTGCTGCGCGGCCCAGCTATTGGGACCGTTCCCCCTGGAGCGAAGCCTTCTAAGCAGCGTTTCCTTGGAGGCACACAGCGTAAAATGATGAACCGTAATTCCATCGTTTCTTAAGCGGCCGACCACTTCTTCAAAATACAGCGGCTGAACCACGGTCATAGGCACGATAATAATCCCCGGGTACTGTCCGGATATGTATTTTAACATCGAGTAATTGAACTCCCGCCACATGGAATAATCCTGAAAATCATCCCGGGAAGCTTCTCTGGGGAGATTCTTGCGGATGTAATACCCGGCGTTCTCCGGATCAAAGATAAAGGATGAGGCCAACCTCCGGCGCAATTCCAAAGAAGTCTGCGTCTTGCCGGAGCCAAACGCCCCGTTTATCCAAATGATCATGCCATCCCTCCATTTCCTGCACCGCTACAGACCGGCAGCCAAGAGCGTATCTTGGACCAACTCCGTGAATAGCCTTCTATATTTTATCATATCCCCCGTTAAAGGTACTCGGGAATAAAGAACGACTATCTATCGTTTAAGCAGTACATAAGAATAGGTTGATAGTTCTATCGGTAAGGCCGAATGGTTTGTACAGGATCAATAGTCTGTAACGGACCCGGGAGACCCTATTTCGTCAAAATAGGCGGTTTTTTTTAGACGGACACAGCTGCGCTTATTGATCGGAATTCTCCTACTTTCACATGCATTGCTTGGGAATAAGGTCATCCGAGTCCATTAAAATTACTGAAAGGCTCTTCTAGACCGATTAAGGTCTCTGGGGTCCGTTATATTCCGGGCGCTCAGGGTTTCGTTCGATCTTGGTTTATAACAAACAAATAGAATCCTCAATGCTACAGTTTTTGAGCCTACTCCACTTTATTTTCATACCGTGCAGGCTTTTCGCATGATCTCAGTTATACGCCGTTAATCGACGACCGACAGAGCTAAACGGATTGCGTTTATTCCACTTATTCCACAGAATGTTCCGGTCAAGAAAAAAGAGGTCCGCTCCTCCGGATGCGGACCGACAGTGACGGGCTGTGCTGCTATGGGATCAACCAAGGCTCACATCATCCGAGCAATTGCCTCTATTCCCTTCATCCCCGTGTGAATGCCCAGTGCCTCCGCTTCCAGAGTAACGGATTCCAATGGAGCCTCCAGAAGCTCCTCCAACGTTCGGACTCCAACGGCCCGGCCGGCGATGATTTTGCGATCCTTGAGCTTGTCGTTAAGAAGCTTCACATCCAAGGCGCCGCACATAATATATCCCTTGTCGGTAGTGACGGCGAGCAAGGTGGTTTTCGGCAGCTTTACTTCGATCCCCAGTGCGGTACGACCGCCTATATCCATCGGAATGACCTGCATCATGGTTAAGCATCCCCTTTCCCAAGATGGTCCCCTGTCAGGAACTTCCCAAGAAGTTCCTGTGCCTTAACGAACCCGTACTGTAGCATATGAGGGACAGGTACATGCGGGTATAGGCAGCTAACGGAATGAGCTGGGCCATATAACGATTTTATGGCGATCGCGCTCGGCTCCTCTGTGCAGCAGCCAGTCCGCCGCCTCCGTCTCTCCGACCGGGAGGCCGTTCCACTGCTCGACGGCGATTTTCCTCTGGCCGCTCTGGCGGAGGGTCTGCATGAGCAGCTCCGGCAGCAGCTCTTTCCAATCCGGGCCTTCCCCGCTCCGCGAGCTGCCCGCCTTGTCCTCCTCCATCGTTATGATTCTTCTGCCATAATGCTCCAGCCACAGCAGCCACTGCTCCCCCCGCATAACCAGGTAATTGCCCGGCTTGCGGGCGTAGGACGCTTCCTTCCTCGCCGGCCACGGAACCGTTATCCCGTATGGATTCGCCGGATCGGAGGCTGGCAGCAGGATGAGCTCGGAATCGGAATAGCGGATCGTATTTAACGACTCCGCAGTCTCCTTCAGGGCAAACTGCATAGCGCTAACCCCCTGGATGAACATTCCGCGGGCAACGATCCCCCATTCTTCCAGCCGTTTGAAGACGCCGATCATCGTATCCCAGGAAAAAGGAGCTTCTTTGGCCGTTTCCTTGGTCACGATCCCATATCGCTTAAGCAGCAGATGCGCCCACTGCACGGCCGAAGTTTCGGCCCTTTCCGGAGAACCTTCGGCCGCTTGAGAAGACGGCTCCAACGCATACCAGCGGCCGAGACCGGACTGAAACTTGCCGGTCCGGGAAGCTTTGCTCTGCCGATAGGTCCTGATCGGACCAAGCTGATCGTTGGACACGCGCCCTTCCCAGACCAAATCCATCAGCTTGTCCAGCATCACCGAAGGGACTTCTCCCGCCTCCCGGCTCAAGGCGGTCAGGAAGCTTGCTCCTTGGGACCGGAGGAGATCAAGCAGCGGCGCATGAACGCTCTGTTCTTCCCGGCTCTTCAGAAACGGGGCATACAACGGTCTGGAATCGGCTCGGAAGAAGGCGATCCTGCCGTCCTTGTCCTGCTCTTCCTTCGCGCCCATCCAGATCCATTCGCCGGACGCCAACAGCAGGTCAAGCTCTTCCTTGCGATAAGCGGACAGCCGCGCGGGGAAGACTTGCTTCTCCCACTGCTCCAAGGGGAGGTAGACCCCCTGCAGCTCCTCCAGCACATCATTCAACCCCTCCGCCCCGGACGGACGCTGGCCGGCAGCGATGCGATGACGTTCGGCCAGGTAACGGCACAATCGGGCGGATGGCACCCGCTCCACCGATCTGCGGAAATCCCGAATCGATATCCGGATCATCCGGCGGGTTACCTTGGTGCTTGTGAATAGCTGCTCCTTCTCCCGGTCGGCAAAAGGGGCAGGCTCCATCACCTTATCCTCCCGCCATTCGGCCAGCAGCTCTTCCGTCCGCTGTGCCGAAAGACCGTATCTCCGCTGCAATTCCTCCGGAGTGAAGGACAACCGGTGATCGATATACCGCCTGCAGATGAAGGCTGCCGCAAGCGGATCGCTCCCGATCGTCTCGTACAAATGCCGTTCATCCCGGCAAATCCAGCGGGCCTCTCCCGATTCGGTCCATTCCGCCACCCGTCCTTCAGCCGCGAGGCTGTCCAGCCATTCCCCCGCCTGCTTGCCGGCCAATCGGAATAATTCCTCCTTGGTATGGTCGCCACGTTCCTTAAGGAGCCGGTACAGATCATCCGGTCCGCGCCATTCAAGGCCTTCTCCCTGCTCCAGCCGCTTCTGCTCCCGATCCAGCACCTCCGGGCTAATCATCCCCTGAAGGCTCTCCTCGCCGAAATACTGAGCGGCCAAGTCTCTGCTTATGCTGGCCAACTGGATCTGGAGGTCCGGCTTCAACGCATCGGACTCATACAGCGACACTCCCACGTAATCCAGCAAAAATTGGGCGGCAAAGGGCGACGGGAACCGGGTTCTTGCCACCTGCCATTCGATCTCCCCGTTACCGATGCGGGTCAACACTTCCTTCAGACCGCCCGTATCCAGTGTATCCTCCATGCATTCCTTCATGGCTTGATGCAGGAACGGGAATCTCTCCGCATAAGGAAGCGCTTCTTCCAGCAATCCTTCGCTGCGCAGACGTTTCTTCCAGGCCGGCATTCGGCTGAAGCCTTTGGACAGCAGCAGAGAGGTCTCCGCAATGCGGCGAAAAGCGATTCCGAGCATTGGGGTCCCCGGCAGCGATTCCAGCAGAAGCCGATCCAGGGAAGCCGCATCCACCTGGCGCAGAGCGGCTAACCAGGCCGGGTCCCATTCCGGGAAAATAAACTCGATGCCGTTATCCCTCGCGTTGGCAAAGTATGTCCGGTGGACCACTTCGTTCAACCGGGCCTGAATAGCCAACTGCCAGGCCAAATTCAAGCGTCGTCCGAACAGCGAATGAATAACGACATGATGCTGGTTCGTATCATCCAAGAACTGTTCGACGACGATGCGCCGATCGGTTGGCAGCGGGCAAGCGGCTTGCTGACTGCGGACCCACGAGATCAACTGCTCCGAAGCCCCGGCATCCATCCGGTATTCCTCCATAAGCCATTGCCGGGCTTGGTCGGGATCTTCCTCGATCCGCCCCCCAAACTCGTCCATGAACCGTCCGATCCGGACTCCCAGCCCGTAACTGCGGCCGAGCGCTTCCGCCCGCCAGAAAGGTATTTCACTGAAGCGGTTCTCCGCTTCCGTCACGTAAACCCGGTCGTGCTTGATCGAGCGGATCGACCAGGAGTTCGTCCCCAACTGGAAGACGTCGCCGGGCCGGCTCTCGAAGACGAACTCCTCGTCCAATTCCCCAAGATGCTGCCGGGTGTCCATATGGTACACCGGGTAGCCGCTGCTTTGGGGAATAGTGCCTGCGCCCATGACGGCGGCCATGGGCGTATGCGCGCGGCGGCGGAGCAGTCCGGTGTCGCGGTCCCAGTCGAGTAGCGGGCGGGCGAACGGATACAGCCCCGCCAGCACCTCGAGCATACTGCGGAACCGGCCGCGCGGGAAGCCGCGGAAGCAGTCGCTGCGCGTGAGCACGCGATAGAGCTGCCCCTCCTCCCAGTCATCGACGGCGACCATCGCCGTCACCTGCTGGGAGAGGACATCGAGGGAATGCCGCGGAATGCGGATTTCCTCAATGTCCCGGGCAGCGATGAGCCGCGCCAGCACAGCGGCTTCCGGCAGCTCGCCGCGGCTGCGCGCGAGGATGACGCCGCAGCTGGCGTCGCCCACAGCGTGCCCGGCGCGCCCGATGCGCTGGATGCCGGCAGCGACCTGCTTGGGGCTGTCGATCTGGATCACCAGCTCGACATGCCCAACGTCGATGCCGAGCTCCAGCGACGATGTCGCGACGAGGCAGCGCAGGGCGCCTTCCTTCAGCAGCCGCTCGACCTCGAGCCGCTTCTCGCGGGAGACGCTGCCGTGGTGCGAGCGCGCCGCTTCGAAGCCGAAGTGCTCGTTCAGCCGGAGCGTCAGCCGCTCGCACAGCCGCCGGTTGTTGACGAAGATCAACGCCGTTCTGCTGTTCTCCATCAGTTGAACGATTCGTTCCACGATGGAAATCCAGAACAGCTCCTTCTCCTTCGACCGCGCCGGGCGCTCCGGCATAGTGACGAGCAGCTCGTAGCGCTTCTCCATTTCGCTGTGCACAATCGCCACGCTTCTCGCCCTCTCCCGGCCGCCTCCCCCTTCCGCTGCGTCTTCGCCTCCCGCGCCCGATCCCGGTTCGCCTTCGCCGTTCTCCTCGGCCTCTGCTCCTTCCTTCGCGCCGGTTACGTCCGCTTTGCCGCCGCTTGCTGCGCTTTCCTGAACGGCGAGGCCCTTCCCTCCATCGGCCGACGTCATCGCTCCGCCGCTCTCAGCGGCAGCAGGCGCCTCCCAGCCGCCCAGGAAGCGGGCCACTCTTTCCAGCGGCTTCTGCGTCGCAGAGACGCCGATTCGCTGGAACGACCGGCCGCTCCACTCCACCAGCCTTTCCAGCGTAAGCGACAGATGGGCTCCGCGCTTGTCCGCAGCCAGGCTGTGGATTTCATCGACGATGACCTGCTCCACCGTTTTCAGGATCTCCCTTGCTTTCGGAGAGGTCATCATGATATACAGGGATTCCGGCGTCGTCACGAGCAAATCCGGCGGGTTCCTGAGCATGGAAGCCCGGGTGCTCTGCAGCGTGTCCCCGGTGCGGATGCCGATTTTCAGCTCCTGCCAGTTCCCGCCGATTTCCTGCGAATACTGCTTCATTTCCTCAGCAAAGCGAAACAAATGATGATGAATGTCGTTATTGAGAGCCTTGAGCGGCGTGACATACAGTACTCTTACTCCCGGGGCGGCATTCGTCCGCTTCTCTTTATTCCGTACAAGCGCATTCAGACATGGAAGCAGTGCGGCCAAAGTCTTGCCCGACCCGGTCGGCGAAGCAATCAGCGTATGGCGCCCGGACAGAATTTCCTTCCAAGCCTTACGCTGAACCTCGGTCGGCTCGCCGAAGGACCGGTGAAACCAGCCCGCGAGCACCGGATGAAAAACCGATAACAATTCCTGTTCCATCATTCCCCTCCTAACCTGACGAAAACCTTCTATCTCCGTTTTTCTGAAGTGTCTGAAGCACGGAGATTTTCTCAGTATACTTGCACAATCAACACCGGTCTCTCAAGAAAGATAGCCTCCAATGAATCTGAATGTAACCAAGACCGATTCTACAAACCGTTGATTACTTACCGATCCAAAAAACGGGCCGCTTCTTTCTCGGACTGTACTGGAAAGAAACGTACCCGTTTGCCCTTACTTCCATTTAACAGCGGATACCGCGACAAGCGCCCATCCTACGATGAACATAACCCCGCCGAAAGGAGTAATCATTCCCAGCTTGTTGATTCCGCTCAGAGCCAGAACATACAAGCTGCCCGAGAACAAAATGATCCCTACAAATAAAAGTCTGCCGGCCCACAGCAGTGAACGCGAATTCGGCATCTTCGCGCTTAGAGCGGCAATGGCGAGCAGCCCCAGAGCATGGTACATATGATACCTGACTCCGGTCTCGAATACGTTCAGCAGTCTCTCATCAAGAACGGAAGCGAGCCCGTGCGCCCCGAACGCCCCCAGGGCAACGGCCAGTAGAGCATTAATGCTGCCTAAAATGGTAAATAATTTTTGCATATTCCAACCTCCTGCAGAGAACCTTTGCCAGCATCATATCATATTTTTTTCTCGATTGCTTGTTCATGGGCTATGCCAACCGCGACGATTCGAAACTCTTTTTTCATTCTGTGAACAACTGTTGAAAACTTCACTTTCAATGGACATTTTTCCATCCATCTTTTCGGGAACTTTCAATATGGACTCTGGAGTTTTGGTCTGCAATCAGCCTCCCCTTCCTTTCGCCATTCACTTGATCTTCCTACCTCTTTGAATCCTCTAGCCGAGACTTTGGACTGTTATCCCCTTCCCTCAGAATGGATCGGCGACCGGGGGGGCCATCTGCAGATTGCGTTTATTGTTGTTTTATTTTCATATCCGCTTAAAGCCGAGTTCCTCTTGGTAAAACACTGGGTTAAAGGAAGAACCGACGGAAGAAACGAGTGAAAGAAGCAGCAGTCGTTTGACGAGATCATACACTAGTCCGTGATATGAAGGACCTGAGCGAGGGGGATAACAGTCATATGATGGAGCTCACCAACAAGTCCGGTATGAAGCCGCTGAGCGATTGGGATAACAGCCCATATGTCTAAATAAAGAACCGCTAGTCCGAAAAATGAGAAACCTGAATCAAGGGGATAACAGTTGGAAGAGGCTGTCAACATAACTTGATGCCAACCGCTTTTCAGGAGGCGTTAACGCTATAATGAACATAGAAACTTTGCGATGTGGTAAAATAATGATATTATTTTTGGCGATGAAGATTTATATTTCCTTGGGCAGACGTAGACTGCTTTCGCCATCTGGGGCCTCTTAATTGAAGCCTTAAGGCACTTATTGAGGACGGAATGAAATCTTATCTTAATTGCCGTATCAACACATTATTTATCGCTTTAATAACGGAGGGAAAGCTGAATGGATCATTTCAATGAGCAAGAACAGGAATCGTTTAAAAATAAGGAGGAGGGCTTTCGAAATCATTTCATAACCGCCGAGAAGCATTCGGGACCGGGAATCGCTTCATTCGTAATGTCGCTTCTAGCCGGAATCGGATACATCGTGCTGTTTGTCGGCGGAGTTGCTGTCCTGAGCACCCAATTGGCAGGACTCATGCCTAATCTCGATCTGGAGAACCTCGAACAGCTTCAGCAAACGCCGGAGCTCGTCGCCTCTCTTCTTTTCATCGGGCTTGGAATGCTCGGTTCTTTCGTTTTCGCTTTAATCGGGCTAATCCTTGGCATCATTGGATTGCTGCAGCAAAACCGGAAGAAGGTGTTTGCGGTTATTGGAACCGTATTAAGCGGCTTGCTGGTCGGGATTCCACTGCTTTTCTTCCTCTTTTCGATGGGGATGGGAGTTTAGGAGAAGCCCGCACCGAGAGGCCTTTCGCCAGCCAGGCGGAAGGCCTCTTTTTCTTTTTCAAGGTAATTCTTTTTACTATACAAACGGCGGTTTCTTTTTCACCAACTAAAAGATTCTCAACGAGCGCCGGGAGAGGTACGCTGTAGGACAAGGGCCATTCTCACAATCTGCCGGGTTCCGCCCCTGATTTTTAATAGAATTCCTGGCCCAAATAGGCGGATTCCATTCATGGTTTTGCGAAACTTGAATATATTTGAATAACAACCGGAATAATGCTTCATTCTTATTCATCGCTAAACATTAGCGGATTGCGGCATTCTATTGAGTTGAACAGTGTTTATAACGAAGATCATGAGACGAATGCCATTCATCCCTTATTCTGTAATTGCACAGGCTCATGCCGATCCATCCGCTAATAATCCGAGAGAATTCTCGAGGAGGTGCCTGCATGTCCGAGCCTTTATTTATCGTTTCCAGGGAAGACTGGTCCTTGCACCGCAAGGGCTACCAGGATCAGACCCGCCATCAGCAGAAGGTTAAGGAAGCGATCAAGCAAAATCTTCCTGACCTCGTCACAGAGGAGAGCATCATTATGTCGGACGGCAAGCAAATCGTAAAGGTTCCGATCCGCAGTCTGGATGAATACCGTTTTCGGTACAATTACAATAAATCCAAGCATGTCGGTCAAGGCGACGGAGATAGCCAGGTAGGAGACGTGCTGGGAACGGATCCCTCATCCGGCCGGCCGGGCCAAGGCCAGGGGGCCGGAGATCAGGCCGGCGAAGATTATTATGAAGCCGACGTGACGATGGAGGAACTGGAGACGCTTCTGTTCGAGGAACTGGAGCTGCCTGATCTGCAGGAGAAGCAGAAGGATCTGATGAAGGCTTCCGATATCGTCTTCCACGATGTCCGCAAGAAGGGTATCATGTCCAACATTGATAAAAAGCGGACGATTCTTGAAAATTTAAGGCGCAATGCCAATGCCGGAAAGCCCGGAATCTTCGGAATTTCCCCGGATGATTTGCGCTTTAAAACCTGGGAGGAAATTGAGAAGCCCCATTCGAATGCCGTCATCATTGCGATGATGGACACTAGCGGTTCGATGGGAAGCTTTGAAAAGTATGTGGCCCGCAGCTTCTTCTTCTGGATGACCCGGTTTCTGCGTTCCAAATATGAGAAGGTGGAGATCGTCTTCATCGCTCATCATACGGAAGCCAAGGAAGTAACCGAAGAAGAATTTTTCACCAAAGGGGAGAGCGGCGGAACGATCTGCTCCTCCGCTTATCAGAAATGCCTGGAAATCATAGACAGCCGTTATCCGGAGGCGTACTACAACTTGTATCCGTTTCATTTTTCCGATGGCGACAATCTTACCTCCGATAATGCCAAATGTCTGGATTTGATCGGCAAAATCATACAGCGGGCCAATATGTTCGGATACGGAGAGGTGAATCAGTACAACCGCAGCAGTACGCTGATGGCCGCTTACCGGCAGCTTCAGAACGATAAGTTCCAATTCTGCATCATTCGCGAAAAAGGCGAAGTGTACAAAGCTCTCAAAACGTTTTTCGCGAAAAAAGAAACGGGGTGATCGTCTTGACCTCCGACGAAATCAAGCAATTGGAGTGGAGCATCGCGGAAATAACGGAGATTGCGCAAGGCTTCGGACTTGACTTTTATCCCATGCGCTATGAAATATGTCCGGCCGATATTATTTACACGTTCGGCGCATACGGAATGCCGACCCGCTTCAGCCATTGGAGCTTCGGCAAAACGTTTCACAAGATGAAGATGCAGTACGATTTCGGATTAAGCAAAATTTATGAGCTGGTGATCAATTCGAACCCGTGCTATGCCTTCTTGCTGGACGGAAACTCCCTTATCCAGAACAAGCTGATTGTGGCGCATGTATTGGCCCACTGCGACTTCTTCAAAAATAATGTGCGCTTCTCGCGTACGAATCGCAATATGGTGGAGAGTATGTCTGCCTCGGCCGAAAGAATCCGTCTCTATGAAATTGAATACGGCAGCAAGAAGGTCGAAGCCTTCCTCGATGCGGTGCTGGCTATTCAGGAGCATATCGACCCGAGCCTTGTTTACCGTTACAAACAGGACGCCAGGGAACGCGAAGACAAGGAAGGCGAGAAGGAAAAGCTTCCGAGCGTCTCTACCCCCTATGATGATCTGTGGTCGCTGGATGATATGCAGGATAGAAAGGAAGAGGCGGACACTCCGAAGAAATTCCCGCCGTCCCCGGAGAAGGATCTGCTCTGGTTTATTCAACAGTATGCGCCCGAGCTGGAGGAGTGGCAGCGTGATATTATAACCATTATGCGGGACGAAATGCTTTATTTCTGGCCGCAGCTGGAGACCAAGATCATGAACGAAGGCTGGGCCTCCTACTGGCATATCCGAATTTTGCGGGAAATGGATTTGACCCCGGAGGAGACCATTGAATTCGCCAAGCTGAATTCCGCGGTCGTTCAGCCGTCCCGGCACAGCCTGAATCCGTACTACCTGGGCCTCAAAATTTTTGAAGATATCGAGAAGCGCTGGGATAAACCGACCGCGGAGGAAATCGAAAAGTATGGGCGAGCCCCCGGAGAAGGACGCAGGAAGCTGTTCGAGGTACGCGAATTCGATTCCGACACCTCCTTCATTCGCAGCTATTTAACCAAAGAACTGGTCGAGGATCTGGATCTTTATCTGTTCGAGAAAAAAGGAAATGAGTGGAAAATTACGGACAAAACGTGGGAATCCATTCGCGAACAGCTTGTTTATTCTCGCGTGAACGGAGGATTTCCCTATCTCGTTGTAGAGAACGGAAACCATTTAAAGAACGGGGAGCTGTATTTAAAACACCAATTCGAAGGAATCGAGCTGGATTTAAAGTATGTGGAGAAGACTCTCCCTTACGTTCAGCAGTTATGGGGGAAGGCGGTCCATCTGGAAACCGTTGTAGAAGATAAATCAGTGCTATTTTCCTATGACGGAAAAAAACATATGAGACGCTTTTTATAAAATTTTATTTCAATGTTATTTTGCAAAAGCTAGCCAGGACGGGCACAGTTGACCGTCAACCTGTTCATAATGTCACGTCGTTTTAAACCAAAGACCGGACCCGTCCTTTTTCACTAAAGGAGGTCCGGTTTTATTTTATAGGACAGCCGGCCTATAAAAATCAGTATTTCCCCTGCAAAAACGAGATTGTACTACCAAAGAAAGGTAGCTGTACCATGGTTTCCAATTGCTTTTTCAACCATTTTCTGATACACTCAGTATCGCAAATCTTTTTTTTGCTTTCAAAACCTCGATACAATTTGTATCGGATATTTATTTTTTTTATTTTTTTCGATATATGATTCAAAATGATACATTTCGTTTACAGTTCTGAAGCTTACACAAATAACTGCTGCCATAGGTGGTGAACCAAATGGAATACGGAAGCCGAATTTACGCTCTTCGCACCTCCAGGGGCTTGACTCAGGAGCAGCTCGCCCAACATTTGAAAATTTCACGGGCTTCTCTCGCCCATTACGAACAGAACCGCCGAGAGCCTGATTCTTCCATGCTGAGCAGAATTGCCAACTATTTTGACGTCTCCGTCGATTATATTATCGGGAGAACGAACAACCCGCAAACTGTCCTGGACAATGAGGTTAGAGAGTTTGTGGATCAGTTGGAGCTATCCGATGAAGAGATCATTGCGAAGTTTAAATTGACAGTAGACGGCGTTGAATTGAGCCCGGAAGAGGCCAAGCGCTTTGTCGCCTTCGTCCGTGCGGAGAGATCTATGTAAACCGTCATTCCCGCTGGTTTCCTGCTTCTGCTTAGAGGAAGCTTAGCGGGTTTGATCCGTCTCCGTTCCTCTATTGAAATTCGATTCCCCCGAATCCGTCATCCCCGTAACCGTGTCGCCTTTATCTTCATTCACCAGGATTGCAAATTTACCTGGGTTGATGCTCAGTTGTTCCATCACCCTATAGACATCCAGCTCGATTTTACCCTTTGACTTTCCAGAATTTTGGCTCAATGATAAGCAACTCCCCGCGAATAAATCAATTTTTTTACATTTATGGAACAATAACTAAACTGTATGATACATTTCGTATCTTGTCAAACGCTTTTTTTGTATTACTGTGTCGTATTCCTTCGAATTCGCCTTAAATTTCCCAACATCTTTATTCTACTTTATGTTCATGAACATTTTTTAACATTTATTTCAGAATATTGATCTGAAATGTTCATCGCTTGCCGTAGTAAATTCAACACACGATATAACTTTATGTATACAAATGTATATATTGCGGGTATGGGATATTGTAGCATACTTTCCTTTCTAATGCTGAACAAAATTTCTTATACCCTATAATAAGCTTTACAAATTAGCGTACTCCCCTCTAACTAATGAATCCTCCTATCACACCTTCCACTTCCAAAAGGACGTCATTTTTCAAAAAATAACAATTGACGAAAGAAAAAGAATGTTATAGATTGGGATTGATACATATCGTATCCATTCGGAAACAATTCGTAACGTTGCGCCTTTTGGGTTCATAATTGAGGGGAGGAAAGCTATATCAATGAATCTTCAGAATAAGACGGTGCTGATTACGGGCGGAACCGGGTCCTTCGGCAAAACCTTCACGCGCAAGATCCTCGGATACGGGATCAAAAAAGTGATTGTATTCAGCCGGGACGAACTTAAGCAATTTGAGATGATGCAGGAATTCGACGATTCCAGAGTGAGGTTTTTTATCGGGGATGTGCGCGATAAGGAAAGACTCCGGCAGGCATTTGACGGGGTAGATATCGTTATTCATGCGGCAGCGCTTAAACAAGTAGGGGCCTGCGAATATAATCCGTTCGAAGCGGTCAAGACGAATATTATCGGGGCACAGAACATTATCGAAGCGGCGATAGACCGCAATGTGAGCCGCGTAATCGCTCTAAGCACAGATAAGGCAGCCAGTCCCGTAAATTTATACGGAGCCACCAAGTTGGCATCCGACAAGCTGTTCGTAGCAGGCAACTCCTATACCGGAGGGAAGGAAACACGGTTCGCCGTCGTCCGGTATGGCAATGTAGTCGGCAGCCGCGGCAGCGTTATCCCCCATTTTCTGAAAATGAAACCGACCGGAATTCTGCCGATTACCGACGAACGAATGACGAGGTTCTGGATTACGCTTGAGCAGGGTACCCAGTTCGTTCTGGACAGCTTGACCCGTATGCGCGGGGGAGAGATTTTCGTTCCGAAAATTCCAAGCGTTCGTATTGTCGATCTGGCTGAAGCGATTGCTCCGGAATGTCGGCTGGAATATATCGGGATCCGTCCGGGAGAGAAGCTTCACGAAGCGATGATCACGGAAGATGATTCCCGCCGTACCCTTGAATTCGACTCTTATTATGTGATTCAGCCCGAATTCCCCTGGTGGCAGAATGAAAGCGAACAGACGGAGCAGGGATCCCCGCTGCCTGAATCGTTCAGCTACATGAGCCACACGAACTCGGCCTGGCTGTCCGTTATGGACATCAGAGCGGAGCTGGGACTCGGAGCGGAGGCTGTCCATGCGAGCGTCTAATCTTCTGCATCCCGTGCGGGAACAAATGCTGCCCTATGCCAGACAATGGATCGATGAGGACGATGTTGATGCCGTTGTTCAGGTGTTGCGGAGCGATTACCTGACTTCCGGTCCGGCTGTAGAACAATTGGAGCGCAAAATAGCCGAATATGTCGGAGCCGCCTACGCCGTGTCGTTCGCCAACGGTACCGCCGCTCTTCACGCCGCATGTTATGCAGCCGGTATTGGGCCCGGGGATCGGGTCATTACGACCCCGATGACCTTCGCGGCGAGTGCAAACTGCGTTTTGTACCAAGGCGGAATTCCGGTATTCGCCGATATTGACGAGCAAACCTACAACCTGGACCCGATGGCGGTGGAACGCCTGCTTACGGACGATACAAAAGCGATTATTCCGGTTGATTTCACGGGCCAACCGGCCGATCTGGACGCGATTACTGAGTTAGCGCAGCGGAGAGGAATCGTCGTTATTGAAGACGCCGCACATGCTCTCGGCGCCGAGTACAAAGGCCGTAAAGTCGGTCAAATTAGCGATATGACCATGTTCAGCCTGCACCCGGTCAAGCATATTACTAGCGGGGAAGGCGGGGTGATAACGACCAATAGCCCGAAGTACTACGAGCTTCTGAAGCAATTCCGTAGCCACGGCATTACAAGGAACCCCTCCTCTTGGGAGAACGAAGGAAGCCGCTGGTACTATGAAATGCAATTTCTAGGCTATAACTACCGGCTGTCCGATCTGCAGGCCGCTCTCGCCTGCAGCCAGTTGGATAAGCTGGATCGGTTCGTTGAACGGCGGCGCACTATTGCCGCTCAATATAACGAAGCTTTCTCAAGCTGTCCGCAGCTGCAAATTCCTTATCAGGATCAGGCAGGGGTTTCGAGCTGGCATCTGTACATCATCCAATTGAACCTTGAGCAACTATCGGCTGGCAGAGACGTTATCTATGAGGCTCTTATCCAGGAAAATATCGGGGTCAATGTCCACTACATCCCCGTCTATTATCATCCTTACTATCGCGGCTTGGGATATTCCGGACGGATCTGTCCGAGAGCCGAGCGATTGTATGAACGGATACTTACCCTGCCTCTGTTTCCGGCCATGACGGACCAGGATGTGGAGGATGTCATTCAGAGTGTCCACAAGGTCATTCAGCATTATTCCATAACAGAAGCCGAACAGGAGGACTCGATTTGAAAGTTGTTGCCATCATTCAGGCCAGAATGAATTCTTCCAGGCTTCCCGGCAAAATACTGATGAAAGTGTTAGACAAGCCTCTGCTCGAATATCAGGTGGACCGATTGCGGAGAGCTTCCCTGTTAGACGAAATCGTCATTGCAACGACCGTTGGACCGAAAGACGATGCCGTTGCCGAATGGGCCGGGAGGCAAGCTCTGCCTTGCTTTCGCGGGCCGGAGTATGATGTTCTGGCCCGATATGCCAAGGCTGCCGATCTATTCGGGGCTGACGCGATCGTTCGCCTGACCGCGGACTGTCCTATTCTGGATCCGAGAATAGTCGATCAGGTTGTCCACGCCTACAAGAGTCTCGCGCCGGAAGTGGATTATGTATCCAACATTCTGAAGAGAACCTTTCCCAGAGGGATGGATACGGAAATTTTCTCCGCCCGGGCGTTGAAGCAAGCTCATATCGCAGCGGAACGGCCCTATGACAGGGAGCATGTCACTCCTTATCTATATAATCAGCCGCACCTTTTTCGAACGGCGGGCGTCACCTATTCTGCCGATGAAAGCCGCTATCGGTTGACAGTGGATACACCTGAGGATTTTCAGCTTATTCAGCGGATAATCGAGGTATTATATCCGACCGATCCGCATTTTTCTTTGGAAACGGTTCTGGAACTGCTCCGAACGCATCCCGAGTGGGCGGAGATCAACGCGCACATAGAACAAGCCCCGGCCATGTAACAGGTCATAACTAAATTGCCCAGTGCATGGAGGTCTATATTGTGGAAACGAACCCAAGGCAGCACCGAATGAAGCGGTGGATGGAACGCTATTGCCAATGGAACCGGGTTCCTGTCGGCAAGGACACTAGCTTGTTTGCCCGGGAATTGGCTGAGCAATTAGGTGCGAGGCTGCACATGATCCCTTCCGGGACCGAATGTCTGACCTGGATCATTCCGGACCAATGGACGGTTCATGAAGCTTATATCGAAACTCTGGATGGGCATCGAATCGCCGACTTCCACTCGCACCCGATACGCCTCCAGTCGTATTCCGCCCCCTTCTCCGGAGTTGTTTCCCGCGATCAGCTGCTGAAGCATATCTCTGTCCATCCCCTGTACAAGGATAAGCTGGTTTACGAGAGCCGATGGCAGTTCCGTCCCGGATCCAAAACGGATTGGGGCTTCACTCTGACCCAAGAAGAGGTCAACCGCTTGACGGAAGATCAATACCGGGTTCATATCGATGTGGAATTCAGCCAAGGCACGTTGGATATCGTTGACTGGAAACTGCCCGGCGATGCAGCCGATACGATATTGCTAGCCGCGCATACCTGTCATCCCGGTCAGGTGAACGACGGGCTTGCTTGTATTGCCGTTCTTATCGAGCTGTTTCGTGCTCTGCAGCGGAGAACCCGCCGTCTCTATACTTATCGTCTGGTCCTTGGTCCCGA
Organism: Paenibacillus residui; assembly: GCF_042677205.1. NCBI lineage: Bacteria > Bacillati > Bacillota > Bacilli > Caryophanales > Paenibacillaceae > Paenibacillus > Paenibacillus residui. The sequence continues at coordinate 29,215 of NZ_JBHTIU010000069.1, forward strand.
ATATTATGCCGCAGCCGGTCTGCTGCATTACGGACCAGGAATCGAGGAGATCCGGTATGCTATCTTTCTGGATATGCCCGGCCATTCTCAGCCGCTTAGCTTCTCCCGCTCTTTCCGTGGCAACAGCTATATAGACCGGATCACCCGCAACGTGCTGAAATTCTCCGAACCGGGATATGTGGAAGCGGACTACCGCGGCTTATATGGCAACGATGAAATGTTCTATGACGGCCCCGATTTCGAGATCCCTACAGTCGGAATCTGCCGCCGCGATTACGAGCATTATCATACCAATCAGGATAATTTGCAAAACTGTGATTTCAATAAATTAGAAGAGACTCTTGCTCTCCTGGAACAGATCATTGACGTGCTGGAGTCGGACTGCATTCCAACACGCACCTACCGGGGGCCGCTTCAATTAAGCAGATATCATCTATATATCGATCCGCTTCACGATCCCAAGGGCTACCGTAGCCTGCAAGCAGCGCAAATCCTTATGAATGGACAGCGCTCTTGCCTGGAAATTGCCGAGGAGTTGGAGATCGATTACCGCTTCGTCCGCTCGCTGGTAGACCAGCTTAAGCAGAAGGGGCTGGTAACTACCCGCCCGGTAACCTCCCCCGTTCGTATCAGGCCTGTCAGAACTGTAACTATACAAGGAAAAATCCTTTAATGACTTACGATAAGGAGTCGTTTGCCGTGTCATTATCCATTACTATCGTTTCCGGTGCCAACAGCTGGATGAATCTATATATTCCCCGATTGATCGACCGGATCAAGCAGCTAGGACATCGCGCAGGCTGGATTCACGACATCGGGGAGCTGCCCAGCGGCGATCTTGCCTTTTATTTAGGCTGTGAACAAATCATATCGTCCTCACTCCGGCAGCGTAACCGCCATAATCTGGTCGTTCATGCCAGTGATTTGCCGCGTGGCAGAGGCTGGTCTCCGCTTACCTGGAAAATCGTCGAAGGAATGAATACGGTGCCTGTCGTTCTGTTCGAAGCGGCGGATAAAGTGGATAGCGGAGATATTTATTTAAGCGAGACTATTGAATATACCGGCTTCGAATTGATAGATGAATTGCGCCATGCCTTGGCGAAGGTCACGATCAAGCTTTGCCTCTGTTTTATCAAACGATATCCGGACATTATTGGAGAAGCGAAGAAACAGGAAGGGGAAGCCACCTATTATCCGCGAAGAACCGCCCAGGACAGCCGGCTGGACCCTGATCGGACAATCCGCGAGCAATTCAACCTGATGCGGGTGGCGGATAACAAGAGGTATCCCTGTTTTTTCGAAATAGACGGGCATCTATATGTCCTCTCTATTACCAAGAAATCTGCAAGCAGCCAGGAGGTGGTTCAGGATGAAAGACATTCGGCTAGGCCATCATTGGGTAGGTGCTAACCATCCCCCGTTTATTATCGCGGAAATGTCGGCCAACCATAATCAATCGTTGGACCGGGCTTTATCCTTGGTCGATGCGGCCGCAGAAAGCGGCGCACATGCTCTCAAGCTCCAGACCTATACGGCCGACCTGATGACCTTGGATCTGGAGAAGGAGGATTTCCTCATTCGCAGTTCAGACAGTCTATGGAAGAACCGGACCCTGTATCAGCTGTATCAGGAAGCTTATACTCCATGGGAATGGCACGAGCCTATTTTCGAGCGCTGCCGGAAGCGCGGAATCATTCCGTTCAGCACACCGTTTCATCCGCTGGCCGTCGATTTCCTTGAACAATTGGACGTTCCCTTCTACAAAATCGCCTCTTTCGAGAACAATGACAAGAGGTTGATTCAGAAGGTGGCCGCCACCGGTAAGCCTGTCATTCTATCCACCGGAATCTCTACGTTGGCCGGGCTGGCAGAGACGGTGGAGTGGCTGAGAGAGGCGGGCTGTCAAGAGCTGATTCTGTTGAAATGCACCAGCACCTATCCCGCTTCCCCTGAGCAGAGCCACCTGCTGACCATACCGCATATGAAGGAATTGTTCGAGTGCGAAGCCGGGCTATCAGATCATACCCAGGGAATCGGGGCAGCGATCGCCAGTGTTGCTCTGGGGGCTACCGTCATCGAAAAGCATTTCACCCTCTCCCGTTCCGACGGCGGGGTCGATGCCGCCTTCTCCTTGGAGCCGCAGGAGATGAAGGCGCTTGTCGAGGAAAGCGAAAGAGCGTGGCGGGCGCTGGGCCGGGTGCACTACGGCAGCGATGAACGGGAGAGCTCCTCTCTCGTCTTCAAGCGTTCGTTATATGTCAGCCGGGATATGCTTCCCGGAGATACATTCGATGAAAGCAACTTGCGAAGCATCCGACCGGGTTATGGGCTCTCTCCCAAATATTACGATCTATTTATCGGGAAACCCGTATCCAGAAAAGTCGAGGCCGGCACTCCCTTAAGCTGGGATATGTTGGGGAGCAGGCAAGCAGACTAACCGGCGTCAATCCAGGGTGACATACCAATAGACCGAATTTGAGCGAGCAGAGGGGGGATGGACTTGAAAGTATTGTTTTGGGCCAACCACTACAAGACGATAGTCTTTTGGAAAATAGCAGAAATACTCGTCGATGCAGGCCACGAGATTTACTGGATTTCTCCTAGCCGTGAATGGGCGGAATGGCTTATGAGAAACGGTGCCGAGCGGCGGTTCCTTCTGGACTTAACGGATTTCGGCGAAGATTGGATGGCCGGAAGCAAGCGGGCGCCATCCGAGGAAGAACGGGACTTTATTGCTTCAGTTGAAAGCCAAGGATTATACCTTTCCAACATGATCTTGATGGACCGAATGCTGTCCAAGAAGCCTCCTGCCTATGCCAGGGCATTTCTGACCGTGTGCGGACAGAAGATCAAACAATTTCTGATCAGGCATGAAATCGAGTGTGTATTCTCGGAGCGTACCTGGGCTACGGAACTAATGACCGTGCAATTATGCGAGGAGTTGAATATTGCCAACTATAACCCTCAAGTGATACGTATTCCGGATGGAAGATTCGCTTTCTTTGGCGGCTATTCGGAAGCGTTCATGGAACCGATTCGCGAGCCGGGAAGCGAGGATTTACAGCAGGCAGAGCAATTTTTAGATTTTTTTATGAACTCCGGTCCGAAGCCGAGGTATTTTCATTTAAACAATAAAGTCCCCAGAATTAAAGCCCGCTGGCCTGTTACATTGGCGAAAAGAATTGTCCGGCAAAGACGGTATTGTTATCGTTATGATGTGGCCCAGCCTACGACGTCTCAGTTTATCCATGACCGGTTTACCGCATTGTTCAATTCATGGTCCTCCAGGCTGGGCAAGCCTTTTGAGGAGCCGTTCGCCGGCCGCGGGCCCTCCAAGCCCTATGTTCTGTACGCACTGCACAGGCAGCCGGAAGCATCCATCGATGTATTGGGCGGCTCCATCTCCAATCAACTGGAGATTATTCGGGCGCTGGCCAGGAGCACCCCATCTACACATGATTTATATGTTAAAGAGCATTCCAACAATATCGGCAACAATTCCATGAAGCTTTATAAGCAGCTGCTTTCCATACCCGGCGTAAGACTCATCTCCCCCTATTCGGACAGCCATTCCCTGTTGAAACGGGCGGATCTTGTGGTAACGGTCTCGGGTACGATTGCTTATGAAGCCGGTTTATTCGGAATACCGGCCATCTCTGTGGCCAACCTATTTTTCAATCCCCTCCTGGTCAGAGGAAATTTCAATCCCTATTCAGACAGCATAGCGGAGATTCTTCATACAGCCCGTTCCTCTCTCCCAAGCTATGAGGATAGGGTAAACTTCATAGCCCGCTTGCTGGCTAACTCCTTCCGGGGAATCATGAGCTGTCCCATGGAGGATATTGCTTGCATCGATAAGAGGAATATCGAGCATTTAGCCTACGGATTTATCTCCTTGCTTGACGTATTGGAAGGAAAACATTCGAAACCATCTGCAGAATCCCTTCCGTCGAATACTGTGGAAGCAGCTTGTTTATCTGTGGCGTCGCACTAAACGCGTCTTGTCGTCTCCACATTAACGAGAAAAGGTTGTGATCCTATGATCATGGAATTATTCGACCGCTTATTTCCAATTCAGCGGAGCATTACCGGCGATGGAGTTCGGGAAATGCTGACGATCCTTAACGAATTAGTTCCCATTGAACAAAAGGAGTATCCGTCCGGGATGACCTGCTTTGATTGGACAATTCCTAAAGAATGGAATGTTCGGGAGGCATATATCAAGAATAAGCGGGGAGAGAAGATCGTTGACCTATGTGACCACAATCTTCATTTGGTCTCGTACAGCGTTCCTTTCCGGGGAACCGTGAGCCGCGACGAGCTGCTGGCCAGAATACATACGCTGCCCGAAATGCCGGATGCGATTCCCTATGTCACGTCTTATTATAAGGAAAACTGGGGCTTCTGCATCGAGCATAACAGACTGCGGGAGTTCGTTGATGACGAGTATGAAGTGGTGATCGACGCGACACTGGAGGACGGATATTTGACTATCGGTGAAGGCTATGTGCCGGGAAGAGGAGAACAGGAAATTTTGCTGTCAACCTATGTCTGTCACCCGTCTATGGCCAACAATGAACTGTCTGGACCTCTCGTCCAAACCATGGTTTATCAATATTTATTGAAGCGGGGAAATTTGAAATACAACTACCGGTTTCTGTATGTGCCGGAAACGATCGGCTCCATTCTATATTTGAGCCAATATGGGGATATGCTGAAGCAGAGGCTTGCCGCCGGTTATGTAGTCACTTGCGTAGGGCATGGCCCTTCCTTCACCTACAAAAAAAGCAAAAGAGGGGAGACCCTTGCAGACCGTGCCGCCATACATGTCTTGCGTCAATCCGGCAAGCCCCATCGGATCATTGAATGGTCCCCGTTCGGCAGCGATGAACGGCAGTATTGCAGTCAAGCCTTCAATTTGCCTGTCGGCAGCTTAATGAGAACGATGTACGGCGATTACAAGGAATACCATACCTCGCTCGACAACCGCGACTTAATCTCGGAGGAGGCTCTGCAGGAAACCGTCGATATGTATATCAAGATTATTGAGACGATAGAGGCGAACGAGACTTATCGCAGCACCCACATTCATTGCGAGCCTAAGCTGGATAAACGGGGATTGTACCCTTCTACGGGCGGAACCCGTTCCCGCGAAGAACGGGAGCGGGTGTCGATGATCACCTATCTTCTGGCTTACAGCGATGGTGACCATGATCTGATAGACATAGCCGATAAAATGAACAAGGTCGGCAGTGATTTGGCCGAAACAGCGTCTTTGTTGTTAGCTAAAGGGTTGCTTGTCCCTTGTTCGGGCGAAGAAATCCCTGCTTATCAGGCTTCCGGCAATCGCGAGGAGTACTCCCGGCCTATTCCCTTATCCAAGCAGGCTTCCAGCTAACGAATATGTGGCGGGGGGACCTTAACTAATGGTCCCCCCGCCACACGTTCACGGTCCAATCCATGATCCTCACTGACAGTCCCCGTATAAGGAAGTTATTGAAGATAGGTTTCCGCCAGTTCTTCCAGCTCATTCTTATCCGGCAGCCAATAGTAGAGCTCTTGGCGAACCAGCGGGTCCAACGCTCTGCCGCTGCGGCCGGAAATTTGTCTGTACATTAGCTGATCCTGCCGTAAATTTTTGAACAGCCAAGCTAGACTGAGCAGATCGGAATCGGTAAAGTTGGTATCCAGCACTTCCTCTTTCACCTTCTGGATTAAACCGGGGAGTTTAGGCAGGTAGTCCAACTGCGTAAGCTTCGCCGCCACGGAGCTAATGACCTCCATCTGAGCAGCCTGGCGCCCGAATTCCCCGTCTTCCCGTGAATAACGCTCCCTCACATAATCGAGAGCCAGTTCGCCGTTCAGTGTCTGGGGCCCGGCCGGAAGCAGCAGCGGTTCCCTCGGAATCAGCGGCTGCGTTAACCAAACCTCCTGAGGCAAGTCCAGTTCGACCCCTCCGATAGTATCAATGAAGCTCTCGAAGCCAGCAAAATCAATTTTTACATAATAGTTCACCGGAACCTTCAACAGGTTGCTGACCGCCTGAATCGCCGCCTCAGTGCCTCCGCTGTTGCCTTTTCGTACGCTTCCTATAAAGTGAGCATGATTGATCTTGGTATAACCGATTCCATCCAAATAAACTCTGGTATCCCTGGGGATAGAGAGCATATGGACTTCCTTTTCCTTCGGATCCACATGGGCAAGCAGTATAACATCGGACCGCGAGTTCTCGCCTTCTCTGGCATCGACACCCAGAATCAGCACGTTGAAGGAAGAGCCGTCCTCTGCTCCTCCCGACCGTCCCTTGCCGGTTTGCCGGAAGGTCTGCCCGTTAACCAAGGACTCTTCTACCTTATCCCCGTACGGAATCCAGCCATCGGCTTCGGTCAAAAAAACAGATTCATACTGTCCGGACCTCAAGGCATACCACCCGGACAACCCATAATCCATAGTGTCGAAGGAAGACATCCCCTGAAATTCAGAATCCGGCCCTTGCTTCCAACGGAGATAGTTAACCAAGCTCGTTCCAACAAAATCTCTGCCCAAGGAGAAGGGCAAGGACTCGTTCCAATCTATAAAGCCCGAACCAGGGGGAGAATCTGCAGGGACAGCTAGAATCGGGTGGTTCCTCTGGTTAAAGTGAACTTCCGGAGTTAATGAATACCCCCAAATCGCCATCGTGGCCAATCCAATGAAAAAGATCACTCCGCCCCATTTCATCCAACGTTTCATCTTACTCCCCCAGTTCCTTTAGACAACCTTACCAACCGGACACCTCTTATCAGGTTCCGAGTTTCAACGCAGCCGTTCCCTGTGTTGGGGATAATCCATATTGGATTTCCACCATTTCCATATCGGTGTAAGCATGGATATGGTATTCCGCCCCCTGGGGCAGAACGGCTACGTCTCCGACATTTAAGCAGCGGGTGCTGCCGTTCACCTCAAGCTTCCCTTCGCCCGATAGCACCGCCCAGACTTCACTGCGGACCGCCTGAAGCCGTTCGGTCAATACGCTGTCTGATTTGATATAGCATTTCTGAATCCGTACATCGCTTCCTTGCGATGATCGCTGCATGTACTCCAATACTTTAAAGTGACCCCACGCTTTTTCTTCGTACATAGGGGAAAAATCGATATGCTGCAGGATGGTTTTAATGCGGGGACTGGAGCTCTTGTCCGCTACCAAAATTCCGTCCGGGCTGGCGGCGACTACTACGTCGGATAGTCCCAAAGCAACGATTGGTATTCCCAGTTCATTGATGACATGGGTTCCCGGAGAGTTTTCCTTCATGATATGACTCCCGACAATCCCTTCTTCCATCTCTTCCGTCAAGGTGTTCCAGGTCCCAAGATCTTTCCAGGGGCCGTCATAAGGCAGGGCAACGATCTTCTCCGCCTTCTCGACGACTTCATAATCAAAGCTGGTAGGAGTTAATCGCGAATACTGATGCAGCATCTCTTCATATTGAAGCGGGAGCCCTCTGCTAAATAGCAAATCGATCATATATTTCAGCTTGAAGGCAAATACTCCGCAGTTCCATAATGCCCCATTAAGAATAAGCTCTTCGGCTTCCGGTTCGGCAGGCTTCTCCCGAAAATGAGAGACTGGCCAGCCTGCAGTGCCATATCGGGTGGACCCCTCCGTTGCGGGAACGATATAACCATATTTTTCCGATGGATAGGTCGGCTTGACACCAATTAAAGCCAGGTCGGCCCCTGTCTCCTCAAGAACAGAATCAAGCTGGATCACTTTCTCGAAGAAATCCGTCTCTACATAGGAATCGACAGGAAGGATAACCATCACCTCATCCAGGGATGCGCCGGCTACCGTATACATATATACGGCAGCCAGGGCGATGGCAGGAAACGTATCCCTGCGTTCCGGTTCAACGATCAGCGGAATCTCGCTGCCCAGCTGGTTGCGGACCATATCGACCTGCTCCCGGCTCGTGGCGATGTAGCCCTTCTGGTTCAGTCCGGCTTTTGCCATCTGCCTCCACACCCGTTGAGCCATCGACTCCAGCCGGCCTTCCTCATCGCGCAGCACCTTCAGAAATTGCTTGGACCGGGCATCATTGGAGAGAGGCCATAACCTTTTACCGGAACCACCCGATAACAAAACCAATCTCATGCTATGGACACATCCTTCGATTATATTGAAGTGAATCTTACAATTAAACTGAGAATATCTCTCGGGGTTCTCCCATTCTGACTCTATGCAAATCTGCTTCAACCATCATCTCAATTAGTTCCTTAAAGGGCGTTTCCGCCTTCCATCCAAGCTTCTCCCGGGCTTTTGCCGGATCTCCCTGCAGAATATCCACCTCGGCGGGCCGGTACAGCTCCGGATCGATCACGACATAATCTTCGGCATTCAGACCTGCATACTCGAAGGCTATCTTGCACATCTCACGGACGGTTGTTGTAGTCCCCGTCGCAACGACATAATCATCGGGATGCTCCTGCTGAAGCATGAGCCACATGGCTTTCACATAATCACCCGCATATCCCCAGTCTCTTCTTGCATCAATATTGCCAAGACGAAGCTCCCGCTGCCGGCCGTATTTAATTCTGGCTACAGCATCCGTCACTTTGCGGGTCACAAATTCTATTCCCCGCAAGGGTGATTCGTGGTTGAACAGAATGCCAGAGCAAGCGTATAATCCGAAGCTTTCCCGATAATTGACAGTCGACCAATGTCCAAACAGCTTGGCAACGCCATACGGGCTTCGCGGGTATAGGGGAGTGGACTCAGATTGAACGGGTTGCTGCACCAGACCGAACATTTCACTGGTTGATGCTTGATAAAACCGGATAGATGGATCCGTAAGGCGAATGGCCTCCAGCATATGTAGGACTCCAAGCCCGCTTATTTGTGCAGTCGTAACCGGTTGTTTCCAGGAGGTTCCGACGAAGCTTTGCGCTGCCAGATTATACACTTCATGCGGCTTAGAGGCCTTTACTGCCCGGACGAGTGAGGACATGTCAGCCATATCCCCATCGATTAGCTCCACCTCCTGCTCGATGCCCAGAAACTCCAACCTCCATAATGAAGGGGTACTCCGACGAGCCGTCATCCCATACACTTTATATCCTTGATTTAGCAGCAATTGAGCCAAATACGCTCCATCTTGACCTGTAACTCCTGTAATCAGTGCTCTTTTCATTCTTTCTTCCTCCCCGTTATCTATTAATGTAATCCGCTCATGGTATCGCCCGCCGGCTGTTGATTCCAGATAGATGATGACGGTAAACCTCAAACAAGTGTTGATGGAATCTTTGTTTAAATACCTCGGTATCAAATGTTTTTGCATGGGCCACAATGGCTCCGGCGTCCCAGCCGAAGTTTTCTAATTGCCGAATGGCAGCTATAACACTATCCGGCTTCTGCTCATCGAAGAACAGTCCGTTCTTATAAGGGATAATCGTGTCCAGGGCACCGCCCGCCCGGTAAGCGACCACAGGGCGCCCTGCGGCGTTGGCCTCCAGAGGGGTGATTCCGAAATCCTCTTCCCCCGGAAACAAAAGAGCCCGGCAGCGCGACATCAATGAACCAACCTCCTCATCGGGCAGCCGGCCCAAAAATTGGATATTGCTCTTAGCCATGCTTTTCAACCGCCCCCGATCCGGACCGTCTCCGACTATATAAAGAGGGAGGCCCAACTGGTTAAAAGCCTCTATGGCCAGATCTATTCGCTTATAGGAAACTAGCCGTGAAACCAGCAAATAATAGGAGTCTATCTGACGGGAAGGTGAAAATCTGGATGTATGAACAGGAGGAAAAATGATTTCCGATTCTCTTCGGTAACACATTTGAAGTCTCTTCTTCACTACAGAAGATATGGCTACGTAGCTGTCAACGCGATTAGCGGTTTTTTCATCCCAATAGCGTAAATATTTGACATATTGTCGCAGGACCGACTTCACTGCCTTGGGATAAGCTTCCCTTTCAATATAATTTTCAAAGTCCCAAGCGAACCTCATAGGTGTGTAGCAATAACAGAAATGGAAGGTATCTTGCGGAACCCGGACCCCCTTGACGAAGGCGAAGCTGGAGCTGATGACCGCATCATAGCCTTCCAGAGTCAATTGGCGCAGCGCGATGGGGTACAGGGGCAGGAGTTTCTTGAAATTCGCCTCCACCCCGGGGATTTTCTGTATCCAGGTTGTGCGAATATCCGACTTCCGCAACGCATCGCTGAGCCGCTCGCGGTTAAGGGCGAGTGTATAGATCGGCGCCTCCGGATACATTTCGTGAAGAACCTCTACTACACGCTCGGCCCCGCCCATCTGGGTCAACAGATCATGAACGATCGCAATTTTCAATGTATTTTCCCTCCGCCGTACTCACTGTGAAAGCGGGCTTTCGTTTAGGCCGCAGTTCAGGATAAAAGTGTGCCAATGCCCGGATCGATTGTCCGATGGCGAACCGCTCCCGGACCCGCTTAATCCCTCCCTCTCCCATTGATTTGCGGCGTTCGGGAGATTGGATCATCCATTGGATGGCTTCTCCCAGCACATGAGGATCTCCCGGAGGGATCAACAGGCCGGTTTCCCCTATCTCCACAATTTCCTTAGGGCCGCCTTGGTTGGAAGCAATGACGGGCAAGCCCATCGCCATGCCTTCCACGATGACCTGACCGAACGGTTCCGGCATGACGGAAGCATGAACGAGCAGATCGGCCTCCAGCATCAACCGTTCCATCCTGGATACATGCCCCAGCATCTTGACATTCGTCAACCCTTCCTGCTCGATGAATTCCAGAAGCGATTGCTTGTAGTCGTCCTGGCCGAACAGCGCATCACCGGCGATCCAGAACTTGACGTTAGGCTGATCCTTAAATAGACGGGCGGCCTGAAGCAGCGTCCTGTGCCCTTTCCATTCATCAATCCTGCCGGCCATCAGAACGACAAATTCGTCCTCGCTCCGTCTCCATTCTTCAGGGATCGGATCCGGATCCTCCCTAATCACTTCTTCTCTGCCGAATCTTCCTGCATAAGCGGGATACAATACAAGCTCCTTCTGTCTCTTGTGTGCCGGCAGGCGCAGGGTGGCCAGAGTCGAGCTGGAATTGGCAATAATCCCGTTTGGAAGAGTACGGGCCATTTTCTGAATGAACTTAGCCACATAAGATTTTAAGTAAGGGGGCTGAATTTGATCATGGATATGCCAGACCAGCGGCAAGCGGGCCAGTTTGGCCGCAAATGCCCCATATACTGCAGATTTCAGAGAGTTCGTATGGACACAATCGACCTTCTCTTCTTTAAGCAGCCTGGCCAGCCTGCTGCTGTAACGCATGACCTCGAAGGCGGATCTGAACAATCCGCTGGACACCGCATGACGATTGCGGTCACGGACGGTCGGATCGAGAGGCAGAACGCGAACATCGACCCCTTTCTCGGCAAGCTTCTCCCGAAGCGGGCCATCTTCGGCCAAGATCACGATCGGGTCAATCGGAATCCCGATTCCTTTCAAGTGAGTTAGCAGGTTATACAGGGCAACCTCGCCGCCGCTCCACCGGGCGGTATGGTCCAAATAAGCTATTTTCATCGTTTTCCTCTCCCTTTCTGTTCGAGTACTTCGAAAAATATATTTTCTACCGATTGTAAAACCTGATCCCATGTATAATGAGACAGGACATAATCCCTGCACTGCTGGGCGGTAGGCCACCGTTCCTGATGTTTTAATACAAGATTCAGTCCTTTGGCCAAAGCATCAACCGTAATATCCTCACTCAGAAAATCTGGAGAAAACCGGGTCAAAATTTCGACGTTTCCGCCCACCGGGGTTGCAAACACAGGCACCCCGCTGGCCAGCGCCTCCACCGTCACTAATCCGAACCCTTCCAGCGCCTGGGTCGGAACAACGAACAAATCGGCCGACTGGTAGTAGGCCGGAAGCAGTTCCTCCGGAATAAACCCCAGCATATGTACATTCTGCTCCAGCCCGTTGAGCTGAATCTCCGTCTCCAACGCCTCTTGCAGAGGTCCTGTACCGCCTATGTACAGAAGCGCATCGGGATGCTGCCGAACCACTTCCTTCCAGGCGGCCACCAGTTGAAGCAGCCCCATTCGATGAACCAGTCTTCGGACGGACAGGACGACCAGCTTATCGGTCGGTAAGCCCAGCTCCTTTCTTAGCCGCATCTTATCTTCTGCCGGGCGGAATCGTTCGATATCCGCGGCACCCGGAACAATATGAATTTTGTCGGGGGAGATGCCGTAGTCTTCCTGCAGAATTTTCTTGAAATAGCGGCTGAGCACTATAAAACGATCTGCCAGACGATAAGTTTGAAGTTCAATTCTCCGGGCGATCGCCGCTCTGATCCTCCCCTTCAGGCCGGCCTGCTCCACTTTCATTTCTGCGGCCCACGGGCCATGGAAACCGACAACTACCGGAATATTTTTGCCCAGTGCAATACGAGCGGCTCCCATGGCATAAGGGGCAAAGTGAGAATAAATAATGTCGATTCTGCGGTCATTCGTTGCGCGGTGAACGTACTTTTTGAATGCGGTTTGCCTTCGTACCATGGGCACCAGCGGATTGGAGATGTTGGACAGGGTCAGATTGGTTTCCGGCTCCTGCCCCGGAGGCTCGCTGCAGCAAACCAACGCTTCGATACAGTGCCGCAAAGCCAAAGTTTTGCATATGGATCGATAGTAAATATTTAGACCTCCCGGCTTTTCCGTCGGCCAATCCAATCCGGTAGCCAGTATATTAAAACTTAATTCAGCCATCGTACCCTCCTAGTGAATTTCTTCTCTATTCTTTATCGTTAATATCCGGCTGTTGCGTCGGAACGGATGCGAACCGGCTGTACAGCCAACGCACATCCTCCCACCGCATCCACAACTGTGGGATAGGGGTATGCAGCACTTTTTTATAAAATACAAGTCCCAGCAGGAGCCGGATGAGGGAACCTGTTAGCAATGCTATTCCTGCGCTGATCAGACCAAATCGGGGGACCAGAATGACCATCAGGACCATCCCGACGCCGATCCCGACGGCTTGCAGCGTGGACTGGTAGCCCGGCTTGCCCAACGACATGAACGACTGTGCCAAAATAAGCGTGGACCCTCCGATAACCGCCTCCAGTACCAAGATTCGATAGACGGAAACGGCGGCCGTGTACTGCTCGCCATACAGGACATTCAGCACTACTGTCCCCAACAGCATCATAGGAATCGCTGCGAGCATCGTCATGCTGAGGCTGATCCGGAATATTCTCTTGACCAGTTCGATCGCTTCTTTGTTCTCCAATCCCGCCGCCTTGGGGAAGAGGACCATAACAAGGGAGCTGTGGACCACATTAATGACTCTGGACAAGCTGAGCGCCACCAGATAAAGTCCAAGATCAGCGGGCCTCAGCAGGGCCACGACAATGAGCTGGTCCATATAAACGGATAGCGAGCTCAACACATCGGCCGCGGAAGAGCTGCGGGCATATCGGAAGATCATCCCGAACGAATGCTTGAATCGTTTAATAGATAAGCGGTAGATGGACAACAGCCGTGATGTCAGCCACAAAGTAACCGGGATTGTAGTGAACGAATAAGCCAGGGCGGCGGACAAGGGTGTCAGTTTCCCTGCTAACAGCAGTACGGCCAACCCGATCAGAGCACCGAGATGAGGAAGCGTTCTGAGCCGATTGAACAGCAGGAACTCTCCCCGTGCCTGCAGCGCTGCATTGTTAGTAGCTTCCATTAACAGAATGGGAGCGCATAGCATAAACCACTGAGCGTAAACTATCATCTGCTCGGAGCTGGAGCTAAGGGCGTGGGGCACCCCCAACACACCAATCGTTAAGGCGAAGCCGCCGAAACCAAGGCAAATCATCAAAGCGGTAGTGTATAAGGGGGCCGAATCGTCCGGATGCCTCCTCATATTGAATAACAAAGCCGATGGCAGACCCAGCCGGAACAGGTTCGCCAGAAAAGTAGGCCATAGCAATAGAGCGGAAGATTCTCCTTTGCCGGCCGGCCCCAAATAACGGGCAGTCAATATGCCGGTTAACAGGTTAACGATCATGATAAGCATGCTGACCGCTACCGTTTTAAGAGATTGGGCGGTGCTGTCCTTGCGGACCCGCAGACTTCTGGCAATCGACCACAGACGAACGGTACCGGATTTATGCAGCAGATTGGAATTGCTCATCATGGCATTCCCTTGCCGTTCAAGCTTTGGGTCGACTTCGGCAATCCGATGGCAGCGAACAGCCACACGACAAATCCTCCCAAGCCAACCAGCCTGTTCTCGAAAATTAAATAGGCGATGGCGGCGAGCAAGACGCTAAAAGCGAGAAGGGTATATTTAGCTTCTCTTGGGTCCATCTCCTGACGTATCGGACGCAGCAGCCGGACAAGCAGCCATACCGCCCTGGCGAAGGCCAACCCGCCTACGATGCCGAAGGTCAGGAAGAGGGCCAGAAACCCGTTGTCGAAATTTCCAAACTGCCCCAGCCGCCCGTCATTCTCTAATTTCGTTCCGACTCCGACACTTCCAAGCCCGGTACCGAAAGGCTGGTCCGCCAGCATCGGAATAATCTTCCATACAAATTGCATTCGATCGTTGTAGGAATAATCACTCTCCAGATTTCCCAAGGTCGAGAACCGGTTCAGCAAATTTTCGCCGCCTGGAACTACGGTCAGCACAGAGTACATGAAGATTCCGGCCAGCAGGATGGCTCCCATAAGGGACCATCTTTTTCTTCCTTGTTCCAATAGAATGAACAGAAATAAAGCCAGCACCATCGTTACCCAAGAGGCTCTTACCAGGGTCAGGATCAACCCGAAAGTGACGATTCCTACGCCGAGCCATCCGGCAAAGCCTCTCCACGACTTGTTCATCAGCATGGCCAGCAGAGCGGTGGACAAAAAAATAGCCGCCGGTCCAGGCGAATTTAGAGTCGAGAATACTCTGATTTCATAAGGAACGGGCTGGCCGTTCGAAAACATATCGACCTCATTCATCCAAAAGGCATCCCATTCCGGTACTACAAAAAATTGAACAATTCCGTATGCCGCAGCCAAAATAGCGATATTTACAAATGAACCGATCCACAGTTTGCGCTCCTCGATATTGCTTCTGCGAACGGCTTCATAAGGGATTATTAGTAAAGGAACCGCATAGTTCGCCAAATCAAACAAGCCGGATACCCCATTCTTCAATCCGCCCACCAGGAAGCCATATCCGAGCGCAACCGCCATACAGAGCAGAAACCCTTTAAGAAGAGGGGAAAATTCCAGCGGTTTGCCCAGCATGGGCAGGACCAGTGTCAACGTAACGAGAAGAGGCAGAATACTTAGCAGAGAAACGGAGTTATACTCCAGATAAACCCATTCGTAGATGCGGCGAATGGCAGGGGTGAAGGCCCAAACCGCGATAATATAGGGAACCAGCCAGCGGGAATCGGATCTGGCTAGCAGCAGCGCCGGCGTCACCAGCAGCAGAAGGATCGCCAAGAGAACCCCTGTTTTCGGATTGAGGTAAGAGCAGATCATTCCGATCAGGACGGCCGCGGTTAACCCGACAGCGGCCGCTCTTGCCCTCTTGATCCAGGCTGACGGCCAATGGATTGCAGGTTTCTTTAATTTCGTAATCACTGGATTGCTCCCGTCTGTAAGAATCTAATGGAATACGTAGCCTATCAATTGGCCGTTCACATGCTCGAAATCTTTCATCAGCTGGCGAATTTCCTTCGTTGTAACGACCCCGCTCTTGACCACGAGCAGGGTTCCGCTGCTCTGGGCGGCCAGAAACAAGCTGTCTGCCGATTCCCCGGCGGCCGGGGAATCGATAACGATGACATCGTACTGCTCCTTATAGCGCTCCAGCAGTTTTCCTATCTCCCCGGTGATTATCAAATCCGAAGAAGACATGACCGCCCTTCCCGCGCAGAACAGGCTCAAGTTATCGATCATCGTATCATGAACGCCCTCATACACCCCGCACTTGCCTGCCAATACATCTGCAAGACCGATATCATTCGGTATGACGAACCATTGATGCAGATCCGGCTCGGATAAGTTCGCATCGATGAGAAGCACTTTCTTCCCTGACTGAGCGAACGAGACAGCCAAATTGGCCGCCACATAGGTTTTGCCTTCCCCCTGTTTCGCCGATGTAACATGAAGCACCGGCTTGCTCACTCCTGCGAAAGAGTAGTCAATTCGGGTGCGAAGAAATTTGAAATCCTCTGCAGCCTTGGATTGCGGATTTACGTGTGCGATTAACGTGCGGTTAGCCAAGGTGGCCATAAGAAGCTTCACCTACCTGTCTCAATTTGGTCTGATTTTCCGCTCTTTTAAAATCCTTCTTCTCAATCCGTGAAATCTCACCTAACTGTTTAAGCCCTAGCTCCTGCTCCAGGACACCGGCAGAGCGAATGGTAGGATCCGCGAGTTCCCTTCCAATGGCCCAGGCAGCCGAAAGTATACCGGATACGGTAAAGGCAAGAAGGACATTGACCATCCGTTTCGAAGTCGGCTTAGCCTCTTGATTCCCCTTGCTGTCCGGCAAAATGGTTACTTCCTCCACCTTCAAAATCCAGGCCGCCTGAGTTTCGAACGATTTGGCAACGGCCTGCACAATCTGCTGAGCCTTGCTGTAGGAATGATCCTCTATACTAATGGTGATCATTTGAGAATCTTTAGCGGATGTCACCTTAAGCTTCTTCTCCAGCTTCTCTACATCCAAGCCCCATTCCGGATGGCTGGCGACTGTTTGACTCAGAACGGAGGGAGATTTAATCAGTTCCTTGTACGTATTAATCAACAGCAGCCCGGCGTTCACTGCACTGTAATCCTGCTTCTCCGAGCTTCCGGCAATCAGCTTCACCGATGCCTCATAGTTTGGGGGAAGGACAAAATAACTAAGCCAAACCGCTGTCGCCGTCGTGACAATGACAAAAGAAATGATCCACCCTATCCGCTTGCGAATCATATGGATATAATCGATTAATTCCATAGTGAACCTCCCCATTAGATGTTTACGGCAGCCTACACAACATGGGACAATGTCGGTCGGGAAGCACTCTGACCGGCAGCTTTATCCGTTCCCAATCCCAGTCCTTCGTACATAAAACCAAGCCCGCGCATTTCCTCGGGATTCAGGAAATTTCTTGTATCCAGAATATAGGGGGATCTCATCGCTTCATGCATCCATTTCCAATCGAGCACCTTATATTCCGGCCAGTGCGTGACCAGTACCAGGACATCCGCCCCTTCAGCAACCTGTTCTCCAGTTGAACAATAGATGACAGGAAGATCATTATTTCTTTGATGAAAGCCGGTCATTCCTTTAGGATCATGCGCCCTGATAACTGCTCCGCATTCACTAAATTTCCTGATCAGGACGGCGGCCTGGGTATGACGGGTATCATCCGTATTCGGTTTAAACGTGAGACCGAGAATTCCTATCGTTCTGTTCTGCAGGGAGCCGATCCGGTCATGAACTTTATTCGCAATATATAAATGCATTTGATAGTTCGATTCAATGGCCGCTTTAACGATGCTGAGCTCCTGCCCATGCTTCTGGCTGGCATTCAACAATTCAGCGGTGTCTTTAGGAAAGCAGCTCCCGCTCCAGCCGCTGGAAACCTGCAGAAACTGGTTTCCGATTCTTGAATCTAGCCCCATTCCTTGAGCTACATCCATAACATTGGCACCAACGGCTTCGCAAAATCTCGCGACTTCATTGATATAACTGATTTTGACGGCCAGGAAGGCATTGGAGGCATATTTGATCATCTCCGCACTGCGCAAATCCGTTTCAAAATAAACCGGGGGAACAATTTCCCGTTCCTGTATTCCAAGAAGCTGTGCAGCTTTAACGAGAAGGTCCCGGCGCATAAAGGGGGCATACAGCTCCTTTAATCTCTCTTTGGCACGCCCGGCGGAAGCCCCGACAACGATTCGGTCAGGGAAGAACACATCTTCGAGCGCATGACCCTCGCGCAGAAATTCAGGATTGCTGGCTACCGCAAAATGCTCTCCCGGCCTCAGACCGCTAATATGTTCTATCATCGAAGTTACTTCTTCCCCGGTACCGACCGGGACCGTTGATTTGTTGACGATGACGGTAAACCGGTCGGGATTCAAATGCTTCGCAATGTTGGCCGCTGCTGCTCTTATATAGGATAAATCTGCACTTCCATCTTCGAGGGACGGGGTGCCTACTCCGATAAATACTACATCCGCATCGTACACGGATTGGTAGCTGGTAGAAGCGAACAAGAAAGTGCCCGCTTGCAGCTGTATCAAGTCCTGCAGTCCCGGCTCGTAAATGGGGCTCGTTCCTGCGTTTATGGCATCGACTTTGGCAGCGTCAATGTCGATAATGGTGCAATGATGCCCCATAACTGACAGAGACGTTCCCGTTACGCTTCCGATATAACCTGCTCCAATGCAAGTAATTTTCATGTTCTTCCTCCGATTAATGGCTTAAATCATAACCACCCGTCCAACGGGTGGTTTGCTCTTGGGGTATAACCCCCTGTTGCCAAACTGCG
>NZ_JBHTIU010000070.1:0-37947 GCF_042677205.1 Paenibacillus residui
TTCCTGTATGCACCTTTAACCTTTATTCCCATGAATTTTTCGACAAGAACTTTTCACTGTCCAGTATTGGTCTATAGATATTAATACGAACCTGAAATCCCTCAAGGGGGCATCCGTCAGTGATCCTATTCAAACGGGCCAGACCTTGCAGACCGATTCCATAGAAGTATATCGTCTGAATGTGGATCCGCAGGGTAAAGTGACTGAGGGTTCGCTGATAGATCCAAGCGAGTACAATAATCTTTCCGACAGTAACGAAGTGAAGATTGAGTTTGGAGACATTGGTTCAGCTTATCAAATTCGGTATACAACAAAGGTTGCCGATCAGAATGACGGACCGATAACATTCAACAATAAAGCAACATTAACCAGCACTGAAAGTGGGGCTCAATCTGCGGAAGCCAGTATATCTGTACGGCGCGGAAAATTACTGGAAAAAGAGGCAGGGCATTATGATCCGATAACCCAAACGATTACCTGGACGATTAAATATAATTATGCCCAGAAGAGCATCCCGCCGGACAAAGCAATTCTCGAGGATACTTTTACAGTAAGTGATGGACTGAAGGAAGCATCCTTTAAAATAATGGACGGATCCTTTAAAGTAGAGAAAGTAACGATCGATCCGAAAACAGGCAAGGAGAGCGGCTTCGAAACCGTTACTGAATCCGTCTATTATAAAGTCGACACTGAAACTAAAGACAACGGCTTTACACTTCAATTCCTGAAAGACTTCGATTCCGCTTATAAGATTCAATATGAGACCAAAGCGGAAGGTCTTGTTATTAAAAACGGCCAAATAGATAATGTGGTTGAATTTGACGGCAAGGTAGGTTCAGATTCTCAATCTATTGAGCAAAGGGCTATTCGCAAGTTGCACGGCAACGTTAATTACAAAGAGAAGACTGTCGACTGGACCATTGTAATAAACGAAAATGGATACAAGATGAACGAAATCGTTGTTAGGGATGAGTTTACCAGTCGCGGGCTAGAGTTGCTTCCAGAAACCGCACGGATTAAAATCGGAAACTCCGAAACAAGTGCAGTGACGGATATCGTATATTTGGATGGCCATGATTCGTGGGATGCAGGTTTTGTGATCAATGATTTAAAGGATCAAGAAATTACTTCCAAAATTACTATAACCTACACCACGAAATTCAATTTTAGATCTTTAATAGACGGGAAAACATGGTTTGAAAACAAAGCAACCGTGTATTGGAAGGATGGAAACGAGAAGTATGAAGGATCTGTAACAAATAATTTCAACCCGGATCAATACACCCAAAACAACGGCTTTAAAAATGGTTCCTACAACGCCGAAGATAAAAAAATCACATGGGAAATTGGCGTGAATTACAACCTGGATAAGATTGAATCTGCTAGTGTAGAAGACTTTATGCCGAAGACTCCGGAGCAAAAGTTTGTAGAGGGGTCTCTTACAGTTCATCATATGGAACTTACAGGAGGACGGAATGGAGTCAAGAAGGGCGATAAAGTCGATAAGGGCGAGTATAAAGTAGAAGACATTACAGATGTCGATGGAAATCCAGGATTCAAAATTACGTTTGAGTCTATTAATACCCCCTACCTCATTACTTATGAAACCTCTCTTGAAGGGACGCTGATTGACGAGGAGTACAGCAATACAGCATGGCTTAAAGAAGGCGATAAACTATTAACCACTTTGCCAGCTAGAGTAGGGATTAATCATGGAACGGAATACACCTATAAAGAAGGTGAGCAGAAAGGCGCCAAGATAGAGTGGAAAGTTTTCATTAACCGCGGGCAATCCCAAATTCCGGCAGGAGCTAAAATCATTGACACGCTCAGTGTAAACCAGATCCTGCTTGAGGACACATTTAAGCTTTATGGAACAACGATTGCGGCAAATGGAGTAGTTTCGAAAGATGAGAGTAAAGTATTAGTGGAAGATCAAGACTATACTCTCGAATTCAATACGGATGCCGGGGGTCAAGAAACCTTTGAAATCATATTTATAGAAGATTTTAAGTCTGCCTATGTATTGGAATATCAGTCGTTTATTAACGCTAAGCATAATGACGTCGTTAAGAATGAAGTTGAATTCCAAGGAAACGGAATTGCCACTGATAAAATGACCTCAAGCAAGCCCATCCAAGTAAAACTGTCCGGTGGATCAGGTACAGGAAGCGGCGAGCTTGGCAGCCTTACGATCACCAAGGTCGATGCTGACAATTCATTCAAAACGTTGGAAGGCGCCGAATTCTCGCTTTACTTTGCTTCGAATGGTAAGCTTATTAGAACATTAACAACGGGAACAGACGGAAAAGTAAAGTTCGAGAATCTTTTGTTTGCGAAATACATCTTGAAAGAAGATAAAGCGCCAGAAGGATATATAATTGAAGTTGCTGAACAACCAATCGAAATTAAAGAAACGATTAAAGATGCTGAGCTTACAGTAAAAAATAAGAGCAAGGATTCTCCAGAACCAAGCCCAAGTCCGGAACCGACACCAAGTCCGGAACCGACACCAAGTCCGGAACCGACACCAAGTCCGGAACCGACACCAAGTCCGGAACCGACACCAAGTCCGGAACCGACACCAAGTCCGGGACCGACACCAAGTCCGGAGCCGACACCAAGTCCGGAACCGACACCAAGTCCGGAGCCGACACCAAGTCCGGAGCCGACACCAAGTCCGGAACCGACACCAAGTCCGGAGCCGACACCAAGTCCGGAGCCGACACCAAGTCCGGAACCGACACCAAGTCCGGAACCGACACCAAGTCCGGAGCCGACACCAAGTCCGAAGCCAACACCAAGTCCGGAACCGACACCAAGTCCGGAGCCGACACCAAGTCCGGAGCCGACACCAAGTCCGAAGCCAACACCAAGCCCGGAACCGACACCAAGTCCGGAGCCAACACCAAGTCCGAAACCGACACCAGGCTCAGACCCGGGTCCGGACCCTGAACCAAGTACAACACCGAGCCCAAGTCCGGTACCGGGACCAAGTGCGACACCAAGTCCAAGCTCGACACCAGAACCTGAAGAATATCCGATTATATCACCTGTTGAATCTGGTAATGAGGATAAGGATGACGATCCGACTGATAATAATCAAACGGATAATGATCAAGAACCGGAAGACAACCGGCCGGATGGGAATCTGCCCGACCAAGAAATAGCCGATCAAGAAAAATCGGATAACGAACAGAATGCTGACAATGCTTTGAGCCCGGAGGCTTATCGACCTACAGAGCAGGAGACAAGCGATAACCCTGAGAATAAGGAAGATTCCACCGGGAAAAATGGATTGCTGCCGCTGACAGGAGAAACGATGCCTATTACACCATGGGTAGGATTACTTCTTTGTGCCGCAGCCGTGGTGCTCTGGTTCAGACAAAGAGCTTCGAAACGCTAAGGGTTCACCAAAATCCGTTGCCTGAAATAAGGCAACGGATTTTTTTACGCAGTCGGCTGCTCATTCTCAATTTACGCAGATATCTATGGCTCAAAACCAGAATCAGTGCGTCGTCAGATAGGAAAACTAAATTAAGATGCAAATAGGTTTTCTTAATTGCTTATATCATCATAATCGGGCATGATTTAGGTTAATGTGGTTAATTAAATGTCGGACAGGGCGTTCCCTCCCAATAGAGGGCCGCCCTTTTTGAGGTGCGGTAGAAATATGATTTGGACTGGATTTAAAGCTTCGGAGGCACTTTCTTTCGGAACGGAAGGAAAGCTTTTTTAATGGAATGTTCGCACATTATCCTTCACTAGATTTAAAAGAGTGTCTTCTTTAATAGGTCGCAATTGGTTATAATTGCCTATAGCTGAATAATTCTTCGACAGGGGGCAAAAGGTTGAAAAAGAAGTATATCGTGTTCGGGCTCGTGATTATTGTGGCTCTTCTGGCAGCGGCTACCGCTCCCAAGAAAGATGATTTTACCAGGTGGATTAAGACGCAAGTCAAGAAAGAGGCGGATAATGTAATCGTTTCTTGGGGCATAGATTTTCTTGGAGATAAGCTGGACGGTCTGATCCAAAGCACAACGACCTGCTCGAACTATGTTGTTTTCACGGTCTGTGAGACCAAATTTACAGATAAAAACAAGATTAAAGCTTTAGGCGTATTTAATAACTTCCTATCTTTACACTGAGTAGAAAAAGAACCTCCCGTTTCACTTCCATAGTGGCTCTGGAGGTTCTTTTTTATGTTCATCATTTATGGGCTATATTTTCCATAGTCCGGTTTTCAGATTGTTGACTTTTTTTCAGCCTTCGGGTTTTCAGCTTATGTTCGCATGAATTGTCAGTAGTTTTTGTTAAAAGAAGAAGGTAAGATCAATACTGTCGCTGGAGTTGGCCGCATCTGTAATCACCGGTATTCCCTATCGGGGTTAAGGCCGTCTCTATGGCGGTGTTGAATCCGGCAGAGTAGAATCTCATCCGGTTCCCAATGTTCAGCTTGGCTGAATCTGTTCACTAGCTACTCTTGTCTGTGCAAGCGGTTAAACGAACAGCCACTATCATCAGGAAGAAGAAAGCCAGAATGGTGAAAATGATTTCATTAAGCGAAGGGGAGAAGAAGTAGATGAGAAAGCAAGTATGGGAGAAAGCAACTAAAACGGCCGCCGCAGCAGCTCTGTTGGGCACTGTATTGGCAGGATGCGGCGGTGGCAGTGCTAACCCGGGGACCGAAAAGCCGCCGGAATCGTCGGGGCCGACCAGCCATCCTCCGGTCAAGCTGAATATGATGGTCGATTCCCATCCGAACTGGCCGTACAAAGAAGATTGGCCGATATACAAGTACATTAAGGAAGCGACAAACATTGAATTCAATGTGCAGGCGCCGCCTAACGATTACGGGACGGCCATTAACCTGGCAGTGTCTTCGGGCGATATGCCTGATCTCATGACGATCACGAACCTGGCTACGGCAAATAAACACGGGAATAGCGGGGCATTCCTTAATATCTTCGACCATTTGGACGAGATGCCGAACTACAAGAAGTTTCTTGAGGATCATCCGGAAGTGAAGCAGAGGGTCATGTCCGCCGACGGTAAAAGCTATTACCTTCCGCTCTATGGACTTGAGAAGGAGTCCAGGCGTTCATGGCTGTATCGATCTGACGTATTTGAGAAGCATGGTCTGGAGCTTCCGAAAACCTACGATGAATTGTACGAGGTAGCCAAAAAATTAAAGGAACTGTATCCCGACAGCTATCCGCTTGCGATCTTTGGCGGCATGAGTCCGCTCGGCAACATGGCGACAAACTTCAATACTTTTAACTGGCAGTATTACGACTATGACAAGGATGAGTGGAGATACGGCCCGGTTGAAGAAAATTACAAGCTCATGCTGACCTATTTGAACAAGTTTTATAAGGAAGGGCTTATTCCGCCCGATTTCATGTCCATCCAGCGGAAGCAGTTCCAGGACCTGTTTGCCCAGGAGAAAGCTTTCATGGCCGTGGATTACATTGGGTCCATCGACCAGTTGATGTCTCTTCTCAAGGATCAAATTCCGGGCTTTAAAGTCGAGTTTATGCCGCCGCCGGCCGGCGGACCTGAAGGAAAACCGCTGAATGAATATTCCGGTTTTATGCCTAAGGGTTGGTCAGTAGCGAGCAATACCAAGAACAGGGAAGCCGTTCTGCGCTATCTGGATTTTCTGTATTCCCCGGAAGGCATTGAACTGGTGAGCTGGGGCAAGGAAGGCGAAACTTACATTGTGGAGAACGGGGAGAAAAAAATTAACCCGGAATATACCAGCTTCGCCGACTTAAGAACAAGAACAGGGATTGCCACCTACGGATCATTTACGGTTCATGACATGGAAGGCTTCTTCAAAATGTTCTCTCCTGAAATGCAGGAGGGGTTGAAAGTGATCGACCAATACTCCTTAAACCCTCAGCAGCCGGTTTTTGCCTTTACCGATCAGGAGAACGAAGAGCTGGGCATTACAGGTGAGAGCATCAAGAAATACATGGAGGAGAACGTCGGGAAGTTTATTCTTGGTCAGAAATCATTCGATGAATGGGATGCCTATGTCGCTGAAATGGAAAGATTAGGCGTTCAGAAATATGTCGACATCTACAAAAAGGCACATGACCGGGCGAAGAGCCTCATGGACAAATAATTATACCTGCCGCCTATAAGCATGCATGCTTATAGGCGGCGGGAATACTGCAATCCGTTGCTCCGGCTTGTTGGAAGATGCTGAAGTTCCCGTCCGGCTTATCGAAGGATCCAGGGATAAGGTTATAAATCTGATTCAGCTCTCGTGCTTATAGGAGACTGAAAGGGATCTCTTATTCGGCATAAGACGGGGCCGGAAAGAGAAATACGCGCAACAAGGAGATTGTAAAAAAACTATGTCAACCTCACGTCCTGCTATAACTGATGTTCAATCGAAGCCTCTGTCCAATACATCATTGGGATATAAAATTAAGCGCGACCGATATCTCCTGCTCATGGTTTTGCCCTGTGTGCTTTATTACATCATTTTCAAGTATGTGCCGATCTTTGGGATAGCGATTGCGTTCAAGGACTATAACATGTATAAAGGGGTATTCGCCAGCAATTGGGTGGGCTTTAAATACTTCCGTATGTTTTTTGACAGCCCGGATTTCTTTCCCATTATCCGCAACACCTTCTTACTGGGCTTCTATAAGCTGCTGTTCGGGTTTCCGGCTCCGATTATTTTAGCCCTGCTGATTAACGAAGTAAGAAACTCCTTCTATAAAAGGTTTGTGCAAACGGTCAGTTATTTGCCGCATTTTATTTCCAATGTTGTAGTGGCCGGGATCGTCGTTATGTTTCTGTCCCCGTCCAGCGGAATGGTCAATCGCCTTCTGGAAATGTTCGGTATGGACAAAATCAATTTTATGGTTGAAGCCTCCTGGTTTCGGACGATCTATGTAACCAGCGATATATGGCAGCATGTCGGGTGGGGAATCATTATTTATTTAGCCGCATTAACGGCGATCGATCCTCAATTGTACGAGGCGTCGAGGATAGATGGGGCCAATCGCTGGCAGCAGACCCTGCATATTACTTTGCCGGGAATAGCTCCGGCCATCGTTATTCTATTAATTCTCGATATCGGAAAGATTATTGAAATCGGCTTCGAGAAGGTATATTTGTTATCCAGTCCGGTCACCTATGAAACGGCGGATATTCTCAGCACATATGTATATCGTACGGGTCTGGCCAACGGAAATTACAGCTACGCGACCGCCATTGACCTGTTTACCGGAATTATCAGCTTTATCTTTATTATCGGCGCGAATCAAATCAGCAAGAAGGTAAGTGAACATAGCATCTGGTAAACGGTGCGCTCAAGGCTTCCGCCAAATCCGGGCTAAACGTGCGAGCAGGTGTTAGCTCGGCACTCCAACCCTACCTTCCAGGTCTTGTATCGAATAAGGAGATTGCTAAATGAAACAACGCTTAAATTGGTTTGATATCGTGAATGGAATCATTTTATTGGGAGTAGTGTTCCTCTGCCTATACCCGTTCATCTATATGATTGCGGTCTCGCTAAGCGATGATATCTACATATTGAAGGGAGAAGTCTGGTTCTGGCCCAAAGGCTTCACTCTGGAAGCCTACAAATATGTGATGGCCGACGGGAGAATCTTTACGGGGTATAAAAACACCTTCATCTATGTCACCCTGGGAACAGCGGTTTCCTTGCTGCTAACTGCATTAGGAGCCTATGCTCTGTCGAAGCCAAAGATGGTTTTCCGCAAATCGTTAATGCTGATGATTGTATTTACGATGTTTTTCGGCGGCGGGATGATTCCTACATTTCTCGTAGTGAGAGAGCTCGGACTGGTTAATACGATTTGGGCGATGATTCTGCCGGGGGCTATTTCAACCTGGAATTTGCTCATTATGCGAACGTTTTTTGCAGGCATTCCCAGCGAGCTGGAGGAATCGGGCAAAATCGATGGCTTATCGGAAATCGGTATCTTCTTTCGGATCGTGCTGCCCTTGTCCAAAGCCGTGCTGGCTACGATCGGGTTATATTATGCGGTAGGCATATGGAACAACTTCATGGGGCCGCTTCTCTACTTGCGGAACCAGGAGCTGTTTCCCCTTCAGGTCATTCTGCGAAATATCGTCTTATCCGGCCAGCTGTCCGGAAGCGAGGGGCCCACGGAAATTGTCGTCATTGAGGAAGCGATCAAGTTTGCTACCATTCTGGTGTCCACCCTGCCGATCCTGATCATTTATCCTTTCATCCAGAAATATTTCGTTAAAGGTGCGTTGATCGGTTCGGTTAAAGGATAACGCCGGGGTCCGGGCCTCGGGTAGGCTTGGGGGCCTGGAAGGGATGCACTAGTTCCGGGCAGCCTCGGCGGAGCCGCCAGAAACCGCATATGCATCGACAAACAGGGGATAGGGTCGTAGGGTGATTTTAACGACCCCCTTTAGGGGAAAGTAAGGGGGCCGCCTTATAAGCCGGTCTGTATAACGAAACATAGAAATGTTATTTGGGCAAAATGGAACTTCTCCATTTTGTAACGAAACTCAAGATCGCTATTCACCAAAATAGAAGGTCACAGCACAGCTTTTCGCCCTGATAACGATCCTGAGTTTCGTTATATTTGAAATGACATCGTTTTTACGGTAATAGCGGTTCTCAAATTCGTTAGCAGAAATGATCTGCAGCTGTTTCTCAATCGTTTTGAAACTACTTTTGAGACAGTCCCTATGTGACGCTGAGTCATGCTAGCCATTTTCTTTTTCAAAAAGAAGGGTTTTGCGGTAGTCGCCCGGAGGCTGGCCGGTCCATTTCTTGAACATCCGGATGAACGAAGTGGAGTTGCGGTAACCAAGCCGTTCACCGATTTCCTTGATCGTCAGCTCCGGCTTGGACAACAGCTCCTTGGCCGCGCGAATTCTTACCCGGTTCAGATGCTCGGTGAAATTGTGGCCGGTCTTTTCCTTAATATAGCCGGATAAATAAGTGGAGGACATGTTCAATTTATCGGCAAGCAGATCCAGCGAAATATCCTCTTCATAATGGTTCTCCAGAAAATTCATAACAAATTCGATAATGTCATACTGCTCTTCCCGTTTTACTTTAATGGTCCGAACCGATCTGGAAATAAACTGGCTGAGCACCCGCTTGTATTGCTCCGTAGTTATACATTCCTGAAGCTGGGCCAAAATGTCGGCCGGGGAGCCTTCGCAAGGCACTTTAAGCAGCTCCATCGTTTTCCAGGTCTTCACAATCAGCGTTTCGGCGAATCTGGACAATTGTTCCGAGGTAGCCTGATGCTTGTCCATCGAATCGAGCATCCGGGCAACGAGATGGTTGCAATGGGCATCATTGCCGGCCTGGACATTGACGTAAAATTCATGTTCCTGCTCCGGCGTAAACATGAAATGGGAGTCCGTCTGCGCCAAATCCCATATGATTTGCGTTTCTTCCACCGGCCTGGCCTGGCGGATCATCATTAATGTCTGCTCGTACGCTTTATCGAAGTCGGAGGACTGTTTAAAGACGGAGCTGACGGCTACGGTTACGAGATAGAAATTCCGGTCGAAGTCAAAGGTTTTCTTTAAGGCCTCGATGCTGTTCTGCAGTGGCTCGTCTCTCTTGTCCGTGTGAATGATGGACAGAATCTGATTGTTCTCCATCTGAAGAGTATGCGATACGGGAAAGGACTTCCGGATATGCAGCTGAATAAATTCACAGACGCGAGCCGCTACTTTTTCCTGCCGCAGAAGCGCTTGATCCATGGCGTTCTTCCGATAATGAAGCCGATACAGCACGAGGATAAAAGTTCCTTCTCCCACCATAAACTCCCGCGTAATGGGAACATCGCTATAAATTTTTTTGAAACGGGTCATATAGCCGTAATTGGTTAACAATGATTTATTGCTGATCAGCTTCTGGTTCATCTGATTCCGTTCCTGGAACAATCCGTCCATTCGGTCGTGAATCAGATTGAATTCATTGATGCTGCTGTGGTAGGCCGCCGGTTTCTTGCCCTGAACGAAGCTGGAAATGATCTCGCGCACCGGACGGTGGATGCTGCGGCTGAAGAAGAAGGATGCGGCGATTCCGATCAGCACGGTGACGGCAAACAATAACACGGCCATCCAGTTTAACTGCTGCAGGGTGGCATTCATCGTCTGGTAAGGAATAATGGAGACATAGGTGGCTCCCGATTCTTCCCCCTTCTTAAAGAAATAGTAAGTGTGATCTTGAAGCAGCCACTTCTTGCTCCCGTCCCATTCCGGGAGGCTGCGCTTGCCGGCCGATTCGGACGAAGCCAAGATAACGCTCCCCTGCGGGTCGAGCAGAAGAAGCTCCGATTGCGGGGTCCCGCTGTAGGCCTGGAGCAGCTTGTTCGCTTGAATAAAGGCAATGATCTGGTAATCCCGATGCATCGTCTGGGCTATGACCGGAAGAAGGCTGGATGTGTTTTGAGTATGCTCGTTACGGAAGTTGGCCGCCGGGAAGATAGAGAAAGAAATCGTTTCCTCCCATTGCTTCTGAAAGAAAGAAGCCGGATAAGAATTACTGATATAAAAACGGGAGAACATACGTTCTTCCAAAACAAGCCCTTCCTTTTCGATCAGAAAGGAAGACCCGGGATAATAAATCATTAAATTCTCCAAATGATAGTAGGGATTCGCCACATCATTCCGAAGCTGGTTCACTAAGTTCGTCATCATAAGGTAGTCCAGATCCTGCAAGCTGCCCGAGAGCGACTGTCTATAAAGCGCTTTCACATTGCTATCGTGATACAAATTGAACATAAGCCCTTTCAAAGAGCGGAATTGATTCTCCAGCGTTTCCGACGTATTTTTCATCAGGGATAGATTATGGCTTATAATTTCTCTCTCGACATTGCGGGAGTAAAGGTACAGGGACCATAAATTATAGGAAGCCAGTAAGATGATAATAATTAGAAAGTTAATCAATAATTTCATAAATAAAGAGTTGACCTTGAAGTTAAGACCTGAAAACCGGAACATGCTGACACTCCCTATGAGTATGGTTTTTGCTAATTATAACTAATCCCGGCGCCTCTATAAATGAACACTTTTTAGGATTGCTGACTTTATTTCAGGTTGAATCCATACAACATCGATATATTTGCAGATGCAAATAGGGCCGGATCTGCCCTCCGGGACAAACTGATCGAAGGGGATAACGGCCTTAATTTCAAGAGCAGCCAAGAAGTTTGGTTCGGCGTCCGGGGTAAGCCGAAAGAGAGGAGCTTAATACAGCGCTAATGAATCAGCTCGCTTTCCTGGGCCTTCTTGATAAAACGTTGAGACGCCCGGTTGATCGATTTTTTCAAGGCTAACCCTATAAGAAGGGTGATTCCGACATAGGCGGCCATCATCCGCAGGTCGAGAAGGATAATGTCCCATAGAATTCCGCCGACGGCTTCACGCATCATACTGATAGCATACGTGAAGGGAAGGTAAGGATGAATCGCCTGAAAGAATGGGGGAGTCACCTGGATCGGGAAGGTGCCGCCGGAGCCGGCCAGCTGCAGAACCAGCAGCACGATGGCCAGCGCTTTGCCGATATTGCCGAATACGGAAACCAGAGTATAGACAATGAGCATAAATACTGCGCTAAGCAGTGCGCCGAAGAAGACGAACCAGTCCTTGTTGACGCAATAGGTTCCGAGCAGAAACAAATCGCCCAGTGTCACCATCAGCGATTGCAGGACGGCTATCGACATGAAGGTCAAATATCGCCCGAAGTAAATTTGATAGCTCTTGTAGCTAAGTTCGGGATGATGAACCTCTACCGTCAGCAAAGAGACCAGGAGCAGAGCTCCTACCCAAAGAGATAAAGTAGTGAAGAAGGGGGACATGGCCGATCCGTAATTCGGAATTGGAAACAGCTTATTCTCCTTAAGCACGACCGGTTCGGCGAAGAAGCTGCTTTCCTCTTCCGCATTGTGCTTGAGCAAATCAATGATTTCCGACAGGTTCCCCTCGCTCTCCAATTGCCGGATAAGGTCGGCAAGTGCTTTGATCCTCGCTTCGATGACCGGAAGATGCTGCTGGACGGCTTGCAGCTCACGGCCCCCGAATGCCAGTCCGGCAGCCGCATCGTTAATAATCTTCTGAACATCCGGAATGCTGCGGGAGGCCTCTGTCAGAACGGTATGAGCCTGCTCGGCCGCCGTTCTCGCCTTGTTCAGCCCTTCCAGAATGAGGGGCTGGATCTCGCTGTCGTATCGGTTGAGCAAGTCTCCAATCCAAGCGGAGGCATCCTTGGACAATTGGTTTAAGCTTTGGACCAGGTCGTCAGCCGGTTTCTCTCCCTTATCTATAGCTTCCCTGATCCGATTGACGGCTGCCGCCTGCTGTTCAAAATTCGTCTTGATCTGTCCGAGCCTATCGGTCACGAAAGCGAGCCGGTTGCCGCCAACCATGCTGTTGAGCCTGGCAAATAGCGAGCTTGTCTTGTCGGTGATGTCAATGGCTAGGGCCAGTCTGCGGGAGGCCCGGTCGAGGGCTGATTTCACTGCAGTTGGGTCCGGCTTCTCTTCAAGCAGCAGTGCAGTCAATTGCTCCGTGGCCGTCGCCGTTTGCTGCAGCAGCGCGAGATCGTTCTTGATGGAAGGGCCTGCTGCAGCCGCATTCTCTCTGCTCCGGTCGAGGAACTGGCCTAACCGCTCGGTAAAATCCTGCCCGTCCTTGGCCAATTGGGCGACAATCGGTACATTCTCCTGAGCTTTGAGGACAATCTCGTTAGCCTTGCTCAGGTCTTCCGCAGCAGTGGCGACCGTCTGCCAGATCTCCGGAAACATCGCTTCCAACTTGAAGACAAGGCTTCTAAGCTGCTCGATAGTCGGAAGCTCGCTCTCCAGCGTCACGCCGATTTCATTGAAAATTTGAAAAACGGTTCCGTTAGCAATCTTGATAAAGTTGCGGCTAACTTCCTCTATAATTCCGCTGGCCCCTTTAGACGTAATTTTAGGGGAAATGGCATTGATTTTCTCATTCACCGTATATTCAATCTCGGCCTTCTGAGGATGGTCCGTCAGAATTGACGCTATCTTCTCGGAGAAGTCGGAGGGAATCGTTATGCTCGCATAATAGTCTCCATGCTCAACTCCTCTGAGTGCCGTCGGTTCATCCGCGAAGATCCAGCCGATTTGACGATTATCCCTGAGCGAGGCAATGATTTCCTCTCCAATGTTGATCGGTTGTTCTCTAATGACCGATCCTGCATCGTTATTGGAAACAGCCACGGCCAGTCCTCCCGTCTGACCATACGGATCCCAAGAAGCTTCGATGTTAAACCAGGCGTATAGGGAGGGCAAGAAGACGAGTCCGGTAATAACAATTAATGCCGCCCAGTTGGTGAAAATATGTTTAAGGTCGCGAAAGTAGATATCTCGAATAGTTTTCATGGAAGCCACCCAAATGGTTTTTCGTTAGTATCTCTGCTTTCGCTGCCAAACATACCCTTCATTAACATGATGTCAGCCGGAGTTTTCTACGTCTCTGTGGAAAAAGCCCTCCAGTCGCCCCGCATAGAATAAAGGAAGGGCCCGCCCTCTACGGCCAAGCCCTCCTTATCAATTATTCGATGCACGTTTCACAAGGTGTGTCCTTTAGAAACGCTTGGCTTTATCAAACACTTTGTACAGCAGGGTAGCAATTTGCGCCCGGGTACCTTTGGCCTGCGGGGCCAAATGCCTGTCGCTTAATCCGCTCATGGCATCCATTTTAATGTTAATGGCAACCGCTTGTTTGGCCCAACCGCTGACTTCGCCGGCGTCTTCAAAGCGGCCTAACAATGCATCCACTTCTTCATCAGTGATGGACATATTCATTCCAAGCTGCTGTCGCATCAGCCGTTCCAGGACGACAGCCATCTCCTCACGGGAAACCAGTTCGTTTGGTTTAAACCGGCCGTCCTCATAGCCTTCAATTAACCGGTGCTGGGCCCCGAGCAGGATATCCTCGAAGTACCATTCTCCTTCATGAACGTCGCTGAAGCTTGGGTAGAAGGACAGGCTATCCAACGGCAGTGCATTGACCAGCAGCGTAATGAATTCGGCGCGCGTGATCGGCCTATCGGGTCTGAAGGTACCGTCCTCATAGCCGTTGACAATGTTTTTCGATGCTAAATATTCAATATAGGATTGTCCCCAGTGGCCTGCAATATCAGGGAAGGTGATCGCTGTCTTCATGATGGCGATATCGCTGTTTCCATGGATGACAATCTCTTTAATGTTGTCCTTGGTGGTGCTGGGAACCAGTTCCCATCTTTGATAGATATCGGAGAAATCGTAGGCATTAGCCTGTTTGAGCTCCTGCTCCGATAGCTGGGTGGGGAGCTCGATCATCCCCTTGATGGAATAGGTGTCCGACGCCCAGCCGTCCGCTGTATCCAGGCCTTCCAGCGAAATGGAATATAGATTGGAAAGCGGCTCATAATTGGACGGAACGTTGGTTATCAAGTCCGCGTCTTTCATCTCGAAAGAGGCTTTGAATGCGTTCGACTTAATATCCCAAGGGTCGACGGTGATTTTGCCGTCAGGCGTTTCCGCAATAATCATACGGGCGTTTCTTCTTAAATATTCAAGCATGCTCTGATCGAACATGACGTAATTCGGTTGGCTCGAATATTTGCCGCTGGCAATCTTGAAGATAATCCTGTTGAAGTTATTTCTCGGCTCCAGATGCTCTTTAAGCTTGGCATACGTAATATTGGCGTCCGAAGGGGTACCTATCGACACAATCATATCCCCATCCAGCAGATAAGGGCTTAGAGGCTGCCCCTCCTGCTCCGGGCGGGTCCTCGTAATCCAGAAGGTGTAGGTGCCTGAACCTCCTCCATAATAATTCTGCACCTTGACCTCTATTTTGTTGTCTCCATAGGCCAGCGGCAATTCCGGCGACAGCTGAAGATTATTGACATTATGCCCGTTAACCGTAATTGAATGGATTCCTGTGCCTATCGGCATCATCTTGATGGCCGTTATGCCCGATTCCACCGTCGCATGGTAGTAGGAGACATTCTTGTCGAACTTGGGACTGTAGGTCACACCGGGTATAACGATGGTGGACAGCTCATTGGGATCGTAAGTATAATCTCCTCTGCTTACGATGAAGGTGTAGGTCCGGGAGGCTCCCCCATTGTCCGGAACAACCTCAATGTTCACACTATTTTCTCCAAGGTTAAGCGGAATGGATACTTGTTGATTGGATGAATAATAAGTGTTGTTAATTTTGATTCGGGCCCTTCCGGTCGTCACAGGAGTAAAAGTAAAATTCGGATTTCCCGTATATCCCCGATAATAGGTTTCGTTCGGATGAAAGCTTCGATCCAGCGCGATGTTGGGAGAGCCGATTGAAATCAGGCTGTTATCCCCGATCGGTCCGCCCGGATCCGTCTGCCCCTGAGCCAGCCGGGTAACGACAATCGTATAGTAGCTCAGGCCTCCGTTGTTCGATCTGGCTTCTATCGTAATCGTGTTTGTTCCTACGTTGAGCGCAGCCCAGTAATATTCGCCGCTTGCTACCGGTTGCCCGTTTACCTTGACCGATATATTGGAATGATAGATCGGGCTTAACCGGAAATGGCTCACCGGGTAAGTGACGGTTGAAGAATAGCCGCTAATATTGGACTGGAAGCTCTTATCCAGGGAGAGGCCCTCGACCAGAAGATTGCTCAAATAAGTATTGGGATCGCCGATGGTACCGCCGATGCCGCCACCGCCGTTTCCGATATCTCCGTAATCCGAAGGCAGCCTTGTAATCATAACGTTATAGTAACGAATATCCCCGCTGGAGCTGCGTACTTCAATGGCGACGTTATTGTCTCCGGTCTTGAGGGGGATATCGTGGAAGCTGCCGCTCTGCACCTCTTTTCCGTTAATTTTGGCGGTAATGCCGGACCAGAATGAGACGCTGATTTGCAGGTTGGAGGTGCTGTTATTGACGGTAGCGTAATACTTAAGCACGTTGGAGTCGAAGCTCCGGTTCAAGGTTCCGCTGCTCAGCGAAAGGTTGGACAAATAAGCGAACTGCTGGCTGCCCCCGCCTGAATGGCCGCCTCCGCCGCCTCCGGGGTTTTGGTTATTATCGTTATACGACAGCCGATTGATGTTAATCCGGTAGGTCTTTTTAATATTATCGTAGGATTCGACCTCAATGGCTACTTCGTTATTGCCTATCGATAGCGGAACGGTATAGAAAGACCCGCTGGCCACCTTGGTTCCCCGAATGGTTACGGAGCGGATGTTGCTGCCGTAGGTAGGGCTGACCTTCACTTCGGATACATAATTATTGACTACAGAAGAGTAGTAAGTGACGCTCGGATCGAAAGCCCTGTTCAATGAAGCCCCTTCCAGATAAAGATAGGATAACCCGTTCTTGTCGGCAGCGGATCGGTCCAGATGGATAGTATAGACCTTCATTTCGTTGGCGGAAGAGGAAACTTCAACCATCAGGGAATTGATCCCGGTTATCGGAATGGCCGCGGGCACTCCGCTCGATACTATTCGTCCATTAATTTTCACGGTTAAGTCCTTCAAATCGGTTACGGCTGTAACGTTGATAAAGGACAGAAACTCGGGAATTCTGGCCGTGTAGGAGGTCACCTCCGGGTCGAACGGCTCATTCAAGGATGTCGCATCCATAAACAAATTAACGAGACCTATATTTTTGCGGGTCACGTTGACCGTATATAATTTGGAGCTGCCGTTGGGAGCAATGACGGAAATCGAAATAATATTGGAGCCTACCATCAGCTCTACATCCCGGGAAGAGCCGCTGCTTATCGACGTTCCGTTAATTTGGATGGTTGCATTTTTATCCATGGCGGTAGGAGTGACCCGGATAGAAGTTTTATGGTAGGGCACATCCGCGGTATAAAATACATTTAACGGCGTAAATACGGGAGAAAGCGAATAATTTTCCAGGACCAGATTGGCCAGGGACAAGCTGTAATTGTTGTTGGTATCGGCATGGGCTGTCGGAACAGGGGCGCCGGCCGCCAACGGAGACAACAGAAGAGCGGAGCATAGCAGCACCTTCCCGATCCACGACTTTCGATTCTTTCTCATAAGGGATCTATACCTTCTTTCCTCATAAACTTCCTTGGCGATTTGCTGGGAAACCATAGTTATCAGCTGCTACCGTTATAAGAACGGATACGCCCTATACAAGGTTTTGAATAAACCTTCTATCGTTATATATCGGCCGAAGGAGGAAAAAAACGTAGATATCCGATATAAAAATGAGTGCAAAAGACAAGCAAAACGGCATGTCTTTTTTAGAAAAAGCCACGCAATGCCTGATTCTAAAGCGATAATGCAGGTCTTTGGAGCGATTTTTGCGAAATCTCCCCATTTTGTCAAAAAGACCTGCACATTTGATCGTCTTTCGCCTTCTTTTTTGAAAAAGGCACGATTTTAATGCACTTTTGCTCGTCTTTGTGACGTCCTTACGGATCTGAATGCGACCTTCATGCGTAAGGGATGGGTACTTTCCCTTGGCAGCAATTAAGAAAAAAAGCCGCATTCCTTAAATTAAGGAGTGCGGCGTTGGAAGGATACGATAGTTTAAATTTATCGATGCTCCGGAGAGCACCTGTGGATGCTTACTTGAAGTCCTCTCCCGTCAGATAATGGTAGAACGGTTTATCTACCCAGAAGGTGTAGTTGATGACCTCTATGTCCGGAGACAAATTCCGGAAGCCTTCCGCGATCGACTCGGAATCTTCCTGTAAAGTAAAGGATTGGGCGTAGTAATGTCCGTCTACAATTTTGTTATTCGCAATAATTTCGTAGTCGTCTATTTCCGTCAAGGAATAGTATAACGGCTGCCACCATGAATGGACGATTAAACCGGTTTGGTCTTCGCTATTCTTCTTGGCGTACTGCAGAATAACGGATTGGAAACGTTCCTTGTCCCCTGCGTTCTCGAATTCGAGCGATAGATCGTATTCCTTGGCGGAGAAGATATAGTTTCCGTTAGCGATTTGAGTCAGCTTATTCGTCTCGGATTCCTCGGGCTTCCCCCATTCAGCCAAGTGAATGAATGCGGAAGTTTTCGGTTCCAGCTGAACCTTGGCATTCAGCCCTTCGCTGCGGAGCAGCCCTACAAGCTGGAGGGCATGCTCGATATTCGAATGCCCGTATGTAAGGGACAGGGAATCAATGAAGTTCGGATCGAAGCGCGAATCCTTCAGATTATAGCCTGTAACGAGCCCGTTCTCCAGAGCGTTGTTGACGATTTGCTGCAGTGCCGGGGCTTCGATAATATCCGAAGTCCGATATGCTTGTGCAAGCTTCCCGTAAATATCCGGGTCGTTCACTTCTCCGAGGTAATGCTTATATTGGCCCTTCAGAGCCAAAACTTTCCCCAGCAGTTCTTCCGTAAAAGCTTTGGTCGCCGGAGGATTGCCGGAGAAAATTCCGTAATAAGCGGGAGCAATGAGTCCATTGTCAACGGCTGCGGCAATTTCTTGTGCGGCCGAGAAATCGAAGGCGGCCGGATTTAACCCCAGCTTGGAGAGGGCTGCCTCTACTTTATCATTGGGATAGGTATAGGCCAGCTCCTTCAATCCTGCCGCTTTGACCGCGATGAAGGCGGCCTGGAGAACATCGAGTCTGCGGTCCGCATGGACCTCGGAAGCGGTCAGGATGCCTTGTTCATGAAGCGCCACCGAGGCAGCATAGGCAGGATTAGCGGCATCGAGATCGGTGAAAGGAAGCGGCGCGTTCTCCGAGGGCCGGATATTCAGAGCTTGGGCGACAGCTTGAATGAAGTCCCCTTTAGTGATGGAATCGCCTATTTCGATCTGGAATTTTT
Source organism: Paenibacillus residui (assembly GCF_042677205.1). Taxonomy (NCBI): domain Bacteria; kingdom Bacillati; phylum Bacillota; class Bacilli; order Caryophanales; family Paenibacillaceae; genus Paenibacillus; species Paenibacillus residui. The sequence goes on from NZ_JBHTIU010000070.1 coordinate 18,817, forward strand.
CCTTGAGAAAGAGAGCATAATTTTCCTGCGGGCTATGGACAGATAGCTGGGAAACCTGCGCTTGCGATACAGCCTCGCCGTGAGCCTGCTGTCCCGGAGCGGCAAACAGTACAGCCAAGGAAAGGGAGGCGGCCAGTATCGACTTGGAGAGTGAAGCTTTGATGGTGCTCATCATTAATTCCTCCTGACAAAAAGTTTACAAATCATATTATTCCGATTAGAAATATAGGAATCATAGCCAAGATGATATCCAAAATTGGCGGTTGTGTCAATAGAAGCGATTTGGGATTGCATAATGGGATTATAAGAAATATAATGACATATAATATTTAGAATATTCGAAAAAAAGCGTTGAAGAGAAAGAGTAGTTGGACCCACTTCTTTGAACAGAGAGCTCCGGCAGCTGAGAAGGAGCAAAGAAGCATCCGGCGAATATGGTCTCTGAGCTGTGCATCGAACCCATCCGGCAGTAGGCTGCACCGGGCGCGCCCGTTATAGTGCTAGGGTATACGCACCTAAGTGCCGTACCTGAAGAGGTCCATGCTGTGAAGTATGGATGAATGCGGGTGGTAACACGTGAGATATAGGCTCTCGTCCCTTATTAGGGGACGGGAGTTTTTTTGTGGGGTTACTACAATATTTCAATATACTGGAGGTCATGATCATGAGTGTTTTTATTGGGGGCGCTTGGCCGTATGCTAACGGGTCGCTGCATTTGGGACATATTGCAAGCTTATTGCCGGGCGATATACTGGCGCGCTATTACCGGCTAAGAGGGGAGGAGGTGCTCTATGTCTCCGGCAGTGACTGTCACGGAACACCCATATCGATCCGGGCTAACCAGGAGGGGGTTTCCCCCGAAGTTATTGCGGAGCGTTATCATAACGAGTTTGCCGACTGCTTCCGGAAGCTTGGCTTTTCTTATGATCTATACACCCGGACGGATGAACCGTTCCACCATCACCTCGTCCAGCAGCTGTTTCTCCAACTATTGGACAATGGATATATTTACAAAAAGGCGATTGAGCAAACCTATTGCGAAGCCTGCTCCCGTTTTTTGCCGGACCGCTATGTAGAGGGACAGTGCCCTCATTGCGGCCAGCAGGCCCGCGGAGATCAGTGCGATTATTGCTCTAATCTGCTGGACCCCGGCGATTTGCTTCATAAAAAGTGCAAGCTGTGCGGGAGCCCTCCTGTTACTAGACAGGACGATCATTATTTTCTGGCTCTGTCCAAATTTCAACAGAAGCTGGAGGAATACCTAGGCGAGGCGACAGGATGGAGGGACAACGCGGTTCAATTGACTCGAAGATATTTGGACGAAGGACTTCATGACCGGGCGGCGACCCGAAATTTAACCTGGGGAGTAGATGTTCCTCTCGAACGCGACGGCGATAAAAAAATATATGTCTGGATCGAAGCAGTCAGCGGATATCTGTCAGCCAGCATGAGGTGGGCGCAGGAAACCGGTGGGAGCTGGGAGAACTACTGGTCGGAGAAGACCATCGCCTATTATGTTCATGGCAAGGACAACATTCCGTTTCATACACTCATTCTTCCTGCCCTGCTTATGGGGGTGGGGCGCCATCTGCACTTGCCGGACAGAATCATTTCGAGCGAATATTTAACGCTGGAAGGAAAGAAGATCTCGACCAGCCGGAATTGGGCGGTATGGGTGACCGACGTGATTCAGCGGTATGATCCGGATTCGCTGCGATATTTTCTGACGATTAATGGGCCGGAGAACCGGGATGCGGATTTTTCCTGGAGGGAATTCATATACAGCCACAACAGCGAGCTGCTGGGCGCTTTCGGCAACTTTGTAAACCGAAGCCTTAAGTTCATTGTCCAATTCTTCGATGGACGTATTCCGGCTGGCACTATGGAGATAAGCAAGAAGCCGGAGATCGTGGAGCTGTATAACCAAGCGGGCCAAGCCATAGAAGCGGGCAAATTGAAGGATGCTCTGGAGATGATTTTCACTTTCATCCGCAGAGCCAACAAATTTTTCGACGAACGCAAGCCGTGGGTGCAAATTAAGGAAAACCGCCGGCATTGCGCGGATACTTTATTTACATGCGTGCAAATCATAGCGAACCTGGCGAATGTACTGGAGCCGTTCTTGCCCTTTGCCTGCCGGAGAATCAGGGACTTTCTGTCCATCTCGCAGGCGGGATGGCAGTATACGGAGATAGCCCCCGGCACAATTATCCGGTCATTGGAGGTGCTGTTTACAAGAATTGATGCTGCTGTAATAGAAGAGGAAATTGCCCGCCTGGGCAAGGGGTAACTTGGGAAGGGGAAAGGGGCACCGGAAGAAGGAAGGAAAGGGGGCAAGCGGGAAGCCCCCCGAAGAACGTTCCTTACTTCGTGACTATGAAACTAACGATAGTTCCCTGGCCGACAATGCTTTCGATCTGCAGCCCTTGGCCGTAGATTTGCCTCAAACGCCGGTCCGTATTAGACAGACCGATTCCCGAGCGGCCGCTTGAAGGCTCGAGAATATGCCGCAGACGCTCACTCTCGATACCGACCCCGTTATCTTCAATGGAAATTTCGACCCGGTCTCCCATATCGGTTATCCGAATGCGAAGCAGCCCTCCTTCGGACCGCTTCATCAAACCGTGCCGAATCGCGTTCTCCACCAGAGGCTGAATAGATAGCGGGGGGATGACCGGTGCAACATTATGGTCAATCTCCCATGAAACCTGCAGCCTATCCTCAAACCGTTCCTTCTCAATAGCCAGATAGGAGCGGACGAGGCCAAGCTCATGCTCTAGAGGGACCAGCCGCTCGGAGTTCTGAAAGTCAAAGCTCGTGCGTAAGTAATCCCCGAAAGCTTCCAGCATTGTACGCATTCTCGGCATATCAATGTAGCTAAGAGCTACCAAGGAGTTCAGCGTATTGAACATAAAGTGAGGCTTAATCTGTGCCTGAAGCCAGGCCGCCTCCATACGCAGCCGATCGTGCACGGATCTCTTTAACCCGGTCAAAGCGTAAACCCGGGCTTTCAGTTCGGCAGCCTCCGCCGGTTTGGTCACATAATCGTTGGCGCCGGCAAGGAAACCGGTCTGGATATCCTCCAACTGATTGCGGGCGGTCACTAACAGGACAGGGAGCTCCCAGGGGGAGAAGCGCTCGCGGACTTTGCGGGTCAATTCGTATCCCGACATCTTCGGCATCATCACGTCCGAGATGATTAAATCCCACTCTCCCGCTTCCAGCATGGCCAAGGCTTCCTGAGCGCTTGCTGCCGTTACTATTTCGTAAGGTTCGGACGACAGAATGGCCTCCAGTATATTCAGATTGACCGGATCATCATCTACGGCCAGCAGCCTGGGCACGTCCGATGAGATTCGGGAGATAGCAGGTCCGGGAGCCGCCCGAGACGAGCTTTCGCTCAGAGCTCGGGATGGCTCTTCAACACAAGCGGCCGCCGTTTCGCTTTCCGCTTGGGAAACCGAAGGAAGGCCTGGCTCCTCCTGTATAATTGCCGGCTCGGCCAAAGGCAGGGTAAAGGTGAACACGGAGCCCTGTCCCGGGACGGATTGGACCTCGATCGTTCCCCCGTGCAGGTTCACCAATTGCTGGCAGATGTTTAATCCCAGCCCGATTCCTCCTCCAATCGCGGTTATGCTGGAATCACCCTGTTCGTAAGGCTGGAAGATTCTTGTTTGGGTCTCCTCATCCATACCTATGCCGGTATCCTCAACCCGGATCCGGGCCATCCCTTCTTTAATAGAAGCGTCTATGGTAATAGTTCCTTCATGGGTATATTTCACCGCATTATGAAGCAGATTGAACAAGATCTGAATGAGCCTGTTCTCGTCCGCCATTACGGGCGGGAAGTTATCCGGGATCCGATGGACGAAACGGACCGGCTTGCCTTCGGTCATGAACCGAAGCATATCCAGCACACCCGATACCACCGTCTGTACCCGAAGAGAGGTCATGTTCAGCCGGACACGGTTTTCTTTCAGACGGGTCAGATCCAGCAGATCATTCAACTGCAGCGACATACGGCGGCCTATGGTCATAAGCAGGTTCATATTTTTGCTCGTTTTATCATCTGCTGAAGCCTTGCTGTCCAGCACCGCCTGAGCAATATTGAGAATCGCATGCAGCGGGTTGCGCAATTCATGCGAGGTGTTCGCCAGAAAATCGTCCTTCAGCTTATCCTCCCGCTGCAGCTTCTCGGCAAGCTGCTTCGTCTTGGCGGCCGTACGGAAATAACGTCTGAACCAGTAGGTAGCGAAGGCCAGGCAAGCCAGGATCATGTCGACAGGATAATATTCTACATTCAACCAGTCTGATTTTTTGAACACATCCCAGATGATATTGGCCATAAGAGCGGTTGTTCCCAGCAGCAGAAACAAGGCATCTTTATTCCCCCGCAGCGTACTGCGAAGGGACAGGAACGGTACGGCCAGGAAAGCAAATAACAGGTAGACGACCCTCGGAGTTTTGGCCATCTCAACATATTCGGGCGGTGCCCATAGAATAAATAACAAAAATAGAACATATACGATAGAGTACCAATGTAAGACTCGCTTGACGAATTTGCCGGACAACAATCTGCTCACAAATTCGAACAGGAATATGGCCGCTCCCGGGTAGACGATGATTTGCAGCTTCTGAGTCCATTCGTAGTTGAGCGGCAGCCAAACCAGCCATCGGCGACCAATATCGTTAGAATGGCAAACACGATCAAAAAAGAGAAGTAGATCAGAACCTTCTGCTGTTGTGCTATGAAATATAAAACAATGCTGTAAAAAACATGCATCAGCAAAATAGCGCAAACCATTAACTACAGGCCGATAGAGATCATCGTTTCCTTGTTTACCGCGGCCGCCGTTCCGAACTTGATAGGGTGGCTTATCCCTCCATTTCGCAGATTATCAAAGTTGGCGGCGTGTATGACAATTTCTATCTCGTTCCTATCAGTTGTAAAGGAAAGGGTATACGGGATCTCCTTGCCTGTATATTGAACGCTGCTCAGAGCCGGATATCCCGATTGACCTAACAATTGCCCATTGACGAATACCTCGGAAGAGGCAGGAATATCGGGGATTCGAAGGCCAAAGGGCTGTACGCTGTCCGGTTCAACCAATATACGCAGACGGTAGGATCCTGCCCCGAACGTCGGATGCGTCTGCGCGGATTCAGACATAATCCAATTTCCGGGCACCTGAAGAAACCCTTTGTCCTCTTCAGTCAGATTCGTCTGGACAGGGTCCCGCTGGATCAGTCTATGAGGGTAGAATTCCCATTCTCCATTCAGGGTAATGGTATGATTCGATGGCAGATCCCAGTCCCGCAAATCCAATATTCCTTGTACAGCTCGCGGATGCTCGGGAATCGACTGAAATCCCATCCAGGCTAAGCGGATTCCAGTGATCAAAAGCAAGAATAATCCGGTAATCGATAAAATGGTTCTCATTTTCATGATTAATTCATTCGACAAAAATCGTCTAATCCCTCCAAATGCCAGTTGGAATAATGTTGCAGCCTGTCAATGCTAGGGTTACAATCGGAATGGAGTATAGTCTGGTAGTAATAGTGTGTTACAACATGTATTAAATCGAGCCCGAAAATCGAGAAGATTAGTGTCGTTATTCGTTATTTAAACGGGAGGCAGCTGTATCATGAAAGCTATTCTTGTAGACGATGAGCGTCTGGCACTCAGCCATCTGGAGCTATTGCTGCGAGAGATTGGGGGGGTTGAAATAGTAGGGCAATACCAGGATCCCCGGCAAGCATTGGAAGCCGCTTTGGCTCATAAGCCGGATGTTGTTTTTCTGGACGTGGAGATGCCCGAGATAAGCGGGATTGAGGTGGCAGAGAAGCTTCAATCCGCTCTGCCGGATGTCCGGATCATATTCGTTACGGCATATGACGAGTACGCTGTGAAAGCTTTCGAACTTCATGCCTTGGATTATATTCTTAAACCGCCTCGTCAGGAACGGTTGACCAAAACAATTCAGCGGCTGATGGGCCAGCGGCCTGCCGCCCCGCAGCTATCCGTCAGGATACGCAGCTTTCAGAGTCTTCAGATCGAAAGCGGCCCTCCGGAGGCTTCCCAAATTGTTGAGGTCCGGTGGAGAACCAACAAGGCTCAGGAGCTGTTCGCATACTTGCTGCATCATCGGGGGAAAGCCGTGCGCAAGGATGTTCTGCTGGACCTGTTATGGCCGGATGTAGATTGGAAGAAAGGGTTCACCCAGCTCTACACCACGGTATATCAAATTCGTAAAATGCTGACCGCAGCCGGGGTAGACGTGGCTATCAAAAGTTATGAGGAAGGGTACCTGCTGGATTTGCAGCAGGTCAGGCTGGACGTCGATGAATGGGAGAGCGGGCTGCGCAAAGCGCCGCCGCTGACGGAAGCCAATCTACCTATACATATATCGCTATTGGAAGAGTATCGCGGGGATTACCTGGCCGATTATGATTATTTGTGGGCGGAGAATGAAAGGCAGCGGTTAAGAACGATTTGGACTCAGCACGCCATGCAGATTGGCGATTATTTTGTTTCCAATCGGGACTATATGAATGCCATTGGTCTCTATCACCGCATCCAAAGGATTCATCCCTATATGGAAAATATTTACTTTTCCCTGATGCAGTTATATGAAGAGTTAGGTGACCGCAGTTCGGTAGAACGGCAGTATGAGAGTCTGAAGACCATGCTGTCCACCGAATATGATGCGGAGCCGCAGCCCGAGATTAATGAATGGTATCAGGCCTGGAAAGAGGGGCAGGCTCAGAAGCTCGAAGAACATCGGTCCAATTAGCGGCCCGGAGCGGAAATAACAAAATCGGTACTAAAGTCACGGCCCGAGTTTCAGAAAATGTTCAGGTTCACACGGTTTAATAGAGTAATATTCAAATTTTGTCGAATTTTGAGGAAAAACCTTCGTAAGGTTCGGACGATCGAAGCAGGTTAACAGAATAGAACGAGTTAAGGAAGCACGGTGATCTCACAGTGATCGGAAAGTGGAAAGGATGGCCGGCAGCAGCTATTATTTTGGCGGTGATCATGATTTGTGTTATAACGATACTCTACACCCAGCGATCTGCCAAACCGATGCGTGAGGCGGCGGCGGATTCACTATCCGAGGCCGGCATGCTGCCGGGCGAAATCTTTATACGGCGCCAAATGATCAACGAAGACGGGACGCTGAAGACCAATCTGCAGCCCCGTTCAACGGAGAGCAAGGAAACTGCTCAAGGTGCGGAGGCACTATCCGAATCCATCGGATTATGGTTGGCTTATGCGCTTGAGAAGAACGACCAGATGTTGTTTGAACAGAATGTTGATGTTTTAAGTGAACATTTTATGGAAGATGGCGGATGGATATATTGGAAGATCGGGCAGGACGGCCCGGTCACCACGAATGCATTGATTGATGATTTGCGAATTATAGAAGCTTTATACAAGGCATCGGACCGTTGGTCCGTCTCCAAGTATAAGGAGCTGGCCGATGCCATTGCCGGCAGCCTGCTCAAGAACCAGCTGACCGACGAAATCTTTACGGACTTCTATGACCGTGCTTCCCAATGGACAAGTCCGGTTCTAACCTTGTCCTACCTGAGCCCGTCTGCTCTTAAAGAAATGCTGAAGCATGAACGGCTTCCGGAGCCCCTTTATAACAAGGGGATAAAGCTGCTTAGAGATCTTCCGGAGAATAACGGGTTTTTCCCGTTCTCCTATGATGTCAGCACGGAGCAGTATTCTTATAATGACGAGGTCCATTTAATCGATTTGCTGTACGTTATTTATCACCGGGCGCAGGCGGGAATGCGCTCCGATGAGTCGTGGCTTTTTCTTAAGGATGAATTCTATATGCACGAGATGCTGTACGGCAGATATGACGCTGACAGTAAGCACCCTTCCGTCTCTTTCGAATCGCCCGCGGTGTACGGCTTGGCCATTCTGTGCGCTTTAGAGTTCGACGAAGATGAGTTTGCCCAGGACTTGTACTATCGAATGATTCGTTACCAAACGCGGGATCCGGACAGTAAGTGGTATGGCGGTTATGTGGACTATCATACCAACGATACTCATATCTTTGACAACCTTGTCCCGTTATTGGCCGAAAGGAAGATGCTTAATGAAGGGCTTCTACGCTAGAAAGAACTATTATATTATTCAATGCCTGTTAGTGCTGCTGATTATCGTGCTTGGCTGGATAGTAGGCGACTACTCCGGAATTTCGCTATCCGACATGCTGCTCTTCGGGTCGGCTTTGCTCATAGTTATAACTGGGGTTGTCTTTGGCTTGTTGCCCGGCTTGGGGGTCAGTCTTGTAGTTATGTTTCTGTTCGGGACATCACTGATTTGGGCCGCGTTCTTCTCCTCGGCCTCACTGCCCTCCGAGGGAGCGATCGTTCTGTGGATGGTTGTTTTCCTGGCGGCACCGATCATTACCGGACTGCTGCACAAATGGGTTATGACACTGTCTGCCGAGCATAAGGAAATGAGCGATAAATTCGAGCAATTCGTTACGATCGATGAAACGACCGGGTTTGATAATAAACGCCGGTTCTTCTTCGAGCTGGAGGAGGAATTCAACCGGTCGCAGCGTGTGCAGGCTCCATTCTCCCTGTTACTTATTCAAATCAAGTACTACGACAAATTCTGCTCCTTATACGGACAGAAGGAAGCCGATCATCTTATGCAGACTTTATCCGGGATTCTGTGGAATCACACAAGAAGGACCGACCGCAAATTTCGTCTGGAAGAAGACACCTTTGCCATCATCCTAACTAATACTTCGGAAACCAACGTTGATATTGTTATAGAGAAAATAGAGCATTTATGCAAAAATCATGAGCTGATCAACAAGAGGAAGAAGGTAACGCTGACCTTCTCTTTCGGCATTTCTAGCTACAACGAAAGTTTAAGTGATTATATGGAGCTGGTACAGAATGCGAATCATGAGCTTGAGCAATACATTCAATAAAATAATGGTTTGTCTGGCACTGGTCTGTGCGCTCCATATTCTTTGCAGCATTCCGCTGAAAGCCGCCGGAGCCGCCTCTTCCATAAATACGGAGGGGCAGGAACTGAGAAAAATACTGGTCGTGTATTCCACCGAGCAGGGTGAGCCGGACGATTCGGTGCGGATTCTCGATCTGGTGCTGGGGCATTTTACAGCCGACCTTGTCTTTGTCAGTGATGACCAGGTGACTGAAGAAGCGATCCGCGATAGTACGCATGTGGTGTATTACGGCAAAGTATCCCGGAGCTTACCGGAGCAGTGCAGGCAGCTTCTGACAGCATATCGCGGCCCGCTGCTGGTCATTGGAGAAAATATAGAGCAGCTGGCCGGCAGGTTTTCCTTCCTTGAAGTCTTGGGCAAGACGGAAATTAACAAAGTAAGCAAAGACGCTTCCTCCTACCAGCTTCTGGATCAGAACTATCCGGCCATCCAGGTGCTTCTTCGTCAGGGAGAAGCCGTATATCAAGGTTGGAGAGGAGAGTATTCTATTCCTCTGTTGTCTGTACACGAAGGCGACGCCTACTTCGCGACACCCAATCTGGATGCACCCTTTATCCATTTTCTGGGGGAAGGCCTCTATTCTTTCTTTGACGAGAAGCATAAAGGTGAGCGGCTGGCCTACATCCGTCTGGAGGATGTGCATCCCTTCTCCGACCCCAATCTCGTGAAAGAAGCAGGCGAATACCTGGCAGATAAGCAAATTCCTTTCATGATCGCCGTTATCCCCGTCTATACCAATCAGGACACCCATGCGCAGTACCGACTTAAAGATAAACCTGAAATGGTCGAAGTGCTGAGAGATTTGCAGGCACGCGGAGCAAGCATCATCCTTCACGGCTATACGCACCAGTACCGGTCGTCTGAGACCGGAGAAGGCTTCGAGTTCTGGGATGTCGAGAACAACATTCCGATTTCCGGTCCGCCCGATTCGGTAATTGAGGTCAAGCGGCGCCATCATTTTTCCTCCGAAGCACAATATGAAGCCTATTTGAGGGACAGGCTGGAGTTTCAGGAGAGCTATACCCGGGAACGGCTGGAGAAGGGCATCCAGGAGTTAACAGAGCTTGGATTGTATCCGCTTGGCTTCGAGGCCCCCCACTACACTATGAGCCTGGAGGGTTATCGGTGGGTATCGGAATATTTCACTTATCTCCTCGGGCAGACCCAATTGGGGAATGAGGATTGGCATCATATGAGCACCGCCCCTTATGTAACCAGCCCCTCTTTCCTGGGCGGGATGACTTTGCTGCCGGAAACCGTCGGGTATTACGATCCGGAATCGCTGACTCCAATAGGGGACTTTGCCGAAAAATTGGAGCAGATGAGTTTTATAGAGGACGGGATGATCGGAATGTTCTACCACCCGTATCTGGGGGTGAAGGGCCTCAGGGACATGATTGCCTACGCCGAGGAGATACCCGGTCTGCGATGGATCGATATGAAAACATTGGAACATCGCAAATCGGAGAAGTTCTCCGCTGTCGACCGCTCGGACAGACCTTATACGGGGGACAGTTTCTTCTCGAAGTTAGCCGAGTTCTGGGAGGCCGGGACAGTACAGAAGGTTCTGTGGATAGTCACCGCTGTAGTTACGTTCATGGTTATCGCCTTCTTGCTATATACATTGCGGATTCGGCTCAGCTTGCGTAAACAGCTGTTTGAGGAGAGAAGAAATCATGGCTAACACGCTATTCTATATTTCGCTGTCCGTCATCTGGATCATGCTCCTGTACCACATGTTTCTGATGCAAGGAGGCTATCTGCATTATTTGCGTTTCCGGCGGCCCATCAAGCGGTGGGAGCAGAACGGGATTCCTCTGCCCAAGGTCAGCATTCTGATTCCGGCGCATAACGAAGAGGTGGTCATCGAACGAACCCTGAAGGCGATGATTCGGCTCGAGTACCCGAAAGAAAAGCTGGAAATCGTCGTCATCAACGACAACTCTTCAGACCGGACCGGGGAGATTGCCGACAGGTATGCCGCCAAATATCCTTCCGTGAAGGTGGTCCATACTAAACCGCCCCATGCGGGCAAAGGAAAATCAGGAGCGTTGAATCAAGGGCTTAAGCATTCTACCGGCGATATTATTGTCGTATATGATGCGGATAATACCCCGGAGCGCAAGGCAGTGTACTATTTGGTTCTGGCCATGCTGAATGATCCCAAGGCCGGGGTGGTCGTCGGCAAGTTTCGAGTTGTCAATGCGGCACACAATCTTCTCACTCGGTTCATTAATATCGAGACCATATGCTTTCAATGGATGGCCCAGGCCGGCCGGTTCAACTGGTTCAAGGTGACGACCATTCCAGGGACGAATTTTGCCATTCGCAGAAGCCTGATCGAGCAGTTAGGGGGCTGGGACGAGAAAGCACTCGCGGAAGATACCGAGCTGACTATTCGAGTTTATAATAGCGGCTATTATATCCGTTTTTTCCCGGCAGCTATTACCTGGGAGCAGGAGCCGGAAACGTGGAAGGTATGGTGGAAGCAGAGGACAAGGTGGGCACGCGGCAATCAATACGTGGTGCTGAAGTTCGCCGGCAGCTTGTTTTCTTTGCGGAAGAAAAGCATTATGTTCGACATTCTGTATTTCTTCTTTACGTATTTTTTGTTCTTCCTGGGCGTCATTATTTCGGACATGCTGTTTATCATTAACCTCTTTGTCGATTTGCAGCTCAACATCGGTATCGTCGCCATCATTCTGTGGATTCTGGCCTTCTTCTTGTACGTTACGGAAGTCATGATCGCACTGAGTATAGAGAAAACGGAATTTACGCTGAAAAACATACTGATTATTTTGTTCATGTATTTTACCTACTCCCAGCTCTGGATTGTGCTGGTGATGTATGCATTGTTTCTGGAGACCAAACGGGTGCTTCTCCGCGAGGAAACCCGATGGTACAAAACGGAACGCTTTAGCAAAGATAAACAACAAAAAGAAGCCTTGTAGCGGAGAGAAGGATGGGAGAAAGCAAATGGACAAACAGTGGAAGTGGATTAAAGCGGTTGTTATAGCGAGTCTGGTTATAGCTATTATAAAACCGGCAGGGGCGGCTTATGCCGAGGCCGGACAGGCCCCCGTTCCAAGGGAAATCAGCGCCGTCTACCTTCAAGATGCAGCGCCATCGACGACGGCCTCCAATGTATCCGGGACCTCTCCCGGTTACATCTATCGCTTTCTCAGCGAAGCAGTCACCCTGCAAGGGGTCGAGCAGGCGCAAGATTTCTATTATCAAGTTCCTAAAGCGGAACTGGGAGACAACAACTATATTGAGCTGGAATGGCGTCAATCTGACCTGCTGCTTGCCTCTCAATCGACCTTAACGGTTATGGTGGACGATAAGCCGTTAACAAGTGTTCGGTTGGACGGCGAGGAAAATCATGCCCGCATTCCGTTAGGCCCGGAGGAAATGTCGCCCGGGTATCATAAGCTGACGCTGAGCAAGTACAGCGTCATCGCGGACAATTATTGCGTTGACCAGTATAACCCGGCCAACTGGCTGAAAATTACACCGACATCCCATGTCTTCATGGATACCCTATCGAATTGGACTGCTTCGGATTTATTGAAGGATTTCCCGCATCCTTTTATTGAGCAGGGGATGCAGGAGGAAGTGTACGGAGTGATCGTTGTACCGGATCATCCGTCTGCGGAAATAATCGCCTCATCTCTGCAGGTATCCTCCTATTTGTCTTCTCTAACGGCAACGAGGAAGGCAATGCCCATTAAGACGGAATCGGAATGGTTAAGCTCCGCGGAGTTTACCCATGCCTTAGCCATGGGAGGGACAGGTCAATGGAACGGACCCGTTAAGAATATTCTGGACAACCACCCCTTAGAGCTTCAGGGTGAAGAGCTGTCCTTGGACAATTTCTCAGTTACGGACAACCAAACCGGATTGACGAAGCAGATGCTGCTTGTCTCCGCGGAAACCGATCGGGCTATTGCAGATAAAATTCGGGTATTGACCGATTCGAAGCTGGCCAAGCAGTTAACCGGCAACCATCTGATTATCCGGGAAACACCGCAGCCACAGACCGATGCCGGCCCAACCAAACCTTTGACCCTATCTTCTTATGGGTACGGACATGTTTTGTTGGATACCGTACATCCGTCGACCGATCGGTGGACGCTCCGGATTCCTTCTTACTGGAAGCTGACGGGAGAGGCTTCCCTCGAGCTGAAGCTCAAGACTTCGCCGCTACTGACCCACGAGCTGGAGGAGTATAAACGGAACAAGAAAACCCGGAAAGCATCGGCCAATCAACAGGAGAAGGAGGAAGGAAGCATTGCCCTGGGAACCTCCCGCACTGCATTAACGGTAACGATCAACGAAATTCCGACCAGCGTGCCGCTTCAGGGAGGCGAAGGGCAGGATGGCAGCTATACGGTCAGTATTCCTCTTACCAGGTATATTGAGGATCCGGACTTCAACGGGGTATTGGAACTGACCTTTGCAGCCAATATCGTAGAGCCGGAAGAGGTTTGTTATCCGGACCGCAATGGGGGCCGATGGATTTTTATCGATAAGGAAAGCGTTGTTCAGCTTCCCCATGAAATCATCGGGAATGACAGCTTCCAATACTGGCCTGCGCCCTTCGTCAATGATCGCGGGCTCGATCAGACCGCCTTTATTCTGCCTCAGGAGGTCAACGGCTCGACGTTGAAGCAGCTATCCCTGCTGATGAACGAGATGGTTGGCGACACGGGGAATCTGAACCGGCCCGTTGTATTCAGCGAGCCGCTGTCCGCTGATGCGGTTCAATCGTTGAAAGACTTTAATATCGTGCTGTTGGGAGATATCGGCCTGTACCCATCACTGCAGCAGGAGAAGGACAAGCTGAAGCTGCAATCGGAGAACGGCCGGCTGTCCTTGGCGAAATATAACGTAATCGGTGAAACGGCAGAGTATGCCGCCTGGATACAGCCCTCTGTCTGGAATAAGGACAAGCGGATGGCTGTGTTTCAACCGGCCAACGGCCAAGAGGGATTTACGCATCCGCAGCTGCTGCAATTCCTTAAGAATGAGCAAGAGAACCATAGCTTGGTTATCATGAGCCGATCCCAGGAAGTATGGTCCGTTTCGCTGGATCCGCAGCAATCCCAAGGCTCTCAGGGGGAGGAAAGCCCTTCTCCGTCGAAGGGAGCCGGCTTATCGAAGTTTTCTGCATGGCTTCTGGTGCTTCTGCCCGTTCTATTTCTAGTGCTGCTGTTTGTCTTTATCCGATTGTGGAAGAAGCAAAAGAAGAACAACTAACCGACATCGAAATTATGTTCAGAAATTGTTCAGCCTGCTATAGTTAAATAGGATAATACTATACTCTTCGAATGAGATAACACGGTTAGGATAATATAAAGGATGGATTTTAATGGTAATGAGCAAGTCGATGGGCAGGGAACAGAGTCCCGTCCCGGAGTTACAGCAGGGCACCCCGTTGTCCTCATATAAGGACAGCGGAGTGACTTCAGCGGAAATCATGTCCATGATTCATTCTGTTACGGATAAGTGGCTCGAGCAATTGGAAGGGATCCCCGTCATGGTTAAGGTAACCGATCGGGACGGCCATATTACGGGGATTATGGGAGACCCTTCATTAAAGCGGTCAGCCCTCGAATCATCAACTCCCGACCTTACGCCTCTGAAAAGCTATACGGTTCCCCTCCCGGAAGAAGAGGATTTTCAGGGGCTTGGGGCCATCTCTATCGTTACTACGGCTGTGCATGCCCACCCCTTGTTTAACGCCATGCTGGTATCTGCCGTCCAATCCTTGGAAAATGAGATCCGACTGTTAAAGGAATTAAAGGAGGCCGCCAGCCGCTGCAGAATGGCGGATGCCTACCGGCACATGGCCTACCATGACGACTTGACGGGTTTGCCCAATCGGAGACATTTGGCAATGACCATTCCCGAGCTGATAGATAAAGCAAAGTGCAATCAACATATGCTGGCTGTCTTATATCTTGATTTGGACAGATTTAAGCAGGTTAATGACGGGTATGGCCATTCTCAGGGAGATGCCCTTCTTAAGGAAGTCGCGGAAGAGCTTCAGAATGTCCTTCCCCAAGGGGTCGTTGTCAGAATGGGAGGAGATGAATTCACAATCCTGCTTCCCGAGATTGCACAACAGGAAGAGGCGATGCAGGCGGCCGAGAGAGTACTGGGCTGCCTGGACCGGGATGTCAATATAGGAAGCTCCTCCTTCAAGATGTCCGTCAGTATCGGAATTTCCTGCTATCCCCAAGACGGGCTGGAGGCGGAAACGTTATTGGAGCATGCCGACCTGGCCATGTACCAAGCCAAGTCATCAGGCAAGAACCAATACCGGATGTACTCGCCTGCGATGAATCGCAGTCTGGTTCAGCTATCGCTGCAATCCAGGCTGCATAACCCTTCCGGTGCCGGAGCTGCCGTACTAAGGCGCTACCCTACACCTGCGCGGAGCCGAAACCGAAAGCTTTTTTTCCCTAAAGGGCTCCCGTTATAGATCCGCGGTTAAACGGTTAAGGAACGGTGTAAGTGACAGAAAGATGGAGAGCACAATGATGACCGATATAGGCAGACGCAGAAAAATTCGAAGCATTATCAAGCAGTACCCGGAAGTAACCGATTCGGAAATCACCTTCCTGATCCAGGTTATTAAAGAAAAGAAGGTCCACCTGATTGTCAATCGGAACAATCCCATTTTTGTGAAAGATCAGACTAAATACAGAGCCATGATGGACCAATTGAGACGGATCGAAAACCGGCTTCTGTCAGGGGAAGCGGGCGAAGGGGAAGCCATCGCTGAGGTTAAGGAATTCTTTCTGAAATAATTATGCCGTATATGCTGGCTTGGCGAGGCGGAAACGGTTATGATATAGACAACTGAAGGTCAGGTTAACCAAGATAGTAGAGAGGAATCCGAAACGGAAAATCGGAACCGGACCTTGCAACTTCTAGTCAAAAGAAGGATGTTGTCCCCTATGAACAAGACCGATCGACTATTGGCGATCGTGCTGGAGCTTCAGCGCAACGGAATGCAGCGGGCGGAAGATTTGGCTGCCAAATTCGAGACCAGCATACGAACCATTTACCGGGATATGCAGGCTTTGAGTGAAGCCGGTGTTCCGATAGTAGGCGCCCCCGGGCAAGGATATTCTTTGCTTGAGGGGTATTTTTTGCCGCCTATGAGCTTTACCGTGGAGGAGGCCGTCACCTTGCTGATCGGCCTTCATTTCGTTGAGCGCGAGTTTGACGATGATTATCAAGCTAAGGCGTATGCGGCAAGGGGGAAAATCGAAGCCATCCTTCCGGGGACCACTCGCAGGGAAGCGGAGCGGGTGCGGGATGCGTTTAGACTGCTTACGGGTAAAATGTCAGAGGGCAACGGCCGGCGGGAGGAGATGCTCAAGCTGTTGCGCCGCGCTATTCTGGATCAGAGAAGAGTCCGGTTCAATTATAAGAAGCCTGGTCTCGATGTCCGTGTCCGCAAGGTGGACCCTTACGGAATTGTATATATCGGGGGGACGTGGGTGCTCGTTGCTTTCTGCCATCTGCGGCAGGCTCTCCGTCATTTCCGTATGAGCCGTATACGTGATCTGGAATTGCTTGTTGAGGGATTTCGGCGTCCGCCGGATTTCACTCTGCACAGCTATCGGCCTCCGGATGATCGCAGCGTCTTGATAAAGCTCCTTATCCATCATCGCGCCGCGGATAAAGTGAAGGAGAGCGATTATTTCTACATCGAAGAGCTGGAAGACGGCCAGGATGGCCTGCATGTTACGCTTAGAGTCCGCCGGCCCGAGGAGGTCCTGCACTGGATTCTCGGCTGGGGATCGGATGCCGTCGTATTAAGCCCGGAATCATTGCGGCAGAGAGTTCGCGAAGAAGCGGAAAAAATAATTAAACGCTACTGACATACTGCTGTCAGTAGCGTTTTTGTATAGTAAGGGTACTTACACGAAAGGAGCTAAGCATTTATGGACTCTAATCAAATCTTGCAGAGCTTTCAGAAAGTAACCGAACGATATATTCAGGAAATCGAACGGCTGGAGTGGGAGCAAATGCTCCGCAAACCAAGCGAGGATGAATGGTCGCTTGGACAAATGTACATGCATCTGATTAACTCGGCCCTCTATATGCAGTTGAAGAATGCGGAGGCTTGTCTGGATCATTCAACGGCTGCTGCGCCGGCTGAGGAGAAAACGGAGAGAGGTCGTGCGGTATTCGCCCAGGGCAGCTTTCCGCCGATCGCCATTCGCGTGCCTCCTTCTGACCAATATATTCCCCCGCAGCCAGCCGGCAAGGATCAGATCATTGACGGCTTGATGCAGGTCGTAAGCCGGATGCAGGACATTGAGCCTCAATTGAAAGGTGTCTCTCTTGCCTATACGAGGCCGCATCCCGGCTTCGGCGGATTAAATGCGAAGGAATGGTTTTGGCTCGTTGAGATGCACTATCGTCATCACCTTCACCAGCAAGAACGGCTGAAAGCATGGTTGCGTACCGGATGAAGCTTTACAACGGCGGCTGCGAATCAAGGGAAAAGCCCGCAGCCGTTTTTTTCTTGCTTTTTGAAACGGTTAGTGTTAATATAAGGATTAATATACGAAAACACTGGAATTCACATGTTGTAAAGGGTTATCCTTCGTATTGCGGTGCCTTTTCCAATATGTGAATTTTTATTTTCTATCCAGAAATAAAATGATCATGTTAATTTTTAAAGTTTGGAGGCTGTTTGTATGCAAACAGGTACAGTGAAATGGTTTAACGCGGAAAAAGGCTTCGGATTTATCGAAGTGGAGGGCGGCAGCGATGTATTCGTGCATTTCAGCGCGATTACAGGGGAAGGCTTCAAATCGTTGGATGAAGGCCAACGCGTTCAATTCAACGTGGTTCAAGGAAATCGCGGACCGCAAGCTGAGAACGTAGTGAAGCTCTAGGTTAAACCCTTAAACTGCCCTTAACTCCAGTTAGGGGCAGTTTTTCTTATTGTTGCAGGGCCGTATTAGCAGTCGGATGTGGTGGATTTGCCTCCAGAGGCGAGCCTACGCTTTTGCAAAGTCACGGACAAGAAAGTTTGGAAACGACGATACAGCATACTGGTTGTCTGGATTTGGCACGTACGTAACTTCAGAACGGAATGAACGCTTACCTTTATGGCCAAGTGTATGATCCTATAGGGAGGAGTTAGTGAGATGAGCTATCGCAGAAGATTGTCGGAGGACATTCCGGAAGAGGATACCAGAATATGGTCCTGTACCCAACAGGGCTGCAAGGGCTGGATGAGGGATAATTTCGCCTTCGATAGTTCTCCCAGATGCCGGTTGTGTAATGCACCGATGGATATCGGCACAAGGAGGCTCCCACAGTTGATCAATACCAACGGGGACCTTAAAGCTTTGAAGAAAGGCATCTCCATTCAATAATCAACGAGCATGGAAGCCCCGACCGCAGGAGGTCGGGGTTTTGTTATCACTTAGGAATCTTTAAGTTGATTAAAGCGGGCACAAATTCCTGCGGTAATGCATCAATTTTGAACTGATAGGCTCCGTTAAAAGTTATTTTTCCACATAGAAATCATTAAATTCTTACAGAGTTAATATAGCGTAGAACAAAGTTTCCTATTAGACCCCCATGCCGCTGACCGCGGCACCATCAGATGATGAAATGGATGGATTTTCAAGGTAGAATTGAGTTGAATTGCTTCAATAGTGTGAAATTTGAAAACTAAATGGATTTCATACAGTTAGATTTCTATATTCGGAAGAAATATGGAAACTAACTGGAAAACCTACAGTTAGTTTGCGCCAAAACAGCCGTTTCGCCCAAAGCTGCCCATTTTAACTGTAGTTTATCCAGTTAGTTTGATCATTTTCGCCCATTCGCTTGAATCTACCTGTACAAAATACAGTTAGACGTGCCGCTCCGCTTGCAACGATGCCTGCAGACGGTAAAATAGACGGATTTTCAAGGTAGTATAGTAAGCTGCTTTCGAAAGACTGCCACGCTAAGGCCGTAGTATACGAGTGTTGGCGCAACGATAAAATTTCCATCTCCGCTGACGATCGGCAGGTATGTAACTCAACTTTCGCACCTGAAATTCTTGCCTGATGCCAAGTATGACAAGGAGTTAACGGTATAT
>NZ_JBHTIU010000071.1:0-1516 GCF_042677205.1 Paenibacillus residui
GAAAACATTGTACCATGAGGGATTCTAGTGACCTCTTTCTTTTTACACAATTATAAGGACATAACTCTGTGCCTTGACGTGTGACTTTAAGAACCTGTAACTACCTTGAAAATCCGTCTATTTTACCGTCTGCAGGCATCGTTGCAAGCGGAATGGCGCGTCTAACTGTATTTTGTACAGGTAGATTCAAGCGAATGGGCGAAAATGATCAAACTAACTGGATAAACTACAGTTAAAATGGGCAACTTTGGGCGAAACGGCTGTTTTGGCGCAAACTAGCTGTAGGTTTTCCAGTTAGTTTCCATATTTCTTCCGAATATAGAAATCTAACTGTATGAAATCCATTTAGTTTTCAAATTTCACACTATTGAAGCAATTCAACTCTATTCTACCTTAAATATCCATCCATTTTCATCATCTGATGGTGCCGCGGTCAGCGGCATGGGGGTCTAATTTCATAATCCAATCACTACTTACCCGCAGGGCCTCCTCCAAAGGTTCTGACGTGCCCTGGAAAGGATGGACCACATTAAAGGCATGCGTTCCTCCCTCGACCCTATGCCATTCAATGTCCGGACGGGCTTGCAGCAGCTTCTTGGATCCCTCTACCAGACGCGCATAATCTTCCGTCCCCTGAACCAAAAGAATCGGAAGCCGGGAGCCTTTGGCTCGGCCCACGATATCGTATCGGTCCGCATTCCTCTCCATATCGTCTAATATTTCTTTAGACAGCGGCATCTGTTGGCCGGTGCGGGCGTTAACCACATACCCTATTCCGTTGGCATTTATTTGTTCCTTTACTTTATGTTCGAAAAAGTCCGGATGGGTAATTCCGTTCCAACTGACCACACCCGAGATTCGATCCGGATGATCCAAAGCGTAAATTAATGCGACTCCGGCCCCCCGGCTATGTCCCAGCACAAATAGCCGCGCTGTCTGGGGCCGCTTCTCTTCAGGAAACAAACCGTCCCGAACGGCATGAACGACAAAATCCAAATCCTCCAATTCCCTGGAGTAAGTATTGAGTGCAAACTTATCCAACTCCGTGAAATCCGTCCCATTCTCACCGATTCCATTGTGGGAAAAATTAAATACGATCACATCAAGCTTGTGCGAAAGCTTCTTGCCTATATAAGGAAAGAAGCCCCAATCTTTAAACCCTTTGAAACCGTGACAAACGAGAAGCGTTCCCACAGATTCGCGCTCTGCAGGGTAAAAATCGGCCCGTATCTTCCGATCAGCAGCCATCGACCATTCTATAGAAACAGACAAGAAACTCCCTCCCTATATAAAATTAAACATGCACTTCCTCTCAAGTATAAAATGATGTCTTGATCTCAGGCAACTGAACTACACACTGCACGTCCATCCTCTACGGGGAATAACAAGGATAAACGGCTTACGCCACCCCTTTGAATAGCTTAATGAAGCTTAAACTTTCTAGTGAAAAAAAACTACGGCTGACCAATTAACTAACAAGGATTTCCAATGACCTTCGTCGAAGTATTTTTTACAT
>NZ_JBHTIU010000072.1:0-23846 GCF_042677205.1 Paenibacillus residui
TTCCTGTATGCACCTTTAACCTTTATTCCCATGAATTTTTCGACAAGAACTTTTCACTGTCCAGTAAATGTATACAATGAATCTATTTGATCCCCGTTGTAGCGATCCCTTCCACAAAATATTTTTGGGAGAACATGAAAATAAGAAAGCAAGGTAAAATGGACAGCACGCTCATCGCATACATGGGCCCCCAGGTAACGGCGGAAGAGTTATCCAGAAACAGACGAAGGGCGAGCGGCACCGTATACTTCGCAGTATCCGTCAGATAGAGTATCTGTGCCATAAAATCATCCCATGTCCAGATGAAGCAAAACAGGGCTGAAGTAATAATAGCCGGCATGCACAGCGGCAGCACGATTCGAAACGCAATGCCAAGCTGCGAGCAGCCATCTATCTTGGCCGATTCATCCAAATCTTTCGGGATACCGCGTATAAATTGATTAATGAGAAACACATAGAATGGCCCTACCGCCAAAAAGTGAGGGACAATAATCGGAAGCGCGGTGCCAACCCAATCCAGATTTTTAAATAAAATATACTGCGGCACCAAGGTGACTTGGGTTGGAAGCATTAGCGTAACCATAAGAATGGCAAACCAAAAATTTCTGAGCGGGAATTGGATTCGTGCAAATCCGTATGCAACGAGCGAACTCGACAGCACCGTGCCGATAACCGACAGCCCCGCGATCAAAAAGGAATTCATAAAAAAATGTCCGAAAGTAAATCCGGGTATGGCATTCCATCCGTCCACAAAATTTTGCCACTCCAAATGAGTTGGAAATAAACGTGTGCTGCTCATATCCGCATTCGATTTGACTGAGCTGCCAAACAGCCACAGGATGGGGTAAATCATCACAATACTGCCTGCAATCAGTACGATATATTTAGTCCATAGCTTCGTATGGGGCATCGCCTGGTTCCTCCTTCTTGCTGCTTATCGCATTAGTTTTCATAATGGACCCATCTTTTCGACGTGCCAAAAATAATTAGCGTCACCACACCGATAATCGCGAGTAAAATCCATGCCAGCGCGCTGGCATAGCCCATATCGTAGAAAACAAACGCCTTTTGATATAAATACAAGGCATAAACCAAAGTAGAATCAATCGGGCCGCCCTTTGTAATAACGAAAGCCTGCGTAAACATTTGGAAGCTATTGATCGTCTGCATGACCATATTAAACAAAATGATAGGCGTCAGCATCGGCAGCGTCATTTTAAAGAAAATCCGAACTTTAGAAGCGCCGTCTACTGCCGCTGCTTCATATAAGTCATTCGGAATTTGCTTTAATCCGGCTAGGAAGATGACCATGGAAGAACCAAATTGCCATATCGACAAAATAATAAGCGTAGATAAGGAGGTGTTCGGCATATTGATGAAATCCGTTGCCGGTATACCGAATGCACCCAGCGCCTTATTGACCAATCCATCGTATCCGAACAAATTGCGCCAGATCGCTGCAATTGCCACACTGCCTCCTATTAAAGAAGGCAAATAATAGACGGCGCGGAATAACGACATCCCTTTGATAGATTTATACAAAAGCATAGCCACACCCAAGGCAAACGCCAGCTTCAACGGAACGGATACCAATACATAGATGAAGGTTACTTTTATCGCTTGCACGAATGTTTTGTCATTCATAAAGATTTCTTCATAATTGCCCAAACCAATAAACCGGGGACTTTCCAATAGGTGGTAATTCGTTAATGAAAAATATAACGATTGTCCCATTGGAATAAGCGTTAACACAAATAAGCCGATCAGCCACGGCGATATGAATGCGTATCCCCATAGCCCTTCCCTGAATTTTTTGCGCTTCGATACTTTCAAGGCATTCGTCATATGATCACTCTCCCTCTTTGTTGCGTCATGTTCTTATTGTATCCAGAGGGAATTTGAACAAAATAATACAAATCTATAATATGTAATGCATTTATACAATGGATGTTTGAATGGGGGGAGGAAAAGGCTGTTTAAAACTTTAGCGGAATGTCGCCTAACGATTACAGAATGAGATTCCAATCTCACTAATGGCAGGAAAGGCCAGTTCAGACAAGCGGCATTAGCCCCTTTGCGGAAATTCAGGTGCAAAAGTAAAAAAAGCTCCTAACGTAGCCCTGCAAAACCCCACAAAGTGATGTATGACCTTCGAAGCTTATTCCGTCCGCACTCCAACGGAGTCGGCGTCTAAACCTTCCTCTAAACGCGGTCGTTCTTCTTGCTTTGCTTCGATAAAGGTTTATACAGTACTTTGCGGGGAGCCCTGTAAAAACCCCACAAAAGAGCCTGCAAAAATGGAGGCCCTTGTATTGTTTATTTAATCTCGGAAACTTTCTGAGCTATCATTTTTGTCATCGCATGCTTATGAGGGATTCCCGAAGAGTTGCAATCAAAAACGACTTCGGAGCTGTCCGGAATGAGCCAGTCATGGTAATACCCGAGCAGTTCGCCGGAATGCCATTTGTAAGCGTTGGGCTCCTTTTCGGGAGGGGGAGCGATAAAAGGTTTATTGACAAACACATTAAAGACATGAATGCCGTTCGTGTTCGTAAATTGTTTATAATTGCCGAAGATCTCCTCACGGTATTCCGGCTTGATGTAGTGCAGGACCCCGCTCGAGAAGAGGATGTCGTAATTGGAGTCCAGGCGGAAATCCAAAATATCGGCCTTCAATACTTTAATGGGCACTCCTATTTTGTCGGCGAGCCTTTTCGTCTTATCCAGCCCGGCATCAGAAATATCCAGTGCCGTGACGTCATAGCCGTTGCGGGCGAAGAACACGGCATCCTTCCCTTCTCCGCAGCCGATGTCCAGCAATCGAAGGTGTTTGGTCGGAGGCAGGAGCTCCAGGACACGGTAACACATTCGGGACGGCTCCAGCCCCCAATAATATTCCGGGGTTTTATATTCCTCTTCGTAAATCGTAATTTTCTTATCCTGGTAAGCATATCCCAGAAGCTTATCGATACTGACCTCCAATACTTGGGACAGCGCCGGCAGCAGGGACAGGTCCGGCATCGTCTGGGCATTCTCCCACTTGGAGACCGCCTGATACGTCAACCCCAGCTTCTGGGCGAGCGCCTCTTGGGTCAATCCTTTTTCTTTGCGATATATGCTTATATTTCGGGCAAGCTTATCCTTCATTCTTGTCACGCTCCTTCATCACTTCTAGTTTATTAAGGTTGCCGGGAGCGCACAATAACCTCTTGTTTGATCTTGCGCAAAACTCAACCGGAAGTTGAGTTCATTCGATTTATTATCCGCTTAAAGCAATAAAGAGGAAAGCCCCTTCCCGGACTCTCCTCTTATCTCTCGCATTTTGACACCATGCGGCCTGGCTTAACCTTCAAGCATTAATCTGGTGAGTTCTAACGGCTCCACGTACTTGCCGTCCTTGTAAGCTCTCATATTTCCGCCGGAAATCTCGTCAATCAGTACGATTTGACCTTCTTGTCCGATCCGGCCAAACTCCAGTTTGATATCATACAGCTCCATTCCTTTGGCAGCCAGTTCGGTTTTGACTACATCGGCAATGGACCGGGTCAGCTCTTTCAACACCTTATATTCCGCTGTAGAGAGAATCCCGAGCATATCCAGCGCATCCTCGGAAATCGGCGGGTCCTGGCGTTCATCATCCTTAATCGTAACCTCGACGAAGGCGTCCAAGGGCTGCCCTTCTTCGGCATACAGACCATAGCGGCGAAGGAAGCTGCCAACCGCCCTGTAACGGCAAATGACCTCCAATCCCTTGCCGAATACCGAAGCAGGCTTTACCGTCATGGTGGCTTCCTCGATATTAGCCTCTACGTAGTGAGTAGGGATGTCTTTCTCCTGTAACCGTTCAAAGAAGTATTTGGTCAACCGGAGTCCCGCTTTGCCGGCTCCTTCCATCGTCAAGCCAACCGTATTGGCCCCGGGATCAAACACTCCGTTCTCTCCTGTAACGTCATCCTTAAATCTTAGCAAGTAGTTCCCATCTTCCAGCGCGTAGACATCTTTGGTTTTTCCCGTATAGATAAGCTTCATGGTTACGATCCTTTCTGACATCAAATTATACCTATAAATATATCATGATTTGATACGGGCACCAATGTGCATTCATTTTACATCCCCTATAAAAAACTCTTATAGCGTTGTTTTGGCTCTGGCGGTCACCTGTGCAAACGGAATGGCGAGTCTAATGCAAAAATGCATGTCTTTTTCAGGAATTTAGCCAAAACCCGCGAAAGACAGACAAAAGTGCAGGTAAATTTGCCCATTTGGCCGATTTTCGGAATTTTGCAGCGAAAGACATGCATTTCTGCTCGTCTTTTCCGACTTTTGCCGGAATCCCGCAAAAAGACGTGCACTTTTGCTGGTCTTGGATGCATAGGATCAACCGTTTCCGGGAAATGGCCGCACTTTCCTTGAAGCCGGCCGGGCACGAGTTGATTCACGAAGAACCGGGAGAATAGCCTGTTCTCTTGCTTGATGATGTCTTGTCCGAATTGGATCCGTATCGGCAAAGAGGTGGCTCAACCGAATCCAGCGCACGGAAGCCGAAGCTTGGTCCAAAGTGCCGGAGAAACTATGAAGCATCATGAAAATAACAGTAGTGAGCTATCTATTTCGGGTATGAACTTTCCTCAATCTTTCTTCCAAACCTTCCCGTCCACATAGACTCTTACTCAGAACAACTCGGCTTCCTTCCTGACATATAAAGATATATCCCGCAGTAAACTGTCCATATCCAAATGGCAGGCATACTGTCCTGACTTTAAATAGTCCATTACCTTCTCTAAATCTTCGTTTCGCTCGAAGCCAGCTCGCATCTATTGAAGGGTGAGGGCTTATTGACACTTAACGACCCTAAATTTTAACCTTTCATAGAGCCAAGCAGCATCCCCTTGTTAAAATGCTTTTGGAGAAAGGGGTAGACGCATAACAGCGGAACGGCTGTTATTAGAATGGCCGCCATTCTTGCCGAGTGAGTGAAGTTGACGCCTTGCATTTCCTGCTGTGCAAAATCAGCATCCCCCTCAACAAGCATCAATTTCAAGAAAACTTGCAAAGGCCATTTATTATTATCGTGCAAATAAAGAATGGCATGGAAATACGTGTTCCAATTGGAGACCATGTAAAATAAAGTGAACGTTGCAATCGCCGCCTTGGAAAGAGGAAGCACAATGGAGAAAAGAATGCGCCATTCCCCAGCCCCGTCAATCCGCGCGGAATCAAATAGTTCATCAGGAAGTCTAAGGAAGAAGCCGCGCATCACGATCAAATTAAACGGTGCGATCGCCGTGGATAACCAGAGTGCCCCATAGGTGTTCAAAAGTCCCAAACTATCCACAACTAAATAAGTTGGAATCATCCCGCCTGAGAAGATCATTGTGAAGACAACGATGAAATTTAGAAACGAACGCCCTTTAATAAATTTTTTGGATAAACCGTAAGCCATTAAAGTTGTAATTGATATATTAATGAAGGTACCTATGACTGTAATTTCAACCGCATTCTTAAACGCTCTCAAGAAAGAATTATTCTTCAATAAATACTGGTAGCCTTCCAAAGTAAATTCACGCGGAAAGATAAAAAAACCGCGGGTTAAATATTCCTTTTCCGTTGCAAATGAGGTCATCACAACGTAGAGGATCGGGAGAATAATGATGATCAACCCAATGATGAGCAAGCTATAAACAACTATATCCAGGAATACATTTCGTCCTTGAGGGTTATGCCCTGCCATTAAAAAATTCCCTCCTCCCCGAGTTTTTTAACCGCTTTATTGGCTCCGACAACCAGGATAAGACCAATAATTCCTTTAAACATTCCTACTGCTGTAGTAAAACTGAAATTCCCCATTAATATACCGGTCCGATAAATAAACGTATCGAATATGTCGGAAGTCTGCATATTTAACGGGTTCTGCAATAATAAAACATGTTCAAACCCGATATCCATGAATGAACCTAATCGTAAAATAAATAAAATAATGATCACACCGCGTATGGCCGGTAAAGTAATATGCCAAATTTGCCGCAGCCGTCCGGCTCCATCGATGGAAGCCGCCTCATATAAATTGGGATCTACCCCGGCGATTGCCGCCAAGAAAATAATCGCTCCCCAACCGGTTCCTTGCCAAATATTATGTAATATCCAAGTAATTCGGAAACCGCCTGGTGTTGTTAAAGGCTCAATGGTATTGAACCCTAAATCTCTCAGAAGGATATTGATTCCTCCGTCCCGCGTTGCAAATAATACAACGGTTATGGCCACAATGACGACCCAAGATAGAAAATGCGGTGCATAAAAGATCGTCTGTGTCATCACTTTAAACCACTTTATTCTTACTTCATTTAATAAAACGGCTAATATAATCGGCATCGGGAAGAAAAATACAATATCGAGAGCGCTCAGGATCATCGTGTTCGCCATTAAAGGCCAGAAATCCCTGGTCGTAAAAAGTCTCTCAAAGTTTTCGAATCCTACCCACTTGCTGCCCCAAAAGCCCAGAAAGGGATCATAATTTTGAAAGGCTATCATAATCCCGGCCATTGGAATGTATTTAAAAATGATAAAAAATAAAAAGCCCGGCAAGATCATCATATAAATAGGCCAAGTACGTTTAAGGTTGAACCTGGTCTTTAGGGGACGTATCGATGCTTGTGGGGTTCCTGCAGTTAATGTTGATTTATTCGTTGTCCTCATGTTCATTCGCCGCATTACTCCCTCGCTTCATTTATAACAAGGAAGGGCGAGATGCCCTTCCCCTTATTTTGCTGCTTTTTGCTTCTGATAAGAGTCGTTCACTTCTTGGATTATCTTATCTCCGCCGTCTGCCTTCCAACGAGCAATCACCTCATCTATATAGTCAACAGGTTTTCTTCCGGCGATGATATTGGCAATCCCCTCATTGAACTTTGCCGCAAGATCTTTGGAACGATCTTGGAATGTGGGAGAGTCAATCGTGTAAGGATCTCCCGCATCTCTCCATTCAGAAGGATATTGATCGACCGCCTTCTGAAATTCGGCATCGTATTGTTCTTCTTCCGGAGTCCAGCCATGAATATTAAAATTGTCATCGGCAGCGCGGAATAGCCAGTTATTCAACAGACTGATTTGTTCCTCATACTGCTTTCCTTTTTCCGTCAGGACAATTTTGCCATCCGCATTTTTCTCCCAAATCTCTCCTTCGGGACCATCTTTCATCACGGTAGTCCCTTCTTCCGTAATCCACCAATCGAGCCATTCTAAAATCCGATAAATTTTTTCCTCTTCCATTTTGGCATTCAAAACGAGCTTTCCTCGCCCTTGTACCGTTACCAACAAGCCCGATTCGCCTTTAGGCCCTTTGGGTGGATAAGGAATCATAACGAATTCCGCCTCGGGGACAATTTTCTTCAAGGCTTCTTCTCTCTTTTTAATTGTGCTGGGCCCTGCGATCTCCCAACCGATTTTATTTCCTTCCACCAAGGCCACAATATCGCTTCCAACATTCGTAGCGAAATTATGATCGAATACATTTTCTTGATAAGCTTTACTTAAAAAGGTTAAGAGGCCCTTCCATTCTTCGTTTTGCTCCTCCATTTTTACTAATCTGCCGTCCTGCTCTTTCCATTCATAGGCAATCCCATAAGCCGCTTGCAGAAAGGCATTCCGGCTCTTGCCCAAACCGGTCGATGTTCCAAATTCATTGGTGAAACCAACGGTACCGCCTTTTCCATTTCCGCCCGGATCTTGTTCGACAAAAGCTTTTGAGATTTCATAGAACTTATCTATCGTAAATTCCTCGGGGCTTGGAATGGGAATACCCAATTTGTCCAGCCAATCTTTGCGAACCCATAGAGCGTTGCTATATTTCATCGTATATTTCGGGAATCCGTATATTTTCCCCGGTTCATTAAACACTTCCATTGCATCCTGCGGGAATTCGCTTGCTAATGCGGGGAATTCTTCCAAATACGGCTTCAAATCAACAAAAGCTCCGCTCTTCTGCCATTTTCTAAAATTAACGGGCTCATCTACATAATACATGTCCGGTAAATCTTTGGAGGCGGCCAGACTGTTCAACGTATTTTTATAATCATTGCCCCCTGGTACCCAGCGGATATCCAAGTCAATATTAAATTTGTCTTCAACATACTTAATGGTCGGGTGATTCTTGTCCTCCCAACCCCCTCCCTGCTGCACAGGTACGATCATCGAGATCTTCAATCTTTTGGAACCGTCATCGACCTGCTTGCCACCAGGTTCTCTTGCACCGGAATCTTTAGAGCAACCCATAATCATAATGACAAAAAACGTAAAGGTAAGAGATAAATAAGCAATTTTTCTCACTAGAGTACCTCCTTGTTTGGTCATATGAAATTCATAAATGGAATAAGCCGGAAAGAATCATGGAATCAAAAGATTTCGCCAGCTTTTGTATTTTTATTAATTATTTTCCACTATTTTTGAAGAACCCCGCTTCGAATAGAAGCAATTAGGACTGTAAATTTTAGCTGAAAGTTGTGTAGAATCAATGGATCAAGAGCAAGTATAAACGTAGATGGCTTAGCTTGGAGGTCTGATGTAGAAAACATTCTATTGGGGTTGCAGCATAGCGGGTCATCTGAAAACAGATAGAAAACACAAAAATAACGTTTGAACAACGGAAGGATCGCTAGAATAACAGCTAGATAAAGATGTCACATCAGAAGTACATATATTTCTATTTCAATTAATGCTATCCCCCCTAATTTCCACTTAATTAAGACCACTTTAAAACGAATTGGCAGCTATTCCTTTCTTTTCTTTCTTACCGTAATCTGTTATGATGAACTATAATTTTTCCAAAGTATACCATTACTTCAACTCTATCGCAAGCGCTTACTTAATGATTCCTTAGCGGTTTTCGCCTGCTTTCCGTATGTCATTGAATGTCGAATAATCAATTGTATTGTCTATTAAAAGGAATTTAGGCTCCCTATGGTGAATGAACTATTCAGAGTAATTTTCGGGGTGGAAAGTTGATTTAGAACGTATTGGAAATAAATATAAACCTTGTATCGTTTGTGTACAGGACTAAAATCTATATCGATGAGGTGAGTAATAGATGCATCAGTATATTACATTCGATCTCGACGAAACCCTCATGCAAAATCCCTTCTCAAAATGGGTTTTTCCGGAGATTGATCGTCTTGTAGCCCCCCATCTGGAATTAAAGGATGGAATTCTCCCAGAAATAAAAAAAGAACATAGAAAACGGCTGGAGCAAGCGCAAGATGCGGCCGCTTATGACTGGGATGATATTTTGAAACAAATTTTAGTTGAGAAAAATATACCGATTACCATCGATATTGCTGAAATAGTTCAAAAACATGCAGTTGATCCTAAAGTCTACTTGTTGGAAAACGATGCTTTAACCGTCTTGGAAGAATTAAAAAGTAGAGGATATTTACTCGGCGTCGTGACGAACGGCTTTTATAAATACCAAGTTCCTGTCATGGAAACGATTCAATTAGTAACGTATATTGATAAAATTATAACCCCTTGTAATACCGGGTACTGCAAGCCGGAAATTAAAATGGCGGATCGGCTGCTGGAGGAAGGGGAAATCATCGCTCATGTAGGGGATCGGTTGGATCATGATGTGTACTTTGCCAACCAGTTGGGGGCCTTATCGATTTTGATCGATCATCAGATGCCGGAGGCCGTAAGACGGATCTCGCCCGATAGAAGGGTTGAACAGAAAGATTATTTAAAGACCGTTTTTCAGCAAAAAAAGTATGGAGAGTTGGTTCCTGAAGAAAACTATCTGCCGAAAGTCGTTATCTATTCGATCCGGGAGTTGCTGGATATAGAGTTAACGAACCCGTCTTGAGAACGTTCTCCCATTCGAAAGACTCCTAGGAAAATCACCTTGAGGTTCGACATCGTCTTGATTTATAATCTCGAAATCGCTAAATCCCCCCTGCAAAGATTGTTCTGCTCGGCGATGCAGCCCATGCAACCACCCCCAATTTGGGGCAAGGAGCAGGGCAAGTGATGACCGGCGGCTTCTTTATCTTGATCTAATGCAAAAATGCAGGTCTTTTTAAGGATTTTAACCAAAATCAGCAAAAGACAGACAAAAGTGCAGGTAAATTCGGATATTTGGCCGATTTCCGGAATTTTTCGGAGATAGACATGCATTTTTGCTCGTCTTTACCGAGCTTTGCCGGAATCCCGGACAAAGACATGCACTTTTGATGGTCTTGGTTCTTGGATGCAGGAACTTCGAGCCTGTAACGGCTAACTTTCCTGCGAAAGCTGTTGGCTTTCGATCCTCTCCAGCATATATTTTGCGAAATCGACCAGCTGCGGTTGGCTAAGCTCCAACTTATTCAGGTTCCCGTTGTAATGGGCCAGGCATGGGTCGACTACAGCAGCATATACGAGAGGCAGAGCTTTCATCGCCCATTCACCGCCTTCTCTCTTCGAGGCGATCGAGCCATTTTCCAGAAACAGAAGAGCCCTGCACAAGTTCAAAACATAATACACCGGATGATTGACAATTTCCTCTAAAGCCTGATCCACATCAAATTTTATCGATTGAAGAAAGCATGTCCTGTCCACAGGCTTGAATACTTCGCGGACCGGTTTCCCGTACAGGGAAATTCCTCGCTGACAGGTCACGCCGAAATGAGCAGCCAAATCGGGGTCAACCGCATCGCCGCAAACATAGTTATCCTCGGAGGCATATCTCTCCTTGTGGGATGGCGAGTAATGAAATTCAAACGGAGTCGGGTAAACCATGCACCGGGTTACAGACTCCAGTACAATACTTAGCTCAATACCCTTGACCCCTAGCCGCTCCTCTTCCGCCATAAGCTGTTGTGCTATTCTCCGATAAGTCTCCCTGGGCTGCTTGTTCTTAATGACCACCAGCAAATCTATATCGCTATGAGCCGGGTGATAACATCCCATGGCCATAGAACCGTGCAGATAGAGGCCTACCAAAGAATCCGTCATCTCTCTCCTGAACAACTGAATGATGCCGTCTAAATCGGCGGGCAGCTTCATAACAATCCCTGCTTTACAAGATTTATTTGTAAACATAATCTCTACGGTATGCATTATACGAGACGGGCGGCTGGAACGTCTCAGCAATCTGAGTAACTAATCCCTAGTGGAAGTTTTATCTATTCGTGGCATGAGGAGTATGGTAGTTATTTCATAGATTATGATGTTTCATCAATTGAAGGATTAACTCATAATTGTCTTCTTGTACCGTGTTCTGAGCAACAACATTTGCTTTTTTATCTCCGCACTTCACACATTCATGCAGAAGCTGCAATCCTTTTTTTGAATGGAAAATAACACCGACGGGCCTCATCAACCCGCGACAGGTTTGCATTCGGTCTCCCGGTAGAATATCTACATGCATGGAATAGAGGCAGTATGGACAGTGATTCCTATAGCTACCGTTAGTCAATGCATATACATGTTTCCCGCAATGATTACATACAAAGGATTGATTTTGTGCATCTCGATTCAAGCCCTTCTCCTCCCAGATCTTAAAACATATAGATCTGTTTGGAATCAGGGTTCCGTTCGATTCTTCTCATCCAGGATGAGCCTCAGGCTTCTGCCAGACGAGTGACCGATTCACCGCAAATCTTTAGGACCCGCGATTACTTCTGGTTCCCGCTTCATTGCAGCCTGTTTCATCTCCAAATCCGGACCACGACTGATTTTATAGAAATTGTCTCAGCCACTGTAAGACAGGGTCTTCCCCCACCTTCCACCAGTAGGTGTTTGTCTGAAGTCACTGACTTTGGCTTCGTCCCCTACAGGACTTGCATCGATTTCTTCATTAACATACGCAGCACACCCTTCCCCTCATGCCACTCGAAAACATTATACCAATAAAATACCCCTCACCAAGGGCGCTTTTCCGCCTTGGACGCTTAACTGGATTTCATACATTTGCTCCTCTGGAGCGAAAAGACGGAAACTAAATGGAAAAACTACAGCTAGTTAGTGCAAAAAAGGCCATTTCGGCAAAATGTCTTTAATCTAAATGTAGTTTTTCCATTTACTTTAATCGCTTTCCACCAATCGCTTGAATTTAACTGCATGAAATACAGTTAATCATTTTCACCAACTAGAAATCAATAGTTTATTTCCCCGGGATTTTCCATTTTATTCTCACCATATCTTCTGTTCCTTTAGCAGCTCCAACAGATTGAATTTTTCTCTATCTAAGTTAATCTGAACTTTGCGAATCGTAGAGTGATGAACAAACGACAAAGACAGGCGAAAGTGCAGGTCTTTGAATGATTTTAGTCTAAATGGGCCGAAGACATACCAAAGTGCATTTGATTTTAGCCATTTAGCCTCCTTTTCTTGGATTTTTTACGATGCACATCTCTTTGAAGCATAGGGAGAGCGTACACTGGACGCTATTTCACTCTTTTTCTGATAAACAAAACGGCGAACACGATAAGCAGCAATGCCAGCACTATGTATACTGCATTTGAGTACATATCCATAAAACCTACAATGGTTCCCCATGACCCCCCGACTGCGGCGCCAATATTAATTAGGACAACATTCCAAATAACCGTTCCCAGAGTTGTTAATAGTACAAAAATTCCGAAATTCATATGTGCCATTCCGGCTGGAATAGAGATCAGGCTTCGGATTAAAGGGATGAAACGGCAGAAAAATACCGTCCAAGCTCCATATTTTGAAAACCAATCATTCGCTTTATGAATATCCTTCTTCGTCAGTCTAAGAATAGATCCCCATTTCTCAACAATTTTTTCCAGTCTTCTAACATCTAAAAGTAACCCAATACCGTAGAGAATGATGGCCCCAGCCACCGATCCGACGCTGGAAGCTACGACTAAACCGAATACACTTAAATTTGTATAAGTTGTCATAAAACCTCCGAACGTTAAAATAACTTCGGAAGGAATCGGAGGGAACAGATTCTCCAACATTATCAACATGAAAATCCCTATATATCCGAATTGCTCCATTATATTTGTTATCCAATTCTCCATTTACCTGCTCCTTCCACTGGTCACAAATAGTTTTATTCAAATACCTCTTTAAACTTTTGATAAATAGCGGCATCGATCAATTTATATAAGAAAAACATTCCAAGCAGCCCAATACTATAAGCGGCTAATACATTTTCCACAGCTTCGATCACTAACGAATCCGGAAATAATGCCGTCTCCAATAACCAGGCCAAAATAATAGAAATCACGGTTATCGTTGTCCAACCGATTAAATAATAATGGGCACTCAAATTGAAGAACATTGTATTTTTAGATAATGATAAAAATTCTTTGACCTTGAACTGATTAATAGCTTCCCTCGCAGCCTCATCTTCGGTTTTACCTTGTTGAATCAAATCCTGGACATAATCTTCTAAATATGTTTGCAGCTCCAGTTTATCCTCTTCGCTCATGGCCAATTGATTTACGTACTTCTGTATGTCATTTTGTTTCTTGTACATACTGTTCAAGCGAACGTGGCTGATATAGTTCAGCACGCCCCAAAGAACCGCAATCGCAAACGAAAACCAATAACTAATATGTACCCATATCGGATCGTTTATATAGGTTTGGTCAAAATAATTGGATATTCCAAATAGTGCGGATGAACCGAGCAATACCCACCCATATTTAACATCACAGAGACTGAAAAGTTTCCGAATCTGTGGACTCATTGATTGCCCCCCCTTATAAAAATCGTTTAACTATTTCAGAGACCTTCTTCCAATCTTCTATAATATTATCCAGTAGTCGAATCCCTTCATCTGTAATCGCGTAGTATTTGCGCCTTCCGCCATGACTTTCATTTCCCCAGGAAGAGGATATGGCGCCCTGCTTTTCCAACCTTTTTAGCGATAAATATAATGTTGCTTCTTGAATTTCAAAATCACCCTCCGTTTTTTCCTTAATCGTTTTAGAGATTTCATAGCCGTAACTCTCTTTCTCCTTTACTACAGAAAGGATGAGAAGATCGATATTTCCTTTCAGCAATTCTTTATTCAACATCATACACATCCAATCGATTACTTAACATTATTAAGTACATTGTTATTGTAAGTTATTTTACTTAATATAACAAGGTACTCTTTAACATTAGTTATTTTTTTTATTGATTATCAACGGAATATATATGATGGAGCGCTCTATTATCGGCATTAGGGGAATCAAAAAAGGCTCCGGCAAAATTACTTTTGCTGAAGCCTTTAATAGTTGGAATATGTGCGCCTTCTGCCTTAACTTCCGGAAATAGAATATCTTTCTAATCCTCAATACGGATCCCCATATTCCTGGCTGTGCCGGCAATGATTCGCATGGCGCTTTCCAAGTTAGTCGTATTCAGGTCAGGCAGCTTGATCTCTGCAATTTGCCGCAATTCGTCCCGGGTAATGGACCCGGCGATGGTACGGCCCGGGGTGGCCGATCCCTTCTCTATTCCGGCGAACTGCTTGAGGAGGAAAGAGGCCGGCGGTGTTTTTAACGTAATATCGAACGACCGGTCCTCGTACACCTTGATCTCTGCAGGAATGACCTGGCCCGGCTTGCCTTTGGTCAATTCATTATACTGTGTGCAAAACTGCATCAAATGGATGCCGGTCGGGGCGAGATCCTTTCCCACTCTGGCGGGGTTCGCTTTCCCTGCCTCCAGCGCCAGTTTTACTATCCGTATTACTTCTTTAGCCATATGTGCTCACCTTTCTTTGTTTAACTATTAGGAATCGTCTGACAAACTCGAGTATAAAGATTTACGTAACGTTAATGTCAAGAACAGATCCCCGGGTGAGCACTCCCGTATTGGACTGTTTCGCTGTCCCTTTGGCTGTTCACTCAGAATCTTCCGTGAAGATTCGAACCACAGTCACTTTTGGATCCCTGTGTATATATGAATGGCATCTCGCAGAAATTTGGCGGCTCCCGGCTGCTTTTTATCATAATAAGCGGTGAACCGTTCGTCATCCACATACATTTGAGCCAGGCCGGCATGAGCCTCCGGGCTGTAGTCATCCCAATAAAACATTAGCCATTGTTTATGCAATGCGGCAGCCTTCTGCGCCAATTCTCCGGCAGGATCTCCAGTTCGAACGGCTTCGGCCAGAACATCGGTAATTTCCTCCGCAAGACGCATGGTCTCGTCATATTCTTCCTGCGACATATTCATCATCTTCCGGTTGGACCTGTCCACCGTCTCATCACCGTATTTCTCGCGCACCTCCTTGCCATATTTCTTCTCGTTCTCTTCAACCAGCTGCCGCTTGAAGCCTTCGAATTTTTCCTGATCTTTCATTTCGATTCTCCCTTCCTGCCAAGCCATCGTTTTCTCTACGTTGGCAATCAGCATATCTAACTGTTTTCTCTTCTCCAGAAGCTTCTGATGATGCTCCCGAAGAGCACTCCCTGCGTCAAAAGTCGGAGATGTAACAATTTCTTTAATGCAATTCAGATCGACGCCCAATTCCCGGTAGAACAAAATTTGCTGCAGTCTGTCCACTTCCTTCTTCCCGTAAATGCGGTACCCCGAGGAGTTGATCCGGGCCGGCTTCAGAATGCCGATCTCATCGTAATAACGCAGTGTCCGTGAGCTGACGCCCGCCAATCTGCCAAGCTTCTGTACTGTGTATTCCATTGGCTCACCTCCTGACAATATCCACTCTACACCTTTACGTAACGTAAAGGTCAATACTTCTAGCTAAACTTTTATCTGTTCCATTTCTTTTTGTTCCATTCGTCCTTCAGCAGGAAGCTCTTCTCCAGATCAATCTCGTAAACATTCGCCAGAGCTATAACATAGTACAATACATCGCTTAATTCCTCTTCTATAGTACCTTTAATATTTCCAGTTGCAGAGCAGCGCGAATCTTTTCTTATCATTTCGGCTAATTCGCCAACTTCCTCTGTCAGCTTAAGAAAATAGTCGGTCTTCTTATCCGGGCGGTAATCGAATTGCTTAATATACTGTTGAAGATAAGATAGGGTAAGTTCCTGCTTCATCCTGCAGCCTCCATTTCAAATAAGTTGCCGTTCTTGCTGATAACCGCCCAGTTGAATGAGCCGGCTTTTTCACATAGCAAATAGTCCGATTGGTGCTGCTACTTCAGGTGCGTAGGCGCTTAGAATAAACTGACCGGGGGCACTTCCCCATTTAGGTGCATAGGTGCGACTGGCTTCCCCGTTGGGTGCATAGGTGCTTAATCCGACTGAGGTTCCCCGTTGGGTGTCGGATAGCTAACTGGATTTCATCCAGTTAGTTTGCTCCTTCTAGATGAAAAACGAAAACTAAATGGAAAAAGTCCATCTATTTTCCACAAAAAGGGGGATATCAGCAAAAATCCTCCATTCTAAATGGAGTTTTTCCATCTAGTCTAGTCACTTTGCGCCATTCGCTTCAATTTACCTGCATAAAATCCAGTTAGACGCGCCATTCCGTTTGCACGACACCAGCAGAAAATGAAAATAGACGGATTTTCAAGGTAGTTCCCAGGTTCCAACGAAACCATAACCTTATGGTTGATGTCGTATTCTAGCTGCACAACTTCAATAGCTATTCACCGAGTCATTGGCTGATTCCGGGTTGATATAGTTTCCGAATCCCGTACGAGATCCTGCATCTCGTGCTGAACCGTTTTCCCCATCAGAACGTCCCGGCTGCTCTCCGTTACCTTGCCTTGGCTCTTTCATCCCGTTCCTCCCCCCATTATTGAGCAATGAACTAATCAGAGCCATAGTATAACAATCCGGGCTGCTAATGGGAGGCAATATGGTTTTTGATGATGTTGGAAACGGTTTTTTCGATGCTCAGTCGTTAAACCTTCCCATTAATATAGTGTTATAGTAGTTTCCGTCAGATAGAATCTTGTCCTTTTTTAATACACCTTCCACTTCAAAGCCATATTTTTTATACAGCCTTATCGCTTTATCGTTCGTTTCAAGCACATTCAAAGCAATTTTCTTGATTCCATTGGAATCCGCCCAGTGAACAGATGCTTCCAGCAAGTTTTTTCCTATTCCAAATCCCCAATATTGCTGCAAAATACAAACTCCGAATTCTACTTTATGCGAAGTTCTTTTCAATGCGTTCCCTGCACATCTTGAAAAACCCGCAATTCGTCCATTAACTTCAGCCACTAACAACAGGCTGTTGATGCTTTCCGTATCCTCTTTAATGATTTTCTTAAACCCGGATTCATCGATGAATGCTTCGCCTTGTTCCCGGTCCAAATACTCGGTTTCGCCATCTATCTGCAGCCTTACTTCAGAAAAGGTTTTCGCATCGTCTTCTGCGGCGGACCTTATAATATAACGTAAATTATGTACGTGAAATTCTTTTGGATCTATTCTCACTGCAGTCACCCCACCTTCTAATCAAGCTTCTAAACAAAGGGCTAGAATAACCCCACAAAGTGACACATAGCCTTCGAAGCATATTCCGTCCGCACTCCAGCGGAGTCGGCATCTAAACCTTCCTATAAACGCGGTCGATCTTCTTGCTTTACTTCGATAAAGCTTTATACAAAACTTTGCGGGGAGCCCCGAAACTTATAAATTATTATTTATAAAAAGGACAAACCCTTCCAAATACAGGCTCCACACGACATGAACGCAGGAGGAGAATTCGGTTCCCGCTTGCCGGACTATCTCTTCTAAAGTACGGATACCATCGATATGCCGGACAATATCCCATTCCTGCCGTGTTAAAAATCGGCGATGCGGCCAGATCGGATCTTCATTTAAGATCAGCAGCCGGTCGGAATCTAGCGTTACGGAAGCCGCAAAATAAGGGATATGCTCGGAGGTTACCGATTCCATCCCCCATTCTTCCGCAAGACGTGTGGAATAAGGGGCCATGAGCGTTTCGTACAGCTCATAATCTTTCCCCTGGAACATTGGAGGCTGCCACTTCATTCCCTGCAGTTCGCCTGCCCCGTACCATCCGGATGCCCGTTTGTTGGCTTCATACCGTTCTGCAAATTCACTGGGAGCGTAAGCCCCCTCCTCTCCCCACGAAGTAATGAACGGTAACACTTCGCACGCCACTCCACGCAAATTGTTCGCTAGAGCTTCAAGACTAAAATGTATCTCCGCGAATTGTGCCGCTCTCCTTCCCATTTCTTCACGGAGGCTGCGCTGCCGAAGCAGATTAACGAGGACTTTGGCCCCGGAGGCCCAGTCTGCTCTAATCCCGTTTTTGGTCAGCACGGCATCGACGAAATAACCGGTTTCCCCATGCCGAACCACATCCTTGAAGCCTCCCCAGGCGGTACAGACGACCGGCAGTCCGCATGAAGCGGCCTCAGCTTGCGACAGCCCGAAATTTTCGCGATGGTAAAACCCCATATTTACGGCTACATCTGCGGCGGAGTACATTTTCGCCAGTTCTTCCCCGAAACGGGGACCTATCCATCTCACACTTTCCGAGATTCGCAGGCTGTCTGAAATCCCGCGTAACCATTCTACATAGCCCGTATTACGAACCCGAAACTCTCCGAACGCGATGTCGTCCTCCTCGCCCACTATGCAAAGGTAAGCATCCTGAACCTGTTCTTTCACGGCGGCAAACAGGTGGAGCAGGGTATGCAGATTTTTCTGCACGTTTAACCGGCCCACATAGAGCAGAACCGGGGCATCCGGCTGGATCGAGAGCTGCTTTCTCGTTTCTTGCCGTTCGTCCGCCGTACGCGGGTAGAAGACCGTCTGGTCCACACTAAGCGGAATGACCCATTCCTGCCAATGGCTCCACTGCACAAGGCGTTTCCAAATCTGCTGATCCGCACGGCAGGTAAATAGAATGCCATCCTTCGCATGCAGAAGCTGCCTCCAGGGAAAGAGCATCGCCTCTGCACCCTTCGGCATCGCTCCTCCGGCGAACAGTACGGCGGGTATGCCCAGCCCCAATTCTTTGCGCAGAGTCAGAGCCAGGGCGCTGGATGGATAGACATCGGCCCAGAGAAGATCAATCCTGTGCAGAAATGCCTTCATTTCTTCCCGTTCCTCCGTTTTATCCTCCGGCGGTAAATACGGGACGACCTCTGCGGTTTGCCGCAAAGCATAAGTGATATCCCGCGCCACTCTCCCCATACTCCACAGCTTTCCTAATTTCCGGGGTGCAGACGTCCAGGGAAAATCCCCCCACAGCATTCCGATACGTGGCCGGCGATTATCGTTCATGGATTGTAACCTCCTAAACAAGGTAAACCGCTTCTCAAAAATCGGTATTTGGATTTTCTCGATTTCAAAGCTGGAAGCATGATGCTCAATCCATCTCGAGCTGCCAACTACCGCATATACTAACCATATATACAATTTACTATTTTTTTATCATCATAGGTCGCATATTATGATTATGAGCTTGATGTGTATTTGCAAAAAGACGAGGACGTTCGAGTTTTGGATGAAGAAGAGTTTTATTTAGCTGCTAGCAAATATAATATAGTGATGAATTGATAGAAAAATGCAGAAAGAATGTCCTCGAGGCCATTGAACTCGTTAAACATTGGGAGTTTCGAGGGATAGGATACTGCAGTCTGTGGTTGAAATGAAAACTAACTGGATTTCCTTTCCTCCAGTTAGTTTGCTCCTTTGGAGCGAAATAATGGAAACTAAGTGGAAAAAGTCCATCTATTATCCGCGAAAAGAGGGATATCCGCAAAAATCCTCCATACTAAATGGAGTTTTTCCATCTAGTCTAGCCGCTCTGCACCATTCACTTCAATTTACCTGCATAAAATCCAGTTAGACGCGCCATTCCGTCTGCACGGCACCTGCGGAAAACGAAAATAGACGAATTTTTACGGTAGTCCTCCCCCAGGATAGAAATTCTAACGAATCCATGCCGGGAATAGCCCTCGGCAGCTATACTATTTGCGGTTTATTACCTCTCGGGAAAATAGGGGAGGAGCTCCGAAAAGGGATGTAGGCAGGGCTAGCTCGTGACGTGCCTTTGCAAAAAGGCGGGGATGTCAAGGATGAAGAAGAGTTTAACATCATTCCGACAACGAAAAAATGCTCTGCCTATAAAGACAATACCTCATCACCTAATCGCTGTAAGCTCTCATACCCGTACCGCGCTTCTTCTATGCTGCTCATAATTCCCAGCCATTCCGGATAAGCATCGGATGTCCCGTGCCACAGATTTTTTATCTCGTATCTGGCGAAGACCCTTAGCACGTCGCGGGCATCCTGAACTTCCGTCAACTCCTCTCCCACGGACCGTCTGCACCTATAGGAAAGGCGATGGCGGTTTTTAATCCAATCGGGCGAGACGTTCAGTCTGTTAAGGACGGACTCATCATCCAGTGACCTTACTTTATTGATTTTGTCCGCCAGATGGTCTTGCTGTTTAGCACGGGCTATCCTCTCGAAACGGGTTCCCAGACGGGCGAAAGAATGATCCCGCTCTCCCCAGCTTTCCAACAGATAAGTGCGCAGATTCTCAACAGCTTCATTAAGGTAAAAAGTCGCCGTCAGGCGCTCTTGTTCCGTTATCGATTTTTCCAGCAGGCTTAAGTTGATAGAGAAGGATCTGGCCAGCTTGCTCTTTCTTAGAGAAACCACTTGATCTGCGAAACGGTGGGCATTAAACCATTGCACCAAATCGCTTCC
This sequence comes from Paenibacillus residui, assembly GCF_042677205.1. Lineage (NCBI taxonomy): Bacteria > Bacillati > Bacillota > Bacilli > Caryophanales > Paenibacillaceae > Paenibacillus > Paenibacillus residui. Next base: position 20,610 of record NZ_JBHTIU010000072.1, read on the forward strand.
GTACCCGTCAGGGTCCACTAATACCCGGCATTGGTAGGCTTTATCCAAACAGTGATAGCAAGAGAGGTTATCCAGAAGGGAATCCAGATCGGAAGGTCGTGAATTAATGACGCGCGAAACCATCTCCACATTAAAATAAAGGGACCCTACGTCCAAAGCCGTTCTCCAGCCGGCCTGCTCCCACTCCCGAATCGATTCTGTACGCAGCTCTTTAATCCGCTCATTAGCCTCGTCTCCATGATTAATATCATATATGGGAATAATATCAATATCGGAAAGCGGCCATGGCTCCCCTCTTCCCAGACTGCCCCCCAGAATAAGGGCCCGAACCCCCGGAACCCGGCGGAAACGGCTTATAACTTCCTCCACTCTATTCTCAAGAATGGTTCTCCAATTCGCCAAGAAAGTTTCCTCGTTCATGGTTACTTCCTCCCTTCTGATCCTTCTGATTCTTAACTTACGGCTTTTTGAGGCAGCTACGAACCATAAATGTAAATCTTCTGTTTTACAAATAAATGGAGGATGCTTGACATGAATACTCCTTCATAAGGCTGGGGAGTACCTTCAAATTTTCCTCCTAATATTAATCTAGCGAAACTGTGCGGCCTTATTTAAGCAGAAACAGGCGCGGCGGAATTGTAACGAAACTACGTAACGCTATAAGCGAAAAAATCGATAAAAAGAGGCGGAAAAATGACATTAGCGATACACAGTTTCTTTAGAAATCGAAACAAGCTCAAAATAGCGATTTAACGATATGAAGTTTCGTTACGATTTAAATCCTTATCGAAACGCCGTTTGCCCCGCCTACGATCACCAGATCCGTCCGGTTTACAAAAAGCCCGTTCTCCACTACCCCCGGAATGGAATTCAACTGATGGCTTAATCCCTGCGGCTCCTCTATAGCTGCAAAACGGCAGTCCAATATATAGTTTCCATTGTCCGTCAGGAAGGGGACTTCGTCCCGAAGGCGCAATTGAGGGGTACAGCCCAGCTCGCTAATTTGACGGCGGGTGACCTCCCAGCCATAAGGAACGACTTCAACCGGGAGTGGAAATCTGCCCAAAACGGGAACCGTACTGAATCCTGAAACCTGCAGTATAAATGCATAAAGTAAAGTCAAGCAGAATCCCGCTCCCGCCAGCTTTAACAGCAAATAGAGGACAAATCTGGGCATATCCTTTTTTATCAAAATCATTCCGGCACCCCCTTGGAAGCATAGACACATTTTACCGTATATTCCCCTCAACGCCTATCCGCTTGCAAAACTATTTGTCCAATCTCCGTCCGGGCTGGTGTACAATACAAGAAAAGCAGTTTACCATACGCAAGGTGATGATTCCGTGAAAACGTTAGTTCTGGCCGAGAAGCCCGACATGGGCCGTAATATAGCCAAGGCGATTGAGCCTAAAGCCGTCAACAAAAAAACGCACCTCGAAGGAGAGCGCTATATCATTACTTGGGCCATCGGCCATTTGGTCGGTTTGGCCGAGCCGGATAAATACGACGTCCGCTATAAAAAATGGAGGATCGAAGATTTGCCGATCATTCCCGATACCTTCAAGCTAATTCCTCACTACAAAACCCGATCCCAGCTCAAGGTGATCGCGGACCTGGCGAAGCAGTGCGGAACCATTATCAATGCTTGCGATGCGGGACGGGAAGGCCAGCTTATTTTCTCGTTCATCCAGCAGCATCTGAAGCTTCGGCATCCGGTTCAGCGGCTGTGGATTTCCGACCTCACGCCGGAGACGATCCGTCAGGGCTTCGCCCAGTTGAGAGACGGCTCGGAATTCGAGCATTTGACCAAGGCGGCCCGGGCCCGCAGCGAAGCCGATTGGCTGATCGGCATGAACGGCTCGCGCGCTTTTACTACGAAGCATCGGGAGCTCCTGTCCGTCGGGCGGGTGCAGACTCCGGTGCTTGCCCTGATCTATGACCGGGAGAAGCAGATCGAAGCCTTCCGTTCGTTAACCTATTATGAAGTGGAGGCCGGCTTCTCCCAAGAGAGCACACGTTATCCGGGCAAATGGCAGGGAGAACGGATCACCGACCGTCAACGGGCGGATGAGATTGCGGCCAAAGTCAAGGGCCGGCCCGGCAGAATAACCAGCTATGAAATCAAGGATACGCGCGAATATCCTTACAGGCTGTATGACCTGACTCTGCTGCAGCGCGAAGCGAACGGCAAATACGGCTTCAGTGCGAAAAAAACGCTCGACCTGGCGCAATCTCTTTACGAGAAGCATAAAGTGATCACTTATCCGAGAACGAATTCCAATTACGTGACCGAGCAGAACATTCCGGAGATGCACCGGGCGCTGTCTTCCCTGCAGGGGACGGACTACGATTCTCTTGTCCAGCAGGCGGCGAGGTCCTTCGTTCACAAAAATAACCGGCATGTCTGCAATCCGGCCAAGGTGGAGGACCATCACGCCATTCTACCCACGGCCAAAAAAGCGGGCAGCCTGTCTGCCGACGAGCAGAAGCTGTACGATATGATCGTTCGCCGTTTTCTGTCGCATTTCTATCCGCCGGCCCAATATAAAATGCATACCGTAATAACGGAGGTAGCCGAGGAGACGTTCAAAACGACCGTCAAGCAGCTTCTCGATTTGGGCTGGAAGATCGTCTATTCCGGCACTGAAGATAGCAAGAAAAACTCCAAGCGTAAAAAAGAAGAGGAGAACGAGGAAGTTGAGACGGACAAGCCGTTCTCGGTGGATAAGTCGCTAGGAGTGCTCTGCACCGATGCTGCGGTACAGGAGAAGGAAACCCAGCCGCCGAAGCCGTTCACCGAAGGAACGCTGCTGAAGGCGATGGAGAGCGCCGGGAAGCAAATCGAGGATGAAGACCTGCGGGAAGCGATCAAGGACTCCGGCCTGGGCACCCCGGCCACCCGGGCCGCCACGATCGAGCGGTTGAAGAAGGTCGGCTACATCCGAATGCAGGGCAAGCGGATCGAGCTCGAGCCGAAGGGGCGTTCGGCGGTGGAGCTGATCCGCGGGGCCGGCATCGAGCTGCTGACCTCGCCGGAGATGACCGGCCAGTGGGAGCGGCGGCTGAATGAGATCGCCAGAGGCCAGGCGTCCGACACCGCGTTCATGGAGAAGGTGAAGGAATTCACCGTCTACATCGTGAACAAGGTGCGCAGCCAGCCGCAGGCGGATCAAGCCGCCTTCGCGCAGCCGGAGGCGCCGGCCAAGGGCCGCTCGCGCGCTGCCAGCGGCAAGCGCC
>NZ_JBHTIU010000073.1:0-43322 GCF_042677205.1 Paenibacillus residui
CAATACCGAGCGAGGCACGAATGCCGTTCAGCTCAGTTCATTCCTGCAGGTCACTTATAAAACCGCCTGGGCGATCCTTCACAAGATTCGCCAAGCTTTGTCTCAAGCAGATCATAAGCAGCCGCTTACCGGTGTGGTGAAGGGAGGCACAGCTTTTCATCGCCCTTTCCGCAGTGCTGCGTCGGTCTTAGGGCTCTATCCCGAACAGAGGCCTGTATTCGTCGTTGCTTCCTTGGACAAAGGAGCTGTACCTCAGCAGGTCAAAATCAAAACCGTTCGTCCGGAAGATATGGAGGACGGCAGAATCTATCGGTCTGCGGGCGAGCACTTCATCAAGGAGCATGTCAGCCCGGATGCGCTCGATGTGGATATCGAGACGAGGCGCTACCATTATCAACGCGTTCCTTCCCTGCGGAATTATTTGCGCAAAGCGAGAGCGTGGACCAATCGAGTATTTAACGGGATCGGACCGAAGTATTTACAGCATTACCTGGATGAATTCTGTTTTCGTCTGAATTTACAATTGCAGAACGTACCTATTTTTGAACATCTCGCCCGTGCTTGTATAAGGCTATCGATGGAAATGAGCTTATCTCGGCCATGAGAATTGAAAAGGGAGAAGGGGATTGCGAGCGTGATATAATCTGGTTCGGTATGCCGCATGGTCCAGGATGGGAGACCTCGTCATTCTTGCGAAACATAGGCAATTACTCTATCTATTTTGGTGCACGTACTTGCGAGCATGATGTGCAGTTCGGTATGCCGCATGGTCCAGGGTGGAGACCTCGTCATTTTCCTGAGTAACATAATAGGCAATTACTCTATCTATTATGGTGCACGTATATTACTTTGTTATTAATTGCGAGCATAAATGGGCTGGCTTCTTTTATGTGCATGTTCGGGACAGTAGACTTCATTATCTCTATTGAGAACATCATTGGCTAGTTTCGCCGCTTTCTATGGTACACATGTATGCAAGCTTCGTGGTTACATGGCATATAGTGTGCTGTTTTTCGTTATGTCGTATGGTGCAGCAGCTTTTTTTTCACTATGTTCGAAACAGGGATAATTGGTATCGATTATTTCGAATGTCCCCGCATTTGCTTTCAAGTGGGGCCATGCAGCGTACAGATTGTATTTTTGTCACGTTCTCTAGTTATTCTGAGCCAATGGGATAATAGTCAAAAGCCCGTAGAAAGGGAATTTATATCAAATTCTCGACCAATGCGAGATAGTATTTAAACAGCAAGAGGAGAGGTCAATACACAATACACAATACACAATACACAATATGCAATTCAAACAGGTTATAAGCAAAAGGGTATGTAACCACGTTTATTCATAATCGATCGTGCAATTTCCGTTGACAAAACAATCATCGTCATGTTATAACAGATTCATCTATCTTTAACGGATAAAAGCATAAAAGCCAAAAAGCTTGAAAGTGGAGAAGCAATAACTGAATATCGAGGCAACGGTTATGGCATCTAAGCAAAGTTGAATCATCTTAAGTTATGTTGAATCATTTAAGCAATGGCTGGATATCTTCTGTATCGAGAAGTTTCGAGGAAGAATTGTTCACGGAGGGTCGGGTTGCGGGTAGTCTAACCGCTTCCTGGCTATAGAGAATAGCGATAATGGGGGATGGAACAGAAATGAGAGATCAATGCAAAATTTTGGATTGTACTATTCGGGATGGCGGTCTGGTCAATAATTGGGATTTCAGCGTGGAGTTTGTCCGCGATTTATATAATGGGCTTAATGAAGCCGGGGTTGAATATATGGAGATCGGCTATAAAAACTCGCCCAAGCTGCTTAAAGGGGCGGACTCCGGACCTTGGCGTTTTCTGGATGAAAACTTTCTGAAAGAAGTCATTCCTGAGAAGAAACGCACAAAGCTGTCCGCTCTGGTCGATATCGGACGTGTGGACGAGAATGACATATTACCGCGTGAACAAAGCATGCTCGATCTAATCCGGGTGGCTTGCTATATCAAGGATGTAGATAAAGCTCTGGAACTGGTGCGCCAATTCCATGAGAAAGGCTATGAAACCAGCTTGAATATTATGGCTTTGTCCCATGTGCTGGAGCATGATTTGGTCGAAGCCTTTGCGGAAATTGCACAGAGCCCGGTAGATATCGTGTATATTGTAGACTCGTATGGAAGTATGGATTACAAGGATATAGAGCATCTCGCCGATAAATTCGGGCAGATGCTTCCCGGCAAGCAGCTAGGCGTCCATACGCACAACAACATGCAGCTTGCTTTCTCGAATACACTGGCAGCCAAAAATAAAGGAGTGGTCTATCTCGATTCCTCCGTATACGGCATGGGCAGAGCGGCAGGAAATTGCCCTACCGAGCTGTTGGTAAGCCACTTGAAGAACCCGAACTATCGTTTGCGCCCGGTATTGGATATTATTGAAAAACATATGCTTGCCATGAGACAGAAATGGGAATGGGGATACATCATTCCGTACATGATTTCCGGTACGCTCAACGAGCATCCTCGGGTAGCCATGGCCCTTCGCGACAGCGAACGGAAAGACTGCTTTGTGGAATTTTATGATACGTTGACTTCTCCCGAACCGGCAGGTGTCAAATAAGCATTTTCGAAGAGACTAATGCAGCCCCCTTGTTTAAAGGACGAGGGGGCTTTTTGCTGTGGATTCGTAATATTTTGTCCGTTGCGCTTCTTCTCCGTAACATCATTCATTCGCTTTTGACGGGGGTTTTCTGCATGCTTTGAGGCGTAGGAATCGTCCCGTTCTTTTTCTTAGGACACAGAAGTATGTATACTATAAAAGTGGACAACACTTCAAGCGATAAACAAATCTCAGCGGGAAAGTAGGGTGGCCATGACTGAATTGATTAATGAGCTGTTAAAAATCATGACTTCTATGGGCTATTGGGGGATTATGCTCGGGCTGATGATCGAGGTTATCCCAAGCGAGATTGTGTTGGCTTATGGTGGTCTGCTCGTATATCGGGGGAACGTCAGCTTTACGGAAGCCGTCATTTTCGGCACGATCGGGGGAACCATCGCCCAGATTTTTGTATATTGGATCGGGCGGTACGGCGGAAGGCCTTTTCTGGAGAAATACGGCAAGTATTTGCTAATTCATGACAAACATATAGATATGGCCGAGGCCTGGTTTAACCGTTACGGAACCGGAGTTATCTTTACAGCGCGCTTCATTCCGGTAGTACGGCATGCGATTTCTATTCCGGCGGGTATGGCGAAGATGCCGTTAGGCCGTTTTACGCTTTATACTGCAATGGCGGTTATTCCTTGGAGCATTCTCTTCGTTTTTCTTGGGTTCAAGCTGGGGCAATTGGGCAAGAGCTTCGAGCAAATCGGCGATATTGCCGGCCCCTACGTACAACCGTTCATCTGGGTGTCCGTCGCTCTGACACTGCTTTATATTGTCATTAAAATATTCCGTAGGAGGAAGCAGCTCTCCGTTAATGAACAAGGGAATACGGCAGAAACATCCGTGTCCGGAGAGCAGGAAATGGACAAGAACGAGAAACGACTTCTAGAGCTCGGCAGCAGCTATATCGTGTTACATTCCCAACGGGTGACAGCCGGTGGCAGTTCGCAGGTGATCGAGCATTTGGCCATCGGGCCAAACGGAGTATTTCATATCCGGACAGAAGGTTCCGCGGGGATAATCCGGCTCACGACCGAGAGAATCCAGCGTGGGGAGGAGAAAGGCTATGAGGATGCCACAGGTCTTCTGTACCGCAACGAATATGTGTTGAAGCAGAAGCTTCGCTCCAAACGGTTGGAAGCCGATGTTGTCGGCCTGTTGTGCTTCGTTCATCCGGATTGCCGATTGGAGGGGAGAATGCCTGCTTTTACCGCCGTAAGAGCGGATCAGCTGACGGAATTTATTCAAAGCTATAAACCAAAAAAGCTGCTATCCGTGGCTGAAGTAAAGGAGATAGCGAGTCTAATGGAAGCCGGGAGCGGAAGGAATACAGGTTAAAAGGGGCAGACTCCCGGAAGCCGTGCCCCCGGTCTATGCACCCTGCTGTACATTCTGATACAATGGGTACAACAGGTAAACTATTCAAGTGGAGGGGTAGGCATATGGCTAAAAGTGTTGCAGCTAAAATCGGCAAGGGGATTACACCTCAGCAGTTTATGGACGGTATGGAGAAAAACAAGGACAAATTTATGGAGTGGTACAACCAATTTAGCTGGAAGAGCGAGGACGACCGGAAGTTTTTCGAATCGCTTCGCGACCGTGACCTTCGCTGTCTGATCCTTATGGCCGATTGGTGCGGCGATGTTGTTCGCAATATACCGGTCGTATTCCGGGCTTTGGAGAACAGCGGTGTTCCTGTGGATGTGCTCATAATGGAACAGCATTTGGATACGATGGATGAATTTCTGACGATGGGCGGCCGTGCCGTGCCGATCGTTATCTTTGCGGATGGCAGCGGGAATGTGCTCGGACAATGGGGACCGCGTCCTAAACACGTGCAGGCGATTATGATTGAATTTAAGCAAAACAACCCGGACCGCGAAGCCCCGGATTACAATGACAAAATCCAGGTAGCCCGGCAGGAAATGCTTAAGCAGTACGGGGAAGGAACCGGTTATCATGACGTCATTGTGAAGGAACTGCGCGAGCTGCTTACGTCATTTTGAAGAGGAGAAATAAAGGAATTATTCTGCAGCAAGAACTAGAACAGGAGCGAGACTGGATGAACATAGAAGTGGTAACGCTGGGACCGTTGCAGACGAATGCCTATCTGCTGACCAATCCTGAACGGACCAAAGCGGTCGTAATCGATCCGGGGATGAACCCCCAGGCGCTGATTCGCAAGCTGGGTGATTTGGAAGTGGAAGCCATCCTGTTGACTCATGCCCATTTCGACCATATCGGCGGGGTGGATGAAATCCGCAAGCTGAAGCAGTGTCCCGTTTATTTGCACGATGCGGAGGCGGACTGGCTGACCAATCCGAACAAGAACGGCTCGGCTCGCTGGCCGGAAATCGGCGGACCGATTCAGACCGACCCGGCAGAATATGCGCTGGATGAAGGACAGACTCTGGAGCTTCTGGGCTCTACCTTTCAGGTGCTGCATACTCCGGGGCATTCTCCGGGCAGCGTAAGTTTTCTCGTGGGCAGCCATCTGTTCGGCGGGGATGTTTTATTCCGTTTGTCCGTGGGAAGAACGGATTTGCCGGGAGGCAATTGGAATGATTTGATGGATTCCATTCACGGCAAGCTGTTTGAACTGGATGATTCGATTCAGGTTTATCCGGGGCACGGGCCGAAGACGACCATTGGCTATGAAAGAGAAAATAACCCTTACCTGTAGCCTCATGGTGCAGTAAGGGATTGAGGCAACAAAAGTCGGAAGACGCCATTTGCAAGCAACGAGGATGTTTCGGAAGCCACCCGCTTTCGTCACATCCTCTTTTTTATTCCATTTTGAATTAAGGGGATTGGGGGTTGACAAATTATGTTATTTATAAGTATATTTAAACAAACATTTATTTTAAATAAACATTTAATTAAGTCAGAGGTGAAGGATTATGTATAAGATCATCAAAGCATTTCTGAAACAGAAAACATCGATCACCGGCATTGCAGTAGCGATCCTGTTCCAGCTTGTTTTCAGTGTCGTATGGATGACGGGATACAGGGAAGTGAACGATCATTTCGATCAGTTGAACGTTGTCATCGTTAACGAAGATCAGGAGGCGGGCGCCACCCTCGCCGAGACTCTCGTTCGGACGCTGCCTTTCCAAACCAAAGCTGCCGATACAACTACGGATGCCGAAGCTATGCTGAATGAGCGGGAAGCACAGATGGTGGTCGCAATTCCGGCCGGCTTCCAAGAACGGCTGAGACTGCCCGGAGGAGAACCTGTTTCACTTAAATTCATTATCAACGAATCCAATCCCACTATGGTCAAAAGCATTATGCAGAACATAGCCTTGGAAATAACTTCAACGATTAATCAGCAAGTGACTACTGCGGGAGTGGAAGCGGTTCTCGTTCAAGCCGGCATGCCGGAGGGGCAGGCACAGGCGGTCAGTGCCGGGGTGAGCGCGCGGGTGGCCAAGGAAATCCAAAGCTTACATCCGGTTGAGAGGATGTCCGATTCGATGGTGCCGTTAATGATGGTGCTGGCCTCCTTCGTCGGTTCGATGCTGTTTTCCATGAATTTGTTTCAATCGATGCAGGCGTTAGGGGCAGGATTTAGCAAGTGGGCGAAGTATTCCGCCCTGCTTCTAATCAGTATTTGTACGGCTCTTACGGTATCTCTTGTGGGCACCTCCATGGTGATGCTGTTGGGAGAGACCTTTAACAGCAGCTTCTGGACCGTCTGGGCCTTCCAGTCTCTCTTCCTGTTCACATTTATCTTGTTTACAATGGCTTTTGTTTTGCTTTTTGGTATGGGCGGCATGCTGTTCAATATTATAGGCCTGTCCGTTCAATTGGTCACATCGGGGGCGCTCGTTCCTGCCGTTCTATTGTCCGATACGTATCGCGGCATAGGCCAACTGCTTCCGGCCACTTATGCCGTAGAAGGAGTTATGAATTTGTTGTTCGGAGGAGAAGGAACCGGATCGGCCATTCGCATGCTGTGCGTTATTATGGTTATAAGCGCAGCGGTTGGAGTGTTGTCTGTCGCAATCCGCCGGGAGAAGGAGGAGCTTCCGGGCATAAGCCGAGCCGTTGTTTAGCCTGAGGGCCTTGTGCACCCTCTTGCAACAAGTCCCGGGTACAGTTCATAATAGAAGAAAACTGTTAAAGGAGAAGCAAATGACAACTCCTGAGCCTGATGCTAAGCAAAGAATATTGCTGGCCGCCAAAAAGCTGTTTGCCCGCCAAGGATACGACGGGACGAGTGTAAGACAAATATGCGATGAGGCGGGCGCTAACGTTGCGTTGGTTTCCTATCACTTCGGAGGAAAAGAAAATATGCTCAATGCCATGTTCAACGAATTTCTTCCGCAGCATCGTATAGCTGAGATTGAAGCCTTCAAAGATCTTCCTGCGGAAGCCCTTCGATTGCTTATACAGGAAATCATCCGTTTTAGAATGAGCGACCGCGATCTGATTACGATTTTGCAGCAGGAAATTTTGACGGCCTCTCCGAGAATAGATATGATTCGCAAGCACTTTTTACCTTTGTGGTCTGCATTCCGAGATCTCCTTGAAAAAGGGAGGGAGCAGGGAATCTTCCATTTTCGCTCGCTGGATCAAACCTTTATGTTCACTCTGGGGGTGCTTCTGCTTCACAAGCAAATAGACTATTTTTCTCCGCTTCTCCAGGAAGGTCCGCCAAGCTTCGAGGAACTGGTCAGAGATACGACCGAATATATTTTCAGAGGGTTGGGAGCAGCCGATCTATTGGAGAAGCAGGGTTGATTTTTGTAAAATATAGAAAAAATATGTCAACAATCGGTTGAAAATTCCAATAGGCTCTGGTATATTATGTTACAAATGAATATATGACTTTGCGAAGAACGCAAGCTTACGGATAAGATCCGCGAGTTTGCGTTTTTTTGTTTTATTGTTCCGCATTCGCTGCAGGACAATTGTCTTTCGGCGAAGCGGGGCGCCCATCTGCGAAGGAGGTGATGGATGGATTGAGCAGAAGGCGGAATTTGCTCATTAGCCTGGTTGCAGGGATATTGTCCTGTCTGCTGGTTTATGGTGTTTACTTGCTTCAGGTTCGTCAGGTGGAGCTGCAGCAGACGACAAACGTTGTCGTTCCCAAGAGCTTCATTAAGGCAGGAACATTGATAACGTCCGATATGATCGAGATGAAGCCCATATTCATCGGTTCTTATGACGAACAGATGGCTTCCAGGGCGGAAGAGGTGATAGGCAGGGAGGCAGTCGTACCTCTGGGAACGAACGAACCGATCCTTCATTGGAAGCTTGACCGGTTTCAGCTGCTTCCAAGAGAAGGCCAGTACACTTTCCAGGTGCCTAAGGAATACATATTGTCGATCTCCAACGGGATCCGTGCCGGGGACCGGGTACGGATTTATCTGTCCGGCAAAGCAGGCCCACGCATCATGTTTGAGGAGGAGATTGTAGTTGCTTCCGTCAAGTCGGCGGCCAACATAGAGGTCGATGATCCGAACAATACCCATTTCCTATCGAAGCTGAATGGCGATGAGGAGAAGATGTACGCTTCGCGTCGCGAGGCCAACGGCAACATCGAACAGATTAATTTGAATTTGACCGAGGAGCAGTGGCTGAGAATGGATGACGCTTGCCGCAATCAAGACGGAAAGCTGGTTATCGCTTTCAGCAATATGTCGGACATTGAAGAGCGATAAGGAGGCCGGCCTGAAGCCGGCCGTGAGACAGAAGGAGGATAACAGAAAAATGGATACCCATATGACGGTAGACAAGGAACCGGAAATCTGCGCAAGTCAAGCCCATTCCGTCCGAACGGGAACGGCTTCCGGAGATAATAAATTGATAGTTTATTTGGGAACGACGCCGAACATCGGAACCACCCTTCTTTCTTATGGTTCTGCTGTCTGCGCCGCGCGATGCGCACATTTGTCGGTGGGCTACCTATGCCTGAATTTAAAGAGCTCCAAGCTGCACCGTTATATAGGAATGAATGAGGTATCATCGTCGCTGGATCATCTGCGGGCCGATCTGAAATCGCAGAGCCTGACCCGCCAGAGGCTGCTCCGCCACTGCGTTCAGGCTCCCGGAGTGCCGGGACTGTCGGTGCTCTTCGGAAGCTCCTTGCGGGAGCAGGCGGAATTCTATCAGCCGGAAGATATCGAGCATCTGTTGATTGCGGCCCGGTCGGCATTCGACCTGTGCATTGTTGAGGTAAATGCTTATTGGGATAACGCTGCAACGGTCGTGGCATTGCTGGAAGCGGATGCAAGAATCATCGTAACCACACCGGATCTCACTCACTTTCAGGAGGACTTGCAGCGCTGGATGCTGACGATGGCACCGATGTTCGGACTTCATCCGGAAACCTTCCATCTGGTAGTCAATCAGGTGGAGAAAGCCTCCGCAGCGGGCGGCATCCGAATGAAAGATATTCAGAGGGAAACCGGCCTGGAGATTATCTCACAGGTGCCAAGGCGCGAAGAAACGGTTGAAAGATTGAATCAGGGCAAGCTGATGGAATTGCTGGCGGGCGATCATCCATTTTATCAAGCGATAGCGAGGATTCCCCGCAAATTTTTGGAGCAGTGGAATATGGAAGCTACGGATCTGTCCCGCAAGAAGCGCTGGCTTGGCCGCTGGATTCCGCGGGCCATCTCTTAAGGAGGAGTGGCTGTGGAGAAGAAATTTTCCGTCCTTGCCTATGCGAATAAGCTCCGGGAAGATCACCCGTCTTCCAATGAAGGGCTTGGTGCGAGGGGGGACAGGCAGCTTCAGGAGTTCTACCGCTGGACGGAGGAAATCCGCAGCGAATTGGTAGCGGCCAAGGGAAGAACCGAAGAGGAACAGCTGCAGTATGGTGAAATGCTCAATCGTGCGGTTTTGGGCTATGAGGAGGACCGCTTGAAAATTTTCGCCATTATCCGGGACCAGCTGGCCAAGCGAAGAATCCATGACATGCCGCCTCCTAACCGGAAGCACAGTACAATAGCCGAGGCGATATTTGCCGAAGTCATCGGCTTGGGGGAACTGGAGCTTATCCTGAAGGAGAAGGAAGGGCTCGAGGAAATTCAGGTCGTGGGCAGGAACATTTTTGAAATCCGTAACGGCAAGGTGAGGCCGTCGCCGTACCAGTTGAACTCTGTTAAAGAACTGGAGAGAATCCAGCAGAATCTGGTGTTATTTAATAATGACTCATTAAATCCGCGCAAAAGATGGGCGGAAGTGATGCTCAGGGACGGTTCGCGAGTAACGATGACGGGGTTCGGCTATACATCGGTTCCGACTTTGACGATCCGATTTTATACCGTTCAGCGCTTTCGGCTTGAGGAGCTTTGTCAGAGCCGTTACGGGACGATGAGTGGGGAAATTATGGAATTGCTGCGGTGTGTTATCCGTTCTTATTTTAATCTTGTCATTATCGGCCCGACCAATTCCGGTAAGACTCACTTGATGAAAGCCCTGATTGCGGAACTGCCCGAGGATGAGAGAATCATTACGATCGAATCCAGATACGAGCTGATGCTGAAGCGTGACTTCCCTAACAAAAACATTGTGGAATACGAAATCGATGAGGATGACCGTAAGCATAACGGACAGCAAGCCTTCAAGCTGGCGCTCCGCCAATCGCCCCAGAGAATTATACATGCCGAAATCCGGGATGAGGACGCCAATATATACGTTCGGGCGTGTACGAGGGGGCACCAGGGAAGTATGACTTCCGTGCACGTTAATGAACTGGAGGATGTGCCGGAGGCGATTACCGACATGTGCATGCTGGATTCCCGGGGAATGGACCCGCTGCGCCTGGCCAAAAGGATCACAAACTATGTTACTCAAATTGGCATTGAGATGGCGATGGTGGACGGTAAGCGAAAAATTGTCAGGATAGGTGAATTTGAATTCGTCGAAGGGGAGGTGAAGGTTCGCGATCTGGCCGTCTATGATTATGGGCGGAAGGGCTGGCGGTACCCCCTCCGCTTCTCCGAAAGAGCCTGGCGCAGAATAAGGAAATACGATCCGGCAGGCCATGAAGGGCTGCGGGCCATAGGGGGGTGAACGGATGCTGATTGCCGCCAAAGCAGCTTTCCTGCTGCTATTGTTTATCTTAATCTACACAGGGATTCGGGGAGTTATGCTCGTTGCCGCAAACCGCAAAATGGCGAGAATCCGGCTTCATCATGTTCGCAATGCCGCCTTCGGCAGCAGATTGACTGATCTTCTGCAGCGAAGCGGCTTTCTTTACCGGCATCTGTCTGATTTGCTGGAATCTACGGGCTCCCGGTTTACTTTGCCCATGCTGCTTACGACTTCTTTAGTGCTGTTCTTGTCCGGGTTTATTACGGCGGTGCTTTTCTTCCCTTCGGTTAAGGGAATCCTTGCGCTTTGTCTTATCGCGTCTTCCTTCCCTTACTTATTGCTGCGGATGCGCTTGATTACGAATCAGTTGAGATCGCGGATGGATTTTCTGCCGGCTGTGGAAATTGTCTATCAAACCTATTTGTTGGACCCGCATCCGAATATCCGCAATGTTCTTCATCGGGCCTTGAGAGAAAATCGGATTCGTTATCCGTTGAAGCCTGTGTTTGAACAACTGCACCGCAATTTGTCGATGAGCCGGGAGGTTGACGACGCGCTGCGTATATTCAAGATGTCTCTGGGACATCTGTGGGCGGATTATATGGCAAGTATTCTTAAAATTGCTATTGTCGAGGGGAATGACGTAACTCTAAATCTGAAAGAATTGATCGACGATATGCGGAAGGCCAAATTGGCCGATCAGATCGCCCGCAACCGGCTGCTCGAAATCCGGATTGCCAGCTTCTCGCCTCTGTGCTTCCTGGCCGTCTTTCTGTTGGTGAATTTCCGGATCAACTATGAGAATGCCTATTACTATTATTTCGTAGACGCCGCCGGCCGCAATATGCTGTTAGATGCCTTACTGCTTATCTTCGCAGGATTTCTGATGGGAGTATACCTTTCTATGAAACGAATGTGAAAGGAGGAGAGGAATGAAGGCTGTCCCGGAGTTGCAGTGGATGAACTGGTTATTGAACGGGCTGTTGTTTACCCTTAGTTTCATGGCGTTTTATTTCCTGCTGGTTTCTTTCATTGCGGGAAGGAGGAGAAGGCTGCGGGCGAAGCCGTTCTTCCGCGGGGAGCATCCGCCGCCGTTATTGCTGAAATGGTTTCGCGTTGCATTGGAAGGATCGATGGCTGAAGAGCGGAAACAACTGCTGCTGGGCTGCGGGATTCCGGTTTCGGTGTTCTGGTATGAGCTATGGAAAAAAATATTGCAGGCCTTACTTGTTGTCACCGGCCTGGCAGGATGGTTCGCTCTTCGCAGGCCCTACCTTACCTTGTATATTCCCGGGACCTATGTTCTGGCCGGCTCTATCGTTCTGCTGTTCCTTATATACTTCGACCGTGTGCTGCTGGAAGCCATTCAGAAGCAGAGAGCGCATCGGATCGTTAAAGAAATCTATACGGTCAGCAATCAGCTGCTTTACTATACCGGGTCCAGAATGAATCTGCACGGCAAGCTGACGCGATGCCTGCCGTATACCCGCACGATCCGCAAAGAATTTCAACTGCTGATCAACGAATGGTACCACGATGCGGAACAGGCCGTGATTCAATTCAAGAATAGGCTTGGAACCGAGGAGGCGCACAGCTTCTCCGAGACCATCCGTTCTTTGCGGCTTAATGAGAACGATGCCTATTATGAGCTTCTTCGGCAAAGAATCGCGGATTACAAGGAACGAATCGATTTGTACAAGGAAAGCAAGAAGGAAACGACTTCTTACGTGCTGTTCGTCCTGGCCGGCATTCCGATCCTGAACACGTTCCGCCTGTTTATTTATCCATGGGTGCAGGAAGGACAGAAGCTGTTTCAAACCTTGCAATGAACAATTCCGATATCGAATGGAAAGGATGATTTGAATGAGAAATATATTAATGACCGTTATGCTGCTGATTGTCGTCGTTGTCATTTTTACTAACGTGATAACCAATGATACTACAGGAACGAAGAAGATGATTGAAGATAAAGGAACTTCGATCAACACCGAAATCAAATCGTTGATTCACCCCTAAACTGGCAGATAAACTCTGCCTATGCTGAGGAGGGGCAAATTCATCCCGCGGAAAGGAGAGGCGGCTTCTCCCTGACCTTACGGCATGGAGGTTCGTCGCCATACGGTCATGAGATCGTTACTGATAACTTTGCTGCTGCTGCTGGCAGTCATTCTTATTTTCAATTCAACGGTAGGAGGAAAGGACGGAACAGAGGAGATGGTCCGCTCCGGCGGCTCGCGGATCAATTCCGTTATTGAGAGCATAAATCCGTAAGGAACCAAGGTGGTAATAGATGAAGCAAATCCTGGTTTTTATCCTGTTCGTATCGATGCTGTGCTGGTTTATGTTCGCTCCGGTATATAAGCATGTGATTATTACGAGACAAGCCGTTCTGCAGAAGGAAGTCGATTACTTGCTGGAGGTGGGAGCAAGCGGAGCCTATGGCTACATTGATGCGCGAATGATTGGACAATCCAGGCTCAGGCTGGCGGAGAGAGGCTTCGTCGGCGCGGATCTGAACTATATCGTGACGACGACCCATGGAAGGGGAGGAACCCGTGCGGCCGAGCCCGTGCCCCGCGGCGAAGGAATTCGATTGATGATTACATATCCCTATGGAGGGTTATTTGCGATTGACCGGCTGGTCGGTGTGATCCCCCCTGACGACGGATCATTAATGGCGGCGGTAGGAATGAAGATGAGCGAGTATGTTCCCTGACCCTTGCAGCAAGGGGCTAGAAGCGGATCCGAATGTCTTGTCAACCGGAAAAGCTGCTTAAAGGCTCCAACGAGCCTTCTAACCGGCGGATTGATCTCTCTTAGAACGCCGGACTCCTATCCTTGAAGAACCGAGAACCGTTATCACTTGTTATTCCCGGCCCGGTGCCGCGCGATAGAACGAAGAAGCTGGAAGGGGCGGGGTGATGGATGAATAAGCTCCTGTTGTTCTTTTTGCTAATAGGTTTCTATATGACGATGCAAGCTCTTCAGACCGATGAGGAGTTGGCTATGCATACTCTGTTTAACGCCAAGCATGCCCTGAACTATGCAACTCATGCTGCAGCCCAGCAAGTCAATAACGCCAAGCTGGCGCAGGGGATTATCTCCATTGATCCTGTTCGGGCCAGGGAAACCGCCGACCGTTATTTGCAGGCCAACCTGCGTTTGGATTCCGCCAACCGCCCGCTTCCGGGAACGTTCCTGCGCCAGCCGGTGGAGCTTCTGGCCTTTGAAGTCATTAATGAGGATAAGACATTTCCTTATCTATATTCCAATCCGTTATACGATTACTCGGTCTTGTTCCACCGTCCCGGAGTCGTAATGATTATCCGGCTGGAGTTTCCCCGTACGTTCCAAGTGTTAGGGCCGATTACGTGGGAAATCAAAAGCTCCTCCGAACTGACGTTCTAAAAAATACTGGCCAAAATCCGGGACAGGACATTCTATCGTTATACGAGTGCGAGGATTGTGAAATTGATCGGACCGGACAAGCTGAAGTAGTTTTCAACGTCGCACCCTGTTGTTCTGACATCATATATTTGTAATCGCGGGTTGATCAGGGGGAACGATGGGGCGTTTCTTCAAGAAAAACAGTCATAAGTGCGCTGTTTCCGGTTATCCTCAGAGGATGCTTGACCTCCTGGTTCTGTGTATAATGAAACCATGAAATGGACGAAGATTATGCATGAAACCGAACAGGGGGACTGTGAATGGATGTGTTTATGACCCGTCGCGAGAAGCTTATGAGTAGGATGAGAGCTCAGCAGATCGACGGTTATTTGGTGACGCAGAATGTGGATATCTACTACTTTACCGGAACGATGCAGACCGGGTTCTTGTTTATACCGTCAGAAGGAAATCCCGTGTTTTATGTCCGCAGGAGCTTGACCCGTGCGCAGTCGGAATCCGGTGTCGAGGTCGAGGAGCTCGGGTCTCTGCGCAGCTTGGGAGAGCGGTTAAAGGCCCGCTATCCCTCATTGTTCTCGAATGAAGGAAAAGCTGTAATCGCGACCGAATTCGATGTGCTTCCCGTCCAATTATTTCATAGGCTTCAAGCGGCTATCCCTATGGTGGAATGGAAGGACGGAACGATGCTGGTGCGGGAAATCCGCATGATCAAGGGGCCGGAGGAAATCGAGGCGATCCGGAGAGCGGCTGTCGTGACCGATCTTGCCTTCGAGAAGGCGGCCGCGTCTGCTAGGATCGGAATGAGGGATGTCGAGCTAATGACGGTGATCGAGGCGACGATGCGTGAGCACGGTCATATGGGGCTTATGAGAATGCGAGGCTATAATCAGGAGATTATTACGGGAATGGTGGGCTCGGGCAGAGCCATGGCCATTCCGACATATTTTGACGGACCGGCGGGAGGAGAAGGTCTGGGCCCTGCAAGCCCGCAGAGCTCGGGGAACAAAACGATAGGACCGAATGAGCCTATCCTCGTGGACATTGGCTGCTGCATAGACGGTTACGTCTTTGACCAGACGAGAACGATGGTCATCGGCGAATTGGATGAAGAGCTGGACAGAGCTTACCGGGTGGCGGAGCATATTTTACGGCGCACGGAGGAGAAGCTGGTCCCCGGCACCTCCTGCGAGCAATTGTATATTCAATCTCTGGAGCTCGCCGAGCAGGCCGGCTTAAGCGAGCACTATATGGGCTTCAGACAGGATCAGGTGAAATTTCTCGGGCACGGGATCGGCTTGGAGGTAGATGAACTGCCGGTGCTGGCGCGAGGATTCCGTCTCCCGCTGGAGCCCGGAATGGTAATTGCGATCGAGCCCAAGTTCACGTTCCCCGAGCGCGGAGTCGTCGGGATAGAGAATACTTATCTGATTACCGATGACGGATTCGAGAAGCTGTCTGTTTCGCGCGAAGGACTTATCCGCTTGGGCGGAAGATGATGTGCACCATTTACTAACCGATCAGGAACCGCCTGGTTGGTTTTTCTTTTTTGACCAATAGGTTTCCGAATGCGACCGCTTCTCTGAGACATATAGTTGACCACCGTCGCGCGACGTCATATACCACGCTCTGGGAGTCTCGTGCAGTGCGAAATGCTCCGGCAGATTTTTTTTCGTTCGGAATGAACTTTGGCTTCTAGCTGTTCGTACTATTGGATGAACCGGATGATTTGGCCCATGGGTCGAAAATCAGCGGTTTTGGAGAATGAAGCGAATGGAATGGACAGCTATACTTGCCGTATGGGCCGAACTTTCCATCATAGCTGAATGCGGCAAAAAAGAAGCGAAGCTTTGTCACAGGTTTCTCGACGGGCACTAGAAGCTTCGCAAGATGAAAATGTGTAAAAATAACCACAATAACAGTAGGAAAACCAGATTGATCGCAGAAGAAGCCGAATGGAGGGTAAGGATTGTCTGAGGAGCGGGAGCAGATACGGAAAGCTCAGGCGGGAGACAGCCATGCGCTCGCTATTCTCCTCCAGAGCCATTATTCCATGGTGGTACGCTATTTAATCAAAGTGACCATGGAGCCTCATATAGCTGAGGATATAGCGCAGGATACGATGATGAAAGCAATGGAGAAGATCAAGCTGTACAATGGGCAATCCAGCTTCTCTTCCTGGCTTATGACTATAGCTACCCGGCTATATATTGACATGCTGCGCCGGAAGAAGCGGGAGAAGCTGTGGCTGGATCAGGAAGCGGCCCTGCGCAAAATCAAGTGGCATATGGCCCGGCAAGGGGAGGATTGGCCGGAAGTGCTGGATGCCGTCCATAGTTTGCCTTATGAATATCGGATTCCGATTATTCTTAAGCATTATTACGGCTATGCCTACGATGAAATTGCCCGAATGATGTCCATTCCTGCGGGAACCGTGAAATCCCGGGTGTTCCATGGTTTAAAAACGCTGAGGAAGGAGTTGAACGCAGATGAAGAGTAAACCGACAGACAGCCGCTTGTCCGGCTCCGAGAAGGCTCTTGAGAATGAGGTTAATGAAATAGATAGCGAGATGGTCAAGGAATTGCGGGAGGGTCTGGATAAGCTTGAACAGTCGGTCCCGGTATTTTCCCCCAACCTTCATTGGTTTGAGGAACAGATCCTGCAGCATCGCAAGCAGTTGAGAAAGAAGCTGGTTCGTGATCTGCTGTTGTTCTTTACCATCGCCGCTATTGTTCTGAGCCTGACCGTCGCATCTATGCTGAACATCCCTTCCGTTTACATGGTCTTTCAAATATTCGCCTGTATGTTAGTCCCGGCTGCACTATGGTGGATCCAACGAAGAAGGAAGGTGGGCGCATGAAGCCGCAATTTACGGAAGTGTCCCCCTATATCTTCCTTCTCCTTATCCCGCTTCTGCTGGTACAGAGCACATGGCTCTTTCTGGATGCAAGGAAGAGGGAATGCTACCCATGGTTCTGGGGGATATGGGGGCTGACGACCATTCCTTTACCCGGTATACTATATCTGTTTCTTGTGGTTAAAATTTTCCGCAGAAGAAAGGAAGATAAGCGGTAAAAAGATCGGCGCGCCGTCGCTTCATGTCGGGAGTTCTGATCCCATGTGGCCAATGGTGTTATAGGCTTATTCGGCTCCGTCATGATATATGGTGCATATGCTGTTTTTTGCGAAGGAAATCGGCTGCCCCTGCAGAAAATATGTCGATGTTCGGGTTTCTCTATACGAACACGGTCTAATTTGCCGAATAATAGATTATAATAAGAAGAAAAGGATGAGGTGTGGAACAGGATACGCGAATTTCCATTGGACACCGTAATCTTTTTTTAGTAGGATAGAGTCCATAATCTATTATTTATGGAAACAGGGCCACGCTTTCAGACACGGCCGCTAGGGGCAAGGGGGGAGAACAAATGCTTCGATTGGGTCAAAGAATATGTATAGTGGACGATCAACTCGAGCAGAATTTGCCGATAGGAGAATATGGATATATAATCGCTTATGACCGTAATGCGGATAATATCTTCGATTATGTCATACGGGTTCCGAAAGTGAACAAACATTATTTCGTTCCGGCTGCGGATATTGAACTGGAGGAAGTTCTGATTCAGCAGGAGGCGGATCGGATAGAGAGAGAAGCTCTGATCGACTTCGCTTTGGCTACGAAGAACGAGGAACTGTTCCGCCGGGTCCTGAACGGAGAGGATCTGGAGCTGGAGACGGAGAGCGATAAGGAAGTATTGTCCCGGGAGGATTTTATCAAGCAAATCAACCTGAGGGCCTGGATTTAATCTCGCCGGCCGCATCGGACACGACATTTTTCCGGGACGGCAAGAGCTGCGTATATTAACGGGAATGCCCGATCTTTCTTGTAGAAAGGCATGTTTCTGAAGAAGACGTTAACCGCTCTTTGGAAGGATGCCTTTTTTTGCCGTGCCGCTCTCCCCTTCCCTTGGAACGACGGACAAGCTGATGATTGAGTTAGAAAAACAACTGAGATATAATAAAAAGAATGATTGTACCTAGAAAGGATGTCGTACAGATGAGTATATCCATGCAGGATGTTGAGCATGTTGCCAAACTGGCCCGCCTCGATCTGACGGAGGAGGAGAAGCAGACCTTTACCGGTCAGCTTAACGCCATTTTGAAATATGCGGAGCAATTGAACTCGATTGATACCGATGGAGTCGAGCCGACCAGCCATGTCGTTCCGATGTCCAACGTTATGCGGGAAGATGAGGTTCGCCCGTCCCTTCCGCTCGATAAAGTGTTCCTTAATGCGCCGGATGAAGAAGAAGGACAGTTTAAAGTTCCTGCCATTCTGGAATAGCCGCTTGAAGTCAGGCGAAATTAATGAACGCAAGTACAAATATACAAACTGGAAAGCGGCAGTGGTCTACAAGCTTTCGTGAGAAATCCGGCTTTCGGAAGCATAGGCTGTTATCCCGGATTTCAACCTGAGAATGATTGGTGAAATCGGAGGATAAGAGCGTGTCGATTGTCCTAATTCGGCGCGAAGTGCTCGGGTATATCACCGCACCTCCAGTCATTGCCCAATTTTGAAAGGAGGACACGGAGTTGTCTTTGATGGATCGCTCTTTAAAAGAAATACATAAAGGACTGGCCGGCAAGGAATTTAGCGTGACCGAGCTGGTTGAACAGTCGCTTCGCCGTATTGGAGAAGTAGACGGGAAGATTCAAGCCTTTTTGCAGGTGGATGAGGATAATGCGAAGCGGGTTGCCCGCGAGCTGGACGAGCAGTTAGCTTCGGGAGGGGAGCAGGGGCTGCTGTTCGGACTTCCTGCGGGAATCAAGGATAATATGCTTACGGAAGGGTCCCTCACTACATGTGCGAGCAAGTTCCTCTCCAATTATAAGGCGATTTATGATGCGACGGCAGTGCAGAAGCTGAAGCAAGCGCAGGCTGTTCTGATGGGTAAATTGAATCTCGATGAATTCGCTATGGGAGGCTCCAACGAGAACTCCGCTTTCCATCCGACTTATAACCCCTGGAATACGGAATATGTTCCTGGCGGTTCCAGCGGTGGATCGGCTGCGGCCGTAGCGGCCAGAGAGGTTTATTTCTCCCTGGGATCGGATACGGGAGGTTCGATTCGCCAACCGGCTTCTTTCTGCGGAATTGTAGGGCTGAAGCCGACCTATGGGCTGGTGTCCCGGTTTGGTCTCGTCGCATTCGCTTCTTCGCTTGACCAGATTGGTCCGATGACGAAGAACGTGGAAGACGCAGCTTATGTTCTGCAGGCGATTGCCGGGCATGACCCGATGGATTCCACCTCTGCGAACGTCTCTATTCCGGATTATTCCAGCGCACTTACCGGGGATGTCAAAGGGCTTAAAATCGGTGTGCCTAAAGAATATATCGGAGAAGGAGTGGCTCCGGAGGTAAGAGAAGCCGTATTGGCCGCTCTTAAAGTGCTGGAAGCCCAAGGGGCCGTATGGGAAGAGGTTTCCCTGCCTCATACCGAATATGCGGTGGCGGCTTATTATTTGATTTCTTCTTCGGAGGCATCTTCGAACCTGGCCCGGTTTGACGGAGTACGTTACGGCAAGAGATCGGAAAATGCGGAGAATCTGCTGGATCTCTACCATCTCTCGCGCAGCGAGGGCTTCGGACCGGAGGTCAAACGGAGAATCGTGATCGGAACCTATGCATTAAGCTCCGGTTATTATGATGCTTACTATGTCAAAGCGCAGAAGGTGCGGACGCTGATCAAGCAGGATTTTGACAACGTGTTTGCCAAATATGACGTCATTGTCGGACCTACCGTTCCTACGCCTGCTTTCAAAATAGGCAGCCAGGTCGATGATCCGCTGACGATGTATTTGAACGATATTTTAACAGTGCCGGTCAACCTGGCAGGAATTCCCGCGATAAGCGTTCCTTGCGGTCTGGTGGACGGTATGCCGGTAGGACTGCAAATTATCGGCAAAGCATTGGACGAGTCTACGGTGCTGCGTGTCGCTCACGCGTTCGAGCAGAACACCGAATTCCATAAGCTGCGTCCGCAATTGTAGGAAGGAGCGAAACTGATGACTACCACAGCAAAAAAATACGAAACCGTGATCGGGCTGGAAGTTCACGTTGAGCTTCATACGAAATCGAAAATATTTTGCGGCTGCTCGACATCGTTCGGAGCTCCGCCCAATTCCCAGACATGTCCGATTTGTCTCGGGCATCCCGGTGTGCTGCCGGTATTGAATAAGCAAGCGGTGGAATACGCGATGAAAGCGGCCATGGCCTTGAACTGCCAGGTGGCGACCGATACGAAATTCGACCGTAAAAACTATTTCTATCCCGATTCGCCGAAGGCTTACCAAATCTCCCAGTATGATAAACCGATTGGGGAGCATGGCTGGATCGAGATTGAGGTGAACGGCGAGACGAAGCGGATCGGCATCAACCGCCTGCATCTCGAGGAGGACGCGGGCAAGCTGCAGCACGTAGACGGAGGCTATGCCTCCCTGGTTGATTTCAACCGTGTAGGGACGCCTCTGATCGAAATTGTTTCCGAACCGGATATTCGTACGCCGGAAGAAGCCAGAGCTTATCTGGAGAAGCTTAAGGCGATCATGCAATATTGTGAAGTGTCCGATGTCAAGATGGAAGAGGGCTCGCTTCGCTGCGACGCCAACATCAGCATCCGTCCATACGGTCAGGAGAAGTTCGGAACGAAAGCCGAGCTTAAGAATATGAACTCTTTCCGCGGGGTTCAGAGAGGACTCGAATACGAGGAAATCCGCCAAGCGGAAGTGCTCGACCGGGGAGAGAAAGTGGTTCAGGAGACGCGCAGATGGGACGAGGCG
This sequence comes from Paenibacillus residui, assembly GCF_042677205.1. Taxonomy (NCBI): domain Bacteria; kingdom Bacillati; phylum Bacillota; class Bacilli; order Caryophanales; family Paenibacillaceae; genus Paenibacillus; species Paenibacillus residui. The sequence continues at coordinate 20,947 of NZ_JBHTIU010000073.1, forward strand.
CAGGGGAAAACCATCTCCATGCGGAGCAAGGAAGAGGCTCATGATTACCGCTATTTCCCGGATCCGGACCTGGTTATGCTGCATATTGATGACGAATGGAAAACCCGAGTCCGCAATTCGATTCCGGAGCTTCCCGATGCGCGGAAGGCCAGATATACGAGCGAATATGGACTGCCTAGCTATGATGCCGAGGTTCTGACCTCGTCCAAGGAGCTGGCTGACTTCTTCGAAGAAAGCCTTGGGTATACGAAGGATGCCAAAGCCGTTTCCAACTGGATGATGGGTGAACTGCTCGGGTATTTGAACGCCAACAATCTGGAACTGTCCGATGTTAAGATTACGGGCAAAGGCTTGGGCGAGATGATAGGCTTGATCGAGAAAGGGACGATCAGCAGCAAGATTGCCAAGACCGTCTTCAAAGAAATGATCGAGACCGGCAAGGAGCCCGGGCAGATCGTCGAGGAGAAAGGGCTCGTTCAGATCAGCGACGAAGGGGCCATCAAGGCGATCGTCGATAAAGTGGTCGACAGCAATCCTCAGTCTGTGGCTGACTTCAAGGCCGGCAAGGACCGGGCCGTCGGCTTCCTCGTAGGTCAAGTTATGAAGGAAACCAAGGGCAAGGCTAACCCGGGAGTGGTCAACAAGCTGATCATGGAACGCCTCCAGCAATAGATTAAGAGATGATCGAACGGATTCGATTGACCAATAATGAAGAAGCTCTTCGTGTACTTCGGCTTCAGATGGATTCTTATCTGGTCGAAGCGAAGAGGATCGAATACGATGATATTCCGCCGTTGAAGGATACCATAGCGTCTTTAATGGAATCCAAGGAGAGGTTCTATGGCTATTTCCCGGAAGGAACGGATGGGGAATTGTCCGGGGCCATAGCCTACGAGAGAGAGGGCCAAACGGTGATGATCTGCCGTCTGATGGTCCGTTCCGACCGCTTCCGTCAAGGGATAGGCTCTGCCTTGCTGCGATTTATTGAACAGCAGGAGCAGGAGTGTACATGCTTCTTCGTTACGGCGGCGGCCAGGAATGAACCGGCCATCCGTCTTTACACCAAGCACGGGTATGTGGAGGAAAGCCGCCGGGAGGTTGCTCCCGGCCTCGTCCTCTTACGTTTAATGAAGACCGTGCCCCGATAAATCCATTTGATAAGCTTTGTCAAACAGCCGGTGAATACCGGCTGTTTTACCACATAGGGATCTTCAAGTTCTTTACAGTGTTAATACAATGTAAACAAAGATTCCTATTGGCATAAAAAGCTTCTGCTAAAGATGGATTCGACGACTTCTCCGAGAAGGCTTCAATAGAAGCTTTTTTTATTGGCTCAGCCTAGCCCAACCTAGAAAACAGTGCCTGATTTCCTATCTCTGTGAGTAGACTCCGGAAAAACTACCTTGAAAATCCGGCTATTTTCATCATCCGCCGGTGCCGCAGTCAGAGGCATGGGGGGCTAACTGGATTTTATGAAGTTAGATACGCTGAATTAGACGATTTATTGCAATCTAACGGGAAAACATACAGCTAGTTCAGACCAAATCTAATCTTTTCCTCCCAATCCCCATTTCTAACTGCAGGTTTTCCATCTAGTTCCGGTTATCTGGTGATCAAAGCATGAACTAACTGCATAAATTCCATCTAGTCATCATGGAGGCGACGGATCTTTCAGGAACAGAATATGGTTTTGAGCCGTTTATTACTATAAGACTATCTTCTCAAAAGGGGCAACGGCTGTTTTTGCTGAAAAGGAGCGTTATCCGTCTTCATTGTGGGGGCCCGGGAGCGAATCATTTACCCGACCCGATCAAGACACTAAATCAACATTGCCTTCATAGGTTTGACAATAAAGATAGAAGATTGTATGGTTGCAGTTAAATGGTCATATGCTAATTTAGCGACTTAAGGCTGAATCATTACAAATATAAGCGGATTGCAAGTGATTTTGAAGAAAGGGGGGGTATTGTGGACCCGTGGCATATTGAACCGCTGGATTTAACCATCCGCCTCGTTCTCGCCCTTCTCCTGGGAGGGTTAATTGGTCTGGAGCGCGAGAAGAACAATCACCCGGCGGGCTTAAGGACTCATATTCTTGTCTGTGTCGGATCGGCTTTGCTCATGCTCCTCTCCATGTACGGTTTTTCTGCTTTTGTGGACGAAGGGAATGTTCGTTTGGATCCGGCGCGTCTGGCCGCACAGGTTATTCCCGGGATCGGTTTTCTCGGAGCGGGAACCATTATCCGCAACGGTTTTTCCATAACGGGGCTGACGACTGCAGCTTCACTGTGGGTAGCCGCGGCTATCGGATTATCGGTAGGGGCAGGCTTCTACTACGCGGCGTTTCTTTCTACGGCGGTAGTCCTGATTAGCCTGTGGACACTGAATATTGTAGAGAAGAAATATTTCGAGAACCGGCGAACCTATTGGCTGAAACTAGTGACGAACCAGAAGCACGGAACTCTGACCCATATCTCGTCCAATTTGGAGAGAAAAGGAATCACGATCCGTCAGATTTCGATGGAAGAAAACGATTGGGAATCGGAAGAGAATGCGGAAAAACATGAGCGGCTGACGCTGTCCATCCTTATTCGCGTCTCCAAGCCTTCCTTGCTGATCACCATTACCGAAGAAATGAAGCTCCTGCCGGGAATAGAAAAGGTCAGCGTGGAATCCGCTTAGAAGGCTCATTCGGATTCGCGTCTCCAAGCCTTCCTTGCTGGTAGCTTTGTGGAGTTAAATTGCTGCCGTGGATAGAAAAGGTTAGCGTGGACTCCGCAGTGCGGCAGGGATGAAGTTGGTTTAGACTGGGGGATCGGCCATTGATAAGAAAACAACGGGCTCAGGCAATCATTATCGACCGGGGCAAAATACTGATGGCTCGCCATTACGACCATTATATTTCTCAGTACTACTGGTGCTTTCCCGGGGGAGGAATAGAAGCCGGGGAAAGCCCGGAACAAGCGGTAGTGCGTGAGCTCAAGGAAGAGACGGGCTTATCCGTCCGCCCTTTGCAGTGTCTTGGTGTCGAAGTCTTCCCCCATATATGGCAGGGCTACGCTTCCACGATTACTTTCCTAGCAGAGGTTGCACAAGGCGAGCTTTCCCTCGGATACGATCCCGAGTATGAGGGCTGGGATATGCCATTTCTGCAGGAGGTTGGTTGGCGGCCATTGGAGGGCGAGCTTCTGAAACAAGTGGACAGGTTCCTCAGGGGCTTTACGATGTTCGAGGCTTTTTCGCCCTCTTGGTTAGAAGTCCGGCGATATTAGTAAGCCGGAAATAGCTTCTCCATTCGCGTCGCAAATTCGAACGAGAGCACGATGCGGTGTTGCTTCAAAACAAGCAAAAGTGCATGCTTATAGGGAGCGTCTGATGCGCTGTACTGGACTAGCTGCGAAGACGAGCAGAAGCGCAGGCTAATATGGGAGCGTCAGGCGTGTTCTACCGACGCTGCTGCAAAGACAAGCGAAAGTATATGTCTTTGCGGGAATGTTCCAATGCGCTACCGACGAAACGTCAAAGACAAGCAAAAGTGCATGTCTTTTTGTGTCATTCCGGTAAATCTCGGGAATGACGAGCAAAAGTGCAGGTGATTTTCCGCAAAACGCTGAAAATTAGTAAAATGGCTGAATTTACCTGCACAACTGCACGTCTTTTGCTGTTTTTGGCTAAAATCGTTCTGAAGACCTGCACTTTTGCAGGTCCTTGATGGCATTGCTCCTTTAATTGACTTCGTAACTTTAGAAGGTAAAGCAGGAGTGCGATCTGGTTTTGGAAAGAAAAGTTTGAAGGCTTTATTTTCAATAGGTTACTTTACTTGGAAATATTTACAAAATATTAGTGAATAATGCGTTAATCAGGTCTAGTTTGAACAAAGTGCGAACCTATAGCTCACATGAAAACCCCCGGGAAACTCGCACCGGCGTAACGACGCGGGTTTTGGCATTTTTGCAGGTTTTGTCGGCAGTATGATCCTTACAAAATAGAGGTTCGCACTTTTAACTGTTTGAGCCCTTATGGTATGCTGGATTTGGCAGCACCCTGTCGCACTCTGTACGAGTGCGTGGATTGAAATATGGTTTAGAAGAGAATGTAATCTATAAGTTTGCGTCGCACTCTGTACGAGTGCGTGGATTGAAATAGAATCGTTCTGGTGGCTTCTGTGAACGGTGTGGTGTCGCACTCTGTACGAGTGCGTGGATTGAAATAATCGCGACTAAATCGAAGCCGGAAGCACCGTCCGTGTCGCACTCTGTACGAGTGCGTGGATTGAAATAGTTGCTCCTTGCGCTCGTTGGCCGCTTCCTTAACAGTCGCACTCTACGTGAGTGCGTGGATTGAAATCATGGCGCAGTTATACGTGAACCGGACAATCCGAAGGTCGCACTCTACGTGAGTGCGTGGATTGAAATTTTCGTGGTCAGAACGTGAGGATTTATGGGAAAGTCGCACTCTACGCGAGTGCGTGGATTGAAATCTCCCTCACCTGTTCGTCGTACTTCCATAGTCCGTCGCACTCTACGCGAGTGCGTGGATTGAAATATTACGGCGGACAATAGATTGCGAGATTTAATTCGTCGCACTCTACGCGAGTGCGTGGATTGAAATACGTGATCGTCCCGCATGATCAGACGCATCTCGGTAGTCGCACTCTACGCGAGTGCGTAGATTGAAATATGATTTCAAATCAGTTGCAATGCAGAATAGCAGCGTCGCACTCTACGCGAGTGCGTGGATTGAAATATCATGCGCATGGCGTCCAGCGTATCCCAAACGGTCCCACTCTACAGAGTGTATCAACTGCTTGCCATTCGAATTACTTACAGGAGACTGCAAATAGCAGGGCTCCTTTTTTGTTTTTGTTCGTATTGGAAACGGTTTACAATTTTGTAACAAATGAAAGTGGGTATAATGGAGGAGTTTGTCTGGATATGTCGAATGATAAATATAGGAAATTAATCCTATGAAATGGAGGGGTTGGTTTTTCTTTCTTTATATTCATAATTGCATTATTAGGATCAGCAATGAAAGGAGTGGGGTCAACTAAGTTGTCATTCATTGCAATTTGCTAACCCTTTTTAACTTTCTTAATATCAACACAAGTCCATATTTATAAAATCGCTCCCCGCATAGAAGCATGACTTGTAACGTTTATGATAGCGAGCATTAGGAGGAGAGTCATGGGCTATATTGCGCATATTCGCGAAAGTGACGGGGCTATTCAAACGGTGCAGACGCATTTAGAAGAGGTGTCGAAGCTCAGCGAAAGGTTTGGCGGAAAGATAGGAGTCAAGCATTTAGCAGGGTTGGCAGGTTTGTTACATGATTTGGGCAAGAATAGCGAAGCCTTTAAAGATTACATTCAGGAAGCAGTAGCGAATCCGAATCATCCGCCACAGAGGGGGAGCGTTGATCATTCTACTGCAGGCGGGAAACTTATATATCAACAATTTCATGCAGGGGCAAGATCCGCTCTTGAACAACTGACAGCAGAGTGGATCAGCATGTGCATTCTTTCGCACCATGGCGGCTTACGAGATTTTATATCCCCTGATTTGTCATCGCCTTATTTAGAACGCGTGAAACAGAAGGAGATTCCAGAATTTGAGCATGCTGTAGCGACTTTTTTCCAGCAACAGATGGGACCGGCCGAATTGGAAAGCTATTTTAACCAGGCTGTGCGTGAAGCGGAAACAATCATTAAATACAGGCAGCAGCACAAGCTGAAGCCCATTACCTTCTCTTTTATCCAAAAGTACATTTTTAGCTGCCTGATCGATGCGGATCGAACCAATACCCGAACATTTGAGGAAAATGAAGAGCAGGCAGAGCGTTCTTTGGATAGCGCTGCTTTTTTTAGGGAGTGCTATACCGCTTTAATGGAAACCATCGTTTCTTTTCGTGAAGGGAAAGATTCGGAACACCTCATCCATAGGCTCAGAAGTGAGATGTCGGATCAATGTGAGCAGTTCGCATCCAAACCATCCGGAATTTATACCCTGTCTATTCCAACGGGGGGCGGCAAGACATTAGCCAGTTTACGTTATGCCCTCAAGCATGCTATCGAATATGGGAAGGATCGAATCATTTACATCGTCCCCTACACAACCATAATTGAGCAGAACGCTGAGCAGATCAGAAAAATTTTGAAGAATGATCTAAACATTATTGAGCATCATTCGAACGTCATTGAAGAGCACGAGGATGGGAGCGGGCATGAAGCATACGACCTGAAGAAAAAGAAGCTCAAACTGGCCAAAGATAATTGGGAAAGTCCAATTATTTTCACAACGATGGTGCAATTTTTGAATGTGTTTTACTCCAGAGGGACCAGAAATGTACGGCGGTTACACAATCTGGCTAACTCGGTTCTGATTTTTGACGAAGTCCAATCGGTTCCTGTTAAATGTATATCTTTATTTAATGAAGCGCTCAATTTCCTCAGCAGCTTCGGGCGATCAAGCATTGTGTTATGCACGGCGACACAGCCAGCGCTGGACTATGTGGATAATAAATTGAAAATTCCAACAAATTCAGAAATGGTACAAGACCTGAAGCGCGTTAGCGAAAGCTTCAAGAGAGTTAATATTGTTGACAAAACGACTACAGAAGGCTATAACGCGAGCGAAATAAAGAAATTTATTCTGACTGAAATGGAAAAGGTAGATAGTTTGCTAGTCATTTTAAATACGAAAACGGCTGTGCGCAAGCTCTACGAAGAATTAAATGATAAAGCCGAACGGAAACAGCATTCCTACAAGCTATTCCATCTTAGCACGAGCATGTGCCCGGCGCACCGGAAGAAAGTGCTGGAAAATGTCAAAAGACAACTGGAGACGGACGGCCAAAGAGTCATCTGCATAAGCACACAACTGATTGAAGCGGGTGTCGATATTAGCTTTCAATGTGTCATTCGTTCGTTGGCGGGTTTGGATTCGATTGCACAGGCGGCCGGAAGATGCAATCGGCATGGCAAGGATGAAATTCGTAACGTTTATGTGATCAAATCTTCGGACGAAGAATTGTCCAAGCTTAAGGAAATTCGAATAGGTGCTGAGAAAACAGCGCGTATTTTGGAAGAGTTTGCCCGCAGGCCGGAAGTATTCGGTAACGACTTGTTATCTCCTGAAGCAATGAAGAAGTACTTTGAGTACTATTATCATGATATTGAAGGTGAGTTGGATTATTGGATCCCTAATATTAGGCAGAATGCGTTTGACTTGCTGGATTTAAATAAAGATTATTCCTCTGGGCTGCAGCGTAAATCCGGGATGAATGTGCGGCTCGTCAGTAAACAATCTTTCGCTACTGTGGAGAAATATTTTCAGGTGATTGATCAACCTACCACTTCGGTACTTGTCCCATACAATGATGAGGCGAAAGAGATCATAGCCGATTTAAATGGTGAATTGGATAGCGGGCAGCTTACTTCTTTACTAAGGAGAGCCCAACAATATGTCATTAACCTTTATACCCATGAACTCAAGCAATTGGATCAAGCTCAGAATATCGATGTTTTGCTGCATGGTAATGTTTATGCTCTGAAGGAAGTGGCATATACAGACGAGATGGGGCTTGATTTAAAGGGAGAAGGAGTTTGGTCGCCTGAAATCATATGAATCCCTTCTATTTAAATAGATGGTCCTACGATTACGGATGGTTTAGGTAATAGTTTTTCTTTTACAGGAGGTGCTCCTTTGCGGAATCAGATTGAATTTGAAGTTTACGGAAAATATGCGCTGTTTACCGATCCCCTGACCAAGATTGGCGGGGAGAAAATGACGTATCAAATTCCGACCTACCAAAGCTTGAAAGGGATTGTAGAATCCATTTACTGGAAACCTACGATTATCTGGTTTGTGGATGAAGTGCGGGTCATGAATCCGATTCAGACCGAATCGAAGGGAATTCGTCCCATTGAATATAGTGGGGGAAATACGCTGGCCTACTACACTTATTTACGCGATGTTCGCTATCAGGTAAGGGCTCATTTCGAGTTTAACCTTCATCGTGAAGATCTGGAATATGATCGTAACGAGCACAAGCATCATAATATTGCCAAGAGGGCTGTCGCTGCTGGCGGGAGAAGGGATATTTTCCTGGGGGCCAGGGAATGTCAGGGCTACGTTGAGCCTTGTGTTTATGGCGAGGGGGAAGGTTTCTACGATAATTACAAAGGAGAAATCAACTTTGGCGTGATGGTGCACGGCTTAAATTATCCCGATGAAACGGGTCACCATGTGCTGGAAACGCGCTTGTGGCAGCCGGTGATGAAGCAGGGCGTGATTCAATTTATTCGACCTGAGGAATGTTCGCTAGTCCGTCCGATTGGCGAAATGTTGCCGAAAGCATTTGATTCATCCAATCTGCAGTCTGTTGATGAATTGTATCAAGAGATGTTTGCGGAGAAGGGGTGATTAAATGACTTGGCTGCGGCAATTATATCGAACCTATGAAAATAACACGGAAGTGATCGGGGAATTTCAGAAGAAGCATAACGATCAAGAATTTGCCCTTATTCCCGTATCCCATACCACCCAACAAGCTCAGATTGAAGTTTCATTGGATCAGGATGGAAATTTCGTATCTGCGAAGGTGGTCGACAAGAACGAGGCAAGCACCGTTATACCTTGTACGGAGGCTTCGGGCAGTCGAACGAGTGCACCTGTACCCCATCCGCTGCACGATAAATTGATGTATGTTGCCGGGGATTATTTGCAATATGGTGGTACCGCCAAGAAGACCAATCCCCACGAAGACTATCTGAAACAGCTGAAAGCCTGGTGCGATTCAGAGTATGCCCATCCGAAAGTTAAGAGCGTGTATACCTATCTTTGCAAAGGACAACTGGTTAAAGACCTGGTAGAGGCTAAAATTTTGTATGTGGATGAGAAGGGGCGTTTTATCGAAAAGTGGAGCAAGGAGCTGGAGGAGCAGTATGGGTTCAGACCCGACATCTATAGGGTGGTGACATCGAATCAAAGCGATGCCTTTGTCCGTTTTGCCGTAAATGTCATCGGAGAACCGGAGTCAAGACTATGGCGAGACAAAAGCGTTTATGAATCGTTCATTCGATATTACGAGAGTACCTTGCAAGTAAAGGATTTATGCTACATTTCCGGAGAAGAACGTCCGTCTACAGAAAGACATGCATCGCGGATCAGACATGCGGCAGATATGGCGAAATTGATTTCCGCGAATGATACGAGCGGATTCACGTTTCGCGGCCGTTTTAAACAAAGCAAAGATGCAGCCTCGATCAGCTATGAAGTTTCTCAGAAAGCCCATAATGCACTTAAATGGCTTGTAGAGAAGCAAGGGTATACGATCGACGGCAAAGTATTCCTCGTATGGGGGACCGACAATCATGAGGTTCCGGATCCGTATGCGGATACGACATCTCTTCATGGGATCTACGATGAAGTCGAGCAAGCGACGGTTGGGGACCGGGCCCATCAAGCTTATGCCAATCAAGTAAGTCTGGCGATTGCGGGGTACAAGCATGATCTGGAATATCAACCCGAAGTGAATATGATGATTCTCGAAGCAGCCACGCCGGGACGGATGGCGATCGTTTATTATCGAGAGATGAATAAAGAATTGTTTCTTGAGCGTATTGAAGCCTGGCATAAATCGTGCTATTGGCTGCATCGTTACAAAAAAGACGAGAACAACCAACTGCTGCAATTTATAGGGGCGCCGGCGACAAGAGATATCGCATTTGCCGCTTACGGGTCCAAGGCCAGTGACAAGATTGTCAAGGGATTAATGGAAAGGATGCTGCCTTCCATTGTGGATGAACGAGCTATTCCGCTGGACATCGTACGGAGCGCCATCAATAGAGCTTCCAACCCAGTTGCAATGGAAGGTTGGGAATGGGAAAAAACGCTGAGTATCACTTGCGCACTCGTAAGAAAAACATACGAGAAGGAGGGCTTTGAAGTGGGATTAGATGTAACGAACGACAATCGGGACTATTTATTTGGCAGACTGCTGGCGATAGCGGATGTACTGGAGAGAAGCTCGCTTGATCCCGATGAAAAAAGAGCAACCAATGCCATTCGCTATATGAATGCATTCGCCCAGCGTCCGCAAAGAACTTGGACGATCATCCAGTCTAATCTTCAACCGCATCAAGCGAAATTGGGAGCCAAGCTGAAGTATTTTAATTCATTGCTGGATGAGGTAGGTTCCATGCTGAAGCCGGAGGATTTTACAGATAAACCGTTGAGTGGCTTATATTTGCTAGGTTTTTACAGTCAGAGACATGATTTATATAAAAGTAAAAAAGAAAAAGAAGCTGAAAAAGAACAAACTGAAGCCAAAGGAGAGATATAAATGAGTGTTCTGGATCGAAAAATTGACTTTGCTGTAGTGTTGACGGTTCGTAATGCTAACCCGAACGGAGACCCGCTTAACGGGAACCGCCCTCGTCAAAATTATGATGGTCATGGCGAAATTTCGGATGTATGCATTAAGCGGAAAATTCGCAATCGCCTGCAAGATATGGGGGAATCGATTCTCGTACAATCAGATGAGAGACGTGATGACGGTTATCGCAGTATTAAAGATCGTGTGGATGGTAACGAAGAATTACAGAAATATGCCAAGGGGAAGACGAAGGATAATATTTTGTACTCCAAAATCGCCTGTGAGTCATGGATGGATGTTCGCAGTTTCGGACAAGTATTCGCCTTCAGTGGCTCGGAGGTGTCTATTGGCATCAGAGGTCCGGTATCGATCCATACGGCAGTAAGCCTCGATCCGATCGATATATCCACGATGCAAATTACTAAGAGCGTTAATTCCACAACGAACACGAAAGATCCCGATAAGAAAACCTCCGATACGATGGGGTTGAAGCACAGGGTGGATTATGGGGTCTATGTTTTCTACGGCAGCATAAACCCGCAACTGGCGGAAAAAACAGGATTTACATATGAGGATGCTGAGAAAATTAAGCAGGCGCTGATCACTTTGTTCGCCAATGATACTTCTTCTGCTCGTCCTGACGGAAGTATGGAAGTGAACAAAGTGTACTGGTGGGAGCATAACTCCAAGCTAGGCCAATATTCGTCTGCCAAGGTACATCGTACTTTAGGCGATGTGCTCAAAGAAGGATATAGCGACACTTTAATTCCAAATAAGCTGGAAGGTCTCGACGTTGAAGTTTATGAAGGTTTATAACGAAGAAGATTATTTGCTGCTCTCTGGTATCCAGCATTTTATCTTCTGCCGAAGACAGTGGGCACTCATTCATATAGAACAACAATGGGAAGAAAATGTACTAACTATTGAAGGTCAGCATATGCATCAGCGGGCAGATCAACCGATGATCCGTGAAAAAAGAGGAGACAAGCTGGTCGTCAGGGGACTCCCCGTACATTCCAAAAGGCTAGGTGTAACCGGAGTTTGCGATGTTGTTGAATTCGTTCGGGATCCCAAGGGCATTTCTTTAGCGGGCGAGGAAGGACTCTTCCTCCCCTTTCCCGTTGAATATAAACGAGGGAAACCGAAGAAAGATCATTCAGATATTCTGCAATTGACCGCCCAAGCGATTTGCCTGGAAGAAATGCTGCTTTGCGAGATTGAGATGGGGTTTCTTTTTTACAATGAAATTAAACACAGGGTTGAAGTACCCCTTACAGCAGAATATCGTCAAGAAGTGGAAAGCCATTTTGCTGAAATGCATCAATATTTTCTCAAAAATCATACACCTAAAGTAAAGACGGGGCCACACTGCCGAAATTGTTCGCTTCAGCATATTTGTGTTCCTGAACTCATGCACAAGAGATCCGTTGCCAGCTATATTGAAGGGAGGTTAAGGGAATGAAAAAGTTATTAAACACTTTGTTCGTAACCCTGCCGGATGCCTACCTTTCACTAGACGGAGAAAATGTTGTAGTAACCGTAGAAGGAGAAAAGCTAAGGCGGGTCCCGCTGCATAATTTAGAGGCGATTTGCACTTTTGGCTACACCGGGGCAAGCCCTGCACTGATGGGGGCCTGTGCCAAAAGAAATATTGCGTTTACTTTCATGACGAGAAATGGAAATTTCTTGGCAAGAATGACTGGAGAAACAAGAGGAAATGTCGTCTTAAGAAAGGAACAATACCGCATATCGGATGATGAAAAGAGAAGCGCTATTGCTGCCAGAAACGTCATTCTTGGAAAAATATACAACAGTAAATGGATTTTAGAGCGCGCGACAAGAGATCATCCCTTGCGAGTCGATGTGCCTAAACTGAAGTCGGTTTCCAGTGTGTTATCGGAAGCTATGCTATTGGTCCGGGAAGTTGAGGATTTGGAACGGTTAAGAGGGTTGGAAGGGAATGCGGCAGCGAATTATTACTCCGTATTTAACGATCTTATTCTTCAGCAAACCGAGCATTTCGTCTTTCAAGGCAGAAATAAACGACCGCCGCTGGATAATGTGAATGCTTTGTTATCTTTTGCATATACCTTGCTTGCGAATGATTTGAAATCCGCATTAGAAAATGTCGGGTTGGATCCATACGTAGGATTTCTACACCGGGATCGTCCGGGAAGAGCCTCGCTCGCTTTAGACATCATGGAGGAGTTAAGGAGTGTGTATGCGGATCGTTTTGTCCTGTCATTAATAAATAAGAAAATGATAACCCATAAAGGATTTCATCGAAAAGAAAACGGTGCGGTCATCATGGACGATGAAACGAGAAGAACCGTCTTGGCTGCGTGGCAAGAGAGAAAGCAGGAGAACATTCAGCACCCTTACTTAAATCAGAAGCTGGCATGGGGACTTGTCCCTCATGTCCAAGCCTTGCTGCTAGCAAGATATATTAGAGGAGATTTGGATGAGTATCCTCCTTTCTTATGGAAATAAGTTCGCTGAATGAAACCATATAGAAGTAGGTGATTGGTTGCTTGTTATCATTACTTATGATGTGAACACCACGACCAGCGAGGGAAGAAGGAGGCTTAGACAGGTCTCGAAAAAATGTTTAGACTATGGGCAGAGGGTACAAAACTCTGTATTTGAATGTATTGTAGATTCAACGCAATTCAGGAAGTTAAAATACGAATTAGTAGCATTAATCGATCCAAAGACAGATAGCTTGCGCTTCTATCAACTGGGTGACAACTATAAGCGAAAAGTGGATCATGTCGGAGCTAAAGAGTCTTTCGATGTGGAAGGTCCGCTTATTCTTTAAGTGCGAATGTGAAGCTCTCATAAAATCTCTGGGGGATTCGCACCAGTAAAATGGATGATTACGGGAATTTTATTAATTAGCATTACAATTAATGGTTTTTAATCCTAAAAGAGTAATATATTTGTGTTTAGATAACCCTTTTTGCATACAAAATGTCGATTTTCCGCCGTCGCACTCTGCATGAGTGCGTGGATTGAAATACTTTCCAACTTGCTAATACTACTGCGGGAGCGATTGTCGCACTCTGCATGAGTGCGTGGATTGAAATCCCCATTTGCCCATTAGGCCCATTCCTTACGTTGGTCGCACTCTGCATGAGTGCGTGGATTGAAATTGTAGGAGCTTGCGTTCCGCTCCAGTCATCCCGGCGTCGCACTCTGCATGAGTGCGTGGATTGAAATGTAGACATCCCCGTTATATTCGATCGTCTCGCTAACGTCGCACTCTGCATGAGTGCGTGGATTGAAATCCTCCTTATGGTATAATTGACAACGCTGCCCATAGTCGCACTCTGCATGAGTGCGTGGATTGAAATTTTTTAGGGCGCCACCATTTCCCGATCTAAACCAGTCGCACTCTGCATGAGTGCGTGGATTGAAATGTTAAATAGTCGCAGGGCCCGGTTAAATCGCGCAGTAGTCGCACTCTGCATGAGTGCGTGGATTGAAATCCTTACCTACCCAAGAAGAACTCATTCGTCAATATCGTCGCACTCTGCATGAGTGCGTGGATTGAAATCCTCCTTATGGTAGAATTGACAATGTTATGGTGTCGCACTCTGCATGAGTGCGTGGATTGAAATTTGCTCCAGTCGATTTTACGAACCACTATCGCAGAGTCGCACTCTGCATGAGTGCGTGGATTGAAATATGAGGACAATACGTGCACAGTTCACAGCGTTTTAGAGTCGCACTCTGCATGAGTGCGTGGATTGAAATTACTCAGCAGTTAATGGTATCAAGGTAGTGACGGGTCGCACTCTGCATGAGTGCGTGGATTGAAATGAAGTGGACAACAGCGATACTGAGTTTGCTGATGACAGTCGCACTCTGCATGAGTGCGTGGATTGAAATATGCGCGGTAGGGGTAGCGCATTTTATCGTAAACGTCGCACTCTGCATGAGTGCGTGGATTGAAATCTTGTCTGAAACTGAAACTGCCTGATCATTGACGAGTCGCACTCTGCATGAGTGCGTGGATTGAAATACCCGGATGTTAACACTCCTTTTTTAAGGCGAAACAGTCGCACTCTGCATGAGTGCGTGGATTGAAATTTAGAATCTCCGGCATTTATATCGGGTGGAATAGTCGCACTCTGCATGAGTGCGTGGATTGAAATGGAAACATCCCAATCTACCAGCTTGCGGCTGTGGGTCGCACTCTGCATGAGTGCGTGGATTGAAATCCTGGGCGCCGGCCTGTCCGCATCCACTCAAGCGCGTCGCACTCTGCATGAGTGCGTGGATTGAAATCACTTGTAATATATCTACAAACGGCACCCATGTCTTGTCGCACTCTGCATGAGTGCGTGGATTGAAATCGCCTCAGTTTGGTCATCTATCGCGTCAATTTGAGTCGTCGCACTCTGCATGAGTGCGTGGATTGAAATCTCGCAAGACTTCAACAGCTTGTTGCAATACTTTTGGTCGCACTCTGCATGAGTGCGTGGATTGAAATTCGGGGTCTGTATGATACAAACCCCATGTTTCTTCGTCGCACTCTGCATGAGTGCGTGGATTGAAATAGTACGAATGGTGAAATCGTCAGATTGAACCGTCGTCGCACTCTGCATGAGTGCGTGGATTGAAATTAATCAAATCGAATCGACAAATGTGACAACTGGTGTCGCACTCTGCATGAGTGCGTGGATTGAAATTCTGCTCCTCAACGAGTGCGTTTAGCGCGTCTAATTGTCGCACTCTGCATGAGTGCGTGGATTGAAATAGATCAATCCCAAGTGTTGAAGGACTGATTATCCCTGTCGCACTCTGCATGAGTGCGTGGATTGAAATATCCCTGTTTCCTCTGCAAACCAATCCGCAATCAAAGTCGCACTCTGCATGAGTGCGTGGATTGAAATATCCATTACTTGTTCGATTAAATCATCTTTTTCGTCGCACTCTGCATGAGTGCGTGGATTGAAATTCACGAAAGTTGGTATAAAGTAGAGGAGAAATTCAAGGTCGCACTCTGCATGAGTGCGTGGATTGAAATCCATGCGGCTTTGCCGTCTTCGTAGCCTTGTTTGAAAGTCGCACTCTGCATGAGTGCGTGGATTGAAATATTTTTGACCCTTGCAGTTTTCCTGCCGATACCTATAGTCGCACTCTGCATGAGTGCGTGGATTGAAATATTTGAGGGAGGTGAGGGATGAATGGCGGATATTGTCGCACTCTGCATGAGTGCGTGGATTGAAATTAAGTCGTCCCACCCCCCGCGAAGTATCCCGTTGGCGTCGCACTCTGCATGAGTGCGTGGATTGAAATCATGTATTTTTTGCCTCTGCTGCTGATCTTCTTTATCGTCGCACTCTACGCGAGTGCGTGGATTGAAATCAAAGGGTCATTATAGCGAGTGAAAAGATGCTCAGTCGCACTCTACGCGAGTGCGTGGATTGAAATCGGGCGTAAACGACATAATCACCGCCCCGATCTTCGGTCGCACTCTACGCGAGTGCGTGGATTGAAATTTCCCTCCTTTAGTATCCGATGGCTAGCCAATAGTCGCACTCTACGCGAGTGCGTGGATTGAAACAGGAACGTTTGTTCCTATTATAACATAGATTTAGTCGCACTCTACACGAGTGCGTGGATTTAAATGAAGCCAGCCGCAGAGTCACAAGTGCTGGCAGCGAACCCCAGTGGCTTCTGGAATATGAAACCCATATCCGGGATAGTCTGATGTTCATGCGCAGAAATACCTATACCTCATTCCTGAAAGTGAATAAAGTACTATTCGCCCATAATGTAATCCCTTCTTTTACCAAATATATTCATAAAGGAATAAATTCCGTATCTAATAATGGGATCGATTCCTTCCTCTTGGGCCTTCTTGTCTATTTACAGTCCTGAAAACTTTGCGTTAACTTATTAATCAAAATGTCTATGGATATGGATACGGAAAAGAGGAGGATACGAAGGAATGTGTCTATCAAGAGTAAGCGTTCTATTTGGGGGATGTTCGTTGCGTTTGCGATCCTGATTGGTTTGGTGATACAACCCATCCCGGAGGCGTCTGCTAACTCGGACCAAAATATCGAGCTTCTGCGATCTGAGCATAAGGTCATTGACGGCAAAATGAAAGTAACCGCAGACGTCCGGGTTGAATCCAGCGAACTTGTCTCGCTGCTGGTCACCGGTTATAACCAATTCGGTGAAATTATAGAGATCAAAAAAGAAGACACGTTTATCATGGGGGGAAACACGAAAGTATTCCAACTGACCATGGATCATGGAGAAGAACTGACTAAGGTCGACATCGAGGCCTTGGGTCCGATTGAAGAGCCTTACAAAGTTTTGAAGGAAACGACCGTAGCTCATACAGATCATTTGGAAGGTATCATAGCCGTTAAAAACGGGGGAAAATCACAAATGATTAACGTTGTCGCTACAGGGACGAACGCTAACGGCAAGGTTGTAGAAGTAAGAGGGGCCAATAATTTTGTTATGGACAGCCGCATCTCGATTTTTAAAATAAAGCTGGATGCCGTTAACGAAATTAATGACGTTAAATTTACTGTTCTTACCGATGACCAAACCTATTTGGTCGAGACTGGAACCTATATTAAAGATGGAAAGATTGTACTGACTTCCGTAGTTAAAAATGGGGAGAAATCACAAAAGATAAGTGCCAGAGTAACCCCTTATGCAGGCAACGGCAAGGAATTGTCGATTCAGACCGATACCAACTTTACTATGGATAATCGTCTATACAATCTCAAAATGCAGATTAAAGACACCAATGCAAGCAGCGTAGCCGTTCAATTCTACGATGAGACAGGAAAGCAAGAGATCGTTAAAAGAGGGACATTGGTAACGATTGACGGCAAAGGACTGGCTACCGAGCAGCCGCCCGTTAATTTGGCAGGCAACGTGGTTGTTCCCATGAGAGCTATATTTGAAGCTATGGGGGCAGGCATCGAATGGGAGCAGGAAACCATGACGGTAACCGCCACTAAAGGAAGCAAGGAAATCAAGCTGCAGATCGGTTCCGATACAGCTTACATTGACGGTCAAGAGTATACACTTAACGTCCCTGCACAGCTTATCAACAATAACACCATGGTCCCTGTCCGTTTTGTAAGTGAGGCCTTGGGTGCCAAGGTATTCTGGGATAATAATTCGCAAACGGTGCTCATCGTTCGATAAGCTCAAGGAAAAGCCGGAAGAGAGGAAAGCTCTTTTCCGGTTTATTTTTTACGCTGTTATCTTCCGCATGACCTCTTATACCGGTCTAGCTTTACTTGATTATTACGCCAACGAATTTCGTCGCACTCTGCATCATTTTATTCTTGAACCGGCCCTGTTTCCATGCATCGCTCCCTATGCCAAAAATCAAGTGCCGACTTCACCGGGAAGCATCCGTTTTGTCTCCTTAAACCTACTCTTATTAGTCTCTGGCGTCTGCCTTTGAGGCAGAAACATTGACAAAGATCACACTTCGCACGTACAATGAATATATATCTTTTGTAAATGAAGAGCGTATTTCCATTACTAACAGAGAGTTATTGGCGGTGAATAAAATGACAACCAGGTTTGAACAAGCGCTGGATAAACTGAAAATGTCCGGAGTCCGGATGACACCGCAACGGTATGCGATCCTGTCTTATTTGCTTGATTCTACCTGTCATCCGACTGCCGACGATATATATAGAGCTCTAGAGGACCGTTTTCCGAGTATGAGTGTGGCGACGGTTTATAACAACCTCAAGGTATTCATCGAATCCGGACTTGTCCGGGAATTGACCTTCGGCGATAATTCCAGCCGATTCGATGCGGATATGTCCAACCACTATCATGCTCAATGCGAGCAATGCGGAGTGATTGTGGACTTCCATTATCCTACCCTTACCGATATTGAGCAGCAGGCAGCCCACGAAACCGGTTTTCAAGTACGGGGACACCGTGTAGAGGTCAGTG
Source organism: Paenibacillus residui (assembly GCF_042677205.1). Taxonomy (NCBI): domain Bacteria; kingdom Bacillati; phylum Bacillota; class Bacilli; order Caryophanales; family Paenibacillaceae; genus Paenibacillus; species Paenibacillus residui. The sequence goes on from NZ_JBHTIU010000073.1 coordinate 39,277, forward strand.
GGATTTGCAAGGAATGCATGGAGAAGAACGCCCATAACAGCACTCATTGATTTATGGACTGCTGAGGAACATTTTTTATAGTATAATGAAACGTGTCGGATCACGCCGGGAAGGCGGTCCGGGGCGTTTTTTTATTTTATTCATTTATAAGATAGTGTTTGATACCGGAAGGGAGCATATTATGCCAGCATCCTATGGGCTTTCGGCGGTTCCGCCTTTACGCCGCCGGCGGCGGAGAAGACCTGTTTTGAAATGGTTCTTATTTTTTGTATTTGTTTGTTGTGTTATTGCAGGAGGATATCTTTACTGGCAGTGGTATTGGCCGAATTCAACCATAGTCGAGCCCTCCATGAAAGGATTGGAGAAGCCGATTTATTATAAAGGAAAACTGTATGAGGTATCGGCAAGCGGGGAGAAGGAAAGTCTCAAGCTTCCCCTGTCTTTTATGCAAGAGGTCGTTGATCCGGATATCCGCTACGAGAAGGAGAGTCAGTCCGTTATTCTGACCACTAAAGATAAAGTAGTCCGGTTAAAAACGAACGAATTAACGGCGGTTGTCAACGAGAAGCCGTTTGAGCTTAAATTTACAGTCGATCAGCAGGACGATACGGTTCTAATCCCGATGGAGCCGGTGCTTGATTTGTATCGCTTGCAGATTAAGGAGTCGGAAGAAACCGGTGTCGTCACCATTCATAAGGAAGGGGATACGATCCGATGGGGCACGGTATCCGGCCAACCCGGGGAGAAAGCCAAGGCCATTCGCTCCGAGCCGACGATCAAAGCGCCGAAATATCGGGATCTCGATCCGGGAGAATCGGTGATGATCTGGTCTGCACTGGAAGAGTGGTATGAAGTGCAATTAAGTAACGGATGGGTCGGATTTATGAAAAAAGAACATGTAGTGCCGGGGCAGGAGGAGGTCATTCCCGTCGAACCGGAAAAACCGGGCTTTGTCCCTAAACCTCTGGACGGCGGTAAAATCAATCTGACCTGGCAGCAAGTATACAACCGCAATCCGGATACTTCTCAAATTGGCCCCATGCCGGGGTTAAATGTAATCAGCCCGCAATGGTTTCATCTGGAAAACGAAGAAGGGCTTCTGAAAAATATGGCCGACGCTTCTTTCGTGCAGTGGGCCCATTCGCAAAATTATCAGGTGTGGGCTCTGGTTACGAACAGCTTTGATCCCAAAAGAACGAGCGAGGCCTTGTCCACCTATGACCGAAGGATGAATATGATCAAGCAGTTGGTCACTTTCGGTAAAATGTATCAATTGCAAGGGATCAATATCGATTTTGAGAATGTTTATTTGAAAGATAAAGAAAACATGGTTCAATTCGTGAGAGAAGCCGTTCCTCTCCTGCATGAGCAGGGGCTGGTCGTATCGATAGACGTGACGGTCAAGGGAGGCTCGGAGACCTATTCCCTCTTTATGGATCGGGAAGCGATCGGTCCTCTTGTAGATTACATGATGGTCATGACCTACGATGAGCATTGGGCGTCCAGCCCGAAAGCCGGTTCCGTGGCATCGCTGCCTTGGGTGGAGAAAGGAATCGTCCGCATTATGGAAGAGGATGGGGTTCCTCCCTCCAAGCTGGTGCTTGGTGTTCCTTATTATACCCGAATCTGGACCGAAGAAATCAAAGACGGCAAGACGGAAGTGTCTTCGAAGGCCGTATCGATGGAGAAGATTCAGGATTTGATCAAAGAAAAGCAGCTAACTCCGGCTTTCGACGAGAAAACCGGCCAGAATTATGTTGAGTATACGGAGGACGGCAAGAAAATCAAAATTTGGATCGAAGACGCTACATCCATTAGAAGCCGTGCCGAACTCGTCAATAAATATAATTTGGCTGGAATTGCTTCCTGGAGCAGAGGATTTGAAACTCCGGACATTTGGGAGGTTATTAAGGAGACTCTGGCGCAACCTTAACGGATTGATAAGGAAAAAAGGCTGTCCCTTCTAATAAAGGGACAGCCTTCTTCGTCGTTAGGACTGCTTTTTGGCCGTATTCTGGATTGTCACTTGTTGAGCCGGAGGAGAGGTATCATTGCCGGCTTCCTGTGAAGCATGCTGCGGATCGAAGGTAAGAATCGTTTTGCAGAACATGCAGCGGTCTGTTTTACCGATCATCTTCGTGATTCGCTGGCATTCCGGACACTCAATAACAACGGCGCTTGTAGACATCATGCCCGCCCAGAAGTAGACCCCCATACTGCAGAGAATGCTGATTAAGCCCAATACGAGGAAAATACCTGCAATAATTTTGCCGGCGATTCCCCAGTCAAATACAATTCCCGCTGTCCCGACGATCATCAGAACAAGGCCGAACATGGTCAGAAGCAGCCCCCATAATCGGAACTCATTTACTTTACTCGACTTAAGAATCATCATTTTCCAACTTCTTTCTATTCATGTAATGGCAACGCAAGCAGGAAACTCACCTATGAATGTAGAAATTACTACTTCACAATATTGCCTTTCCTTTGATACATTTAGAAATCTCAAAAATCCAGGAGGCCTTGATGAACTCTTTAAAGCGTGAGCTTATAAGAAAATATAGGGACCGGGAAGGGATCATCGGCGTCATTCTACACGAAAATCCATACCCCAACGATGCGCTTGTCAATGGATTTCCATACCAAGCATTAATTGTGACCGATCAACCTGCAGTCAATCCTGCCACTAGCTATCATTATATAAAAGAAGGTACCCGGTTACAAGAACGCTGGATTTCATTCCGTGACTTAAATCTGGTTTGGCGTTTAAAGGCGGATAAGGAACTCATTCTCTTTATTACCCGGGGAGAGATTATTATGGATCGGGACATGTCAATGGAAGGTTGGAAAAATGATCTGATGGAGTTTTCCAAAGCAGTCAAAGACCGGATGCTTCTGGTTGAATTTTCGAATTTTTTCACCCGGTACCTGATGAGTAAAGATTATTTCGTGAAAAATCAGCTGCTGGATGCCTATAGCTGCTTGGTGGAGGCATTGACTCACTGGGCCAAGATTGTCATTATCGAGCAGAACAGCGATATATATAGCGGCATCTGGGAGCAGGTCAAGAAGCATAATGCGGGAGTGCACAAGTTATATGAAGAACTGGTTCTGAGCGATGAAACGCTAATTCAACGAGTTCAACTCGTAATGCTTGCCTGCGAGTTTTCCATTGTGACCAAGATGGAAGGCTGTTGTTCCATGCTGCTCGACGTGCTAAGCAGTAGGAAAGAGCCGTGGAGCGCTCTTGAAATACTCGACCATCCGGAGCTATCGGATCTGGATATCGATATTCCGATGCTGCTTGGAGTCCTGGCCAAGAAAGCCCTGATTCAGGAGGTTCAAGTGGAAGTCGGAGAAGTGAAGGGAGAATATGAAATTAAATATATCCGATAAGCTGTTTTGACGATACGTTGGGCTTAGGCTTCCTTAATGTCGATTGGCCGGATCACAGGAAAGCCTTTTTTAAAATAGGAGTATATATTTCATTGGTAAACGCGCCTGTCCAAAGGGCAGCGATAGCCGTTTATCTTTGTATAGAAGTAATTAATCTTAGGTAGTTATTTATATTTAGGTTGTGCGATGTCCATATGTTTCATGCGATATTTGTTGGGTCAAAAAACTGTAAATATGTTAAAGGGTAGGTCGCGATTGATCAATAATTCCTTCTGAGCAGGATAAAAAAAATTGGATAACGATGGCGGCTGAGCGACAAAGGAATAGGGGCACAGCGGTTAAAGAACACGCAAAATATAAGGTTTCTCCGCATAAATCCACGATTACAAAAAAGAATGAAATAAAACTGTTGACATGCCCTGTCGATCTGTGATACATTAATTTTCGCCGCTTCAAACGGCTTGGTCTTCTCGAGCAGGCTGTCGGCAAGCTGGAAGAAAAAAACTTCAAAAAAAAAGCTTGCATTCGATAGGCGGTATATGATATATTAAAAGAGTCGCTGTTAAAGAACGACGGCATTGAAAAAAGCAGCATTGCCCTTTGAAAACTGAACAACGAGTGAATGAATGAAGCCAGTGCGTATACGGTTT
>NZ_JBHTIU010000074.1:0-182880 GCF_042677205.1 Paenibacillus residui
TTCCTGTATGCACCTTTAACCTTTATTCCCATGAATTTTTCGACAAGAACTTTTCACTGTCCAGTATAATAGAAAGCCCGGGACATTTGTACAATTAGCAAAGCATCCTTATTTTTGCACATTTTTGCTGCGGCAGTGGTATAATCACTTTAGTTGAAATCTTATAGTCGCTCCGTCAGTTAGGAGGATTGCGGTGAATATCGACGTCCATTTCCCAAACATAACCAGTACGCTGCAAATCGTCGGCTGCCACTTCAGTGTCAAGCCTCCGGGCTGGTCTTTCCCTAACCATCATCATTATCTTTTTGAGCTTCTGTACTGTTGGAGCGGAAGCGTTACTCATATGATCAACGGAAGAAAGCTTGATCTGCATGCGGGCGATTGGCTGCTGCTGCAGTCGGGGGTCCGGCATCAGATGCAGAACGTCTCCGGAGAAACTTATTCCTTTTTCAATCTTCATTTTGATATCGATGACCCCAAGCTACGCAAGCTGTTAAGCGGCTCCAAATATAGACATATCACCAAGCAGGATTCGGAGCATTCGAGTCTGCCCCTGTATATGAAAGAAATGGAGCTGCTGCTGTTACGAAGCTTACTTCCGGTTAACGGACAGTCTGCCGCTAACGGCACTTTGGAAGCTGTACCCGACGGGGGGCGCATAGAGCTTACCTCGGATAATCAAATGGCTCTGCAAGCCTATACCTTGCTGATCGTGAGAGAATTTATCCGTTTCTCCTCAGCCGGTGCCGCCGCCGTCCAGCAGAGTTCTCCGTCTATCCCTAATGAAGCTACCCAATCGGAAGCGGATACCGCTCACGCGATTGAGGAGAAATTGCGTTCCATGATATTTGCCTCCGGCTCCATCTCGGATATAGCAGAAGAGCTTCACCTTAGCCGGAGTCAATGCAGCAAAATTTTCACCCGCGTTTACGGTATCCCGCCGCGCCAGTATTTAAGCCGGTTAAAGCTGAACAAAGCCAAGCAGCTGCTGGTGAACAGCGACATGACGATAGAGGAGATTTCTTCGCGGCTCGGCTTCGGCTCCATTAGTCATTTCTCCAGACAATTTCGCCGCTGGTCCGGCATGCCCCCTACCCAATTCCGGCCCAAGCCCAGCATTTCCAAGGAGTCCGGCGAAGCGGAGGGATAAGAGACGCTCCTCTCAGGTGTAAGAGTGATCGGTTTGCCGGGCTTTGGTAAAGAACGGCTTAAATAAAAATGCATATACGCGCTTATTCCGGGCATCGGCACGATATTCTATCGGTGCATTCATGGTTGCGACAACCAGGGACAAGGATAAACGGCTATCGCCGTCCTTAGGACGGGAGCGTTTACCGATGAAATATAAGAACAGGTATAGATGAAAACTTATACTTTCTTATATTTTAAAAAAAGCTCCTAACGGAGCCTCTTCGAAGACGAATAACCCGGTTTTAAAGGTAGCTTTTTATGCCAATTAGAAAGTTGTCCCATTTTAACGCTTTAATGAACAAAACTTTCTAATGTGGTAAGAAAAAGGGCGTCCTCTTTAACAAGGACAGCCCCATTTTCCAAATCATTTATCGAAGTAAACTGCTTTGCCTGACTTGGAAGATTCATAGATCGCCTCTAAAATTTCCGAAACGACGCAGGCTTGCTCCGGTGTAACTACCGGATCGGTATCATTCTCGATGGCCTCAATCCACAGTCTGGCTTCCAGATCGGCTTCACTGACCGATTTTCCTTCGTAGAAAGCGACTCCGCCGCTGTTCAGCGAAATTTTATTTTCATAAAGCCGGCTCCGCTTCTCGCCGTTGATCGTCAATCCGTCCCACATGTCCGCTCCGCCTTCGGTCCCGCAGAGAGTACATTTGGCTTCGCCGACCTGACGCATGTTCAACGCCCAGCTGGATTCCAGTATGATCGTTGCGCCGTTCTCCATCGTAATCATGCCGAAAGCCGAATCCTCGACCGTAAACTTCTGAGGATCCCAAGGGCCCCAGGCATTCGCCGCATCCGCTTTGCTCGACAGCTTATGGAAAGCCGTTCCGAGAACCGCCTTGGGCTTGTAATTGTTCATCATCCAAAGGGTCAAATCCAAAGCATGCGTACCGATATCAATGAGCGGGCCTCCACCCTGCTTCTCTTCATCCAGGAAGACTCCCCACGTCGGCACGGCACGGCGGCGAATCGCATGAGCCTTGGCAAAGTAAATGTCACCCAGCTCGCCGTCCCGGCAAACCTGGTGCAAATATTGGCTGTCGGTGCGGAAACGGTTCTGGTATCCGATCGTCAGCTTCTTGCCCGTCCTTTTGGCTGCTTCCACCATTCTTCTGGCGTCGGCTGCCGTCTTGGCCATCGGCTTCTCGCACATGACATGCTTTCCGGATTCCAATGCGGCAATGGAAATATCGGCATGGGAATCGTTAGGTGTGCAGACATGAACGATGTCGATCGAACCGTCGGCCAGCAGCTCCTTATAATCCTCATAAACTTTCGCATCCGCAGTGCCGAATTTCTGAGCGGCCTCCTGCGCTTTCTGCAGATCGATATCGCAAAACGCCACCATTTCTACCTTGTCGATCTTGGCGAGACTTGGCATATGCTTGCCGTTGGCAATCCCGCCACAGCCAATAATAGCTACCCGATATTTAGTCGTCATCGTAATCCTCCAATCATTTGATTATAAGTAATTGGTTTTCAGCCAGCGCATACTGGTTTCAATGCTCTCCAGAGGCGGATTCTGACAATGGTCCTGTTCCACGATCAACCATTCGGCACCGGCCGAGCCTGCCGCCGATATGACCGCCGGAAGGTCAATTTCTCCTTGGCCCAGTTCAACGGTTTGAGCCTTGCCATTCTCCAGAGTCCGCATATCCTTCAAGTGAATTAGAGGTACTCTTCCCGCATATTTGCGAATATATTCCAGCGGATCCTGTCCCCCGTGATGCACCCAGCATACGTCCATTTCGACAAAGCATTCTTCGTTACTCATCATGCCGAACAGCCGGTCAAAGAGCCTCTCGCCGCCAACGGTCTCGGTCAATTCGAAGTCGTGATTGTGGTATCCGAAGCGAATCCCGTGCTTGGCCAATTCACGGCTGGCCTTCTGGAATAAGGATACCGTATCCGCAAGGGCTCCCTCGGAACGCTGCTCCACGGTTAAATAAGGACATACAACATAGGAGGCGCCGATAGCGGCATTCATTTCAACAACCTCTTCCAGCCTGTCCTTCAAATCGCTGACGGAAACATGACTTCCAATTGCTCTCAACTGAAGCTCTTCCAATAGGTTTTTTAATTGTGGCGGTGTCATTCCTCCATATCCGGCAAACTCTACGCCTTCATAGCCGAGTGCGGCTACTTTTCTCAGTGTGCCTGGAAAATCACGCGCCGTTTCGTCCCGCAAAGTATACATCTGCAGGCCGATCCCCATTCGCCCCATGGCCATTCTCCTCTACATGAAATATTTTACGCCATTTAATCTACTGATTTGCCCCGAACCTTGCTTTCATTCTAAACCCGGGTTAACTATAATGAGAATGAATGATCTCACTATATCATGAACTATCTTGCTATAATAATAACCTGGAAGGAGTTGCTGCAATGCATGGAACGGCATATTTTGCAGAGAGGCATGTGCTCACGGCAGGCTATTCCAGACATAACAAGCCTCATACCGTTAGCGAGAAAAAAGGATTAAACTGCTACTTATTACGATGGCAAACCCAGGGAAACTGTTTCGTATGGGTACGGGACAAATATGAATGGATCCAGCCCGGAGACCTGCTTCTTCTGCGTCCTTCGGACCCTTATGAATTGATCGTAGGCTACCAGAATCCGAACTCTTTGAAGAGATTAAGCAAAATCCACAGCTCGGACTATTATTTGATGGTCGTCGGGGAATGGTTCGATCAATGGTGGAGGATTCGTGATCGCCCTACGAAAGTAAATATAGTACCCGATGAGCGGCTGTTAGCGATTTGGAGACAGATCGTACAAGAGAAAAGAAGAGTTAACGACCAAAGCGAGGAAATCTTGACCTGCTACAGCCAAATTCTGTGCCTGACCATCGACCGGCTGCTGGATGAAACCAGACAATCACCGAAGAAATCTTCTCTGTCTTCCATCCCTTACCGGCTGAAAGAATATGTCGAGCAGCATGCGACAGAGCCGATAACGTTGAAGCAAGTCGCCGAATCGGTAGGGATCAGCCCGTCCCGGGCCAGCCATTTGTTCAAAGAAACTCACGGCAAATCGATCATCGACTACGCAATAGAGGTCCGGCTCTCCATTGCCAGGGAAAGGATGGAATACAGCTCCATGACGCTTGAGCAGATTGCGGAATTTTGCGGCTTCCAGAGCTACTCCTATTTCCACCGTGTATTTCGCTCCAGATTGGGGATTTCCCCCAGTGAATACCGGGAACGAATGGACCGGGAAACCAACTCGCCGCTGTCTCCCGGCTCCCGAAAGTCCCCTCCCCGAGACGATAAGCGCTGACATTAAGGGGTGCAGCAAGCCTTCAAATGCTATGGAAAAGGCGGAATTTTTCAACGACAGCATTCGGCGGCCGACAGTGTTCGACGTCACTTTCCGCTTCTCCTGCCGGCAGCCCAGAATGCCAGAACAATCAGCGGAATGGCAATAAACCACGGAATCGTAATGCTGCCCCCTATCAGAAACGCCAACAAAAGCAATAGAACGATGCCAATAATAATATACAAACAGCCCCTGCCAAAAGTCTCCAACCCCCGCCCTCCTCTCCGGAATATCCGGGGAATGAAATGCCACTCTATTTTTATTCGCTGCCGGCCGCAATCATTCCTGCGGATTGTTCACAAGCGTTGGAGTGAATCTCCTTTTTCTGGACGTCTCTTGCAGTAAAAATTAAGAAAACAGAGAAGCCCGTTCATCCGCGCTATCCGAATAAATGCTGGAAAGCATAACGGGCAGCCACGGCAAATCCGGTGCCGGTCACCGCACCGAAGACGACATCCGAAGGATAGTGATGTCCGAGATATATTCTGGACCAGCCTACGGCAAACGCGGCTAGATACATAGCCGGAGCAATCGAAGGAACAGCCAGGCTGATGGAAGTGGCGGCCGAGAAGATGGCTGTCGTATGGCCGGATGGGAAGGAATGGTCCGAGAGAAGCTTGGCCGGAGCCTGCAGGTGGGGAAGCGTAACGTATGGCCTTGTCCGGCCGAAGGATCTTTTGGCTGCCTGCACCGCCAGATGGCTCGCCGTCAAGGAGACGATTCCGTCCCATCCGAACGGGAAGGCCAACGGCAGAGCCATCAGCAGGGCGACCGTAAACATAGCCCCTCCCAGATGAGTAATGGCGGACATGGTTCTATCCATCCATCGGGATCTCATTTTCCCGTTAATAAAGTACAGTAAACGAATTTCGTTTTCCCTTATTTTCCCAATCCAATGCTGCAATCAGACCACCTTCTCTCGTATGATCTTGGAGTGTTCGTTTCGGTTGGCAGACGGCTCCGGATGAGTCATTGTGTACAGCGTAATGAGCAGAGTCAGGAACGACAGGGCGACGATCAGCAGCCTGACTAATCGGTCAACTTGGATGGTCCCCATAAATTACTCCTCCATTCAGCCTTTTTTCTCATTATCTCACGCGATTTTCAAGCTTATGTTATAGGGATATTAATCCACTGTAAAAGTTTCGAAAGACATACAACGAAGGACAATCCAATTTCGAGAATTGGCTCGCTTCCCGTCACTTCACCCATTTTGCAATGGAGAGCACAGGTGTCTCCCTCCTTCCAGCAGAAATCAATCTAAAGTTAGGTTTTATGCCGGTAAAAATATATGTTGACGCCATGTTAACGCAGCGGAAACGCAGCGGCGGACAGAAAGCCTGCAATTGTGCATGCTTTTGGCCATTTTGCCCGTAGTCCGCAGCAATGCCTGAAAAAATACATCTTTTTTCTAATTCCAGGGGGGGATCGGGTGATTGGAGACCGAAATTAATGTATTTTCGCAGGCTTTTCTCCATAGGTGTCTGAACCGCTTCTAAATGGATGTATTATCGCAGGAATTCTTGCCTGCATTAACGGCGTCTAAACCTTCCTCTAAATACGATAGTTCCTCTTGCTTTACTTCGATAAAGGTTTATACATTACACTTTGGGGAGCCCTGTTAAATCCCCCACAAAGTGACGCATAACCTTCTAAGCCTATTCATGGTACTTTGCGGGGAACCCCCCTGAATTGAAAAAGGGCCGCTCCGCCAACGGTTGCCCGCTGATGGAACGGCCCTGAACGTCACCCGCGCCCGTTCGTGTTAAATTAAAGCCAACACATCTTCAATTGCTGTATTCGTTCTACAGGGTTAGGACGACTTCGTGATCCTTGCCGTCATCACTCAAATCGACGAAAGGACCTTCCTCCCCGAATTCGGTTAAGGGGATCTTCCGGCCGTCCACCTCAAAGACCGCCGCACCGTTGCACTTGCGCTCCGGATTGCGGATCGTGATCCGGTATGAGGCATCTCCATAGCGATAACGGATGGTGACCTCCGGCCAGTCTGACGGAATGCAGGGCCGGATATACAGACGTGCGCCGCGCCGCTGCAGCCCGAGAATGCCCTCGAGGCCGACCTGATACATCCAGCCGGCGGCACCCGTATACCAGGTCCATCCGGCATGCCCCTTATGCGGGTCCGTCGTGTAGACGTCTGCCGCCATCACGTAAGGCTCGCCGACATAGCGCCGCACCTCTCCGGGCGTCCGGGTATGGGTGATCGGGTTCAGCATATGGAACAGCTCGAATGCTTTGTCCCCGTTGCCAAGCCGGCACCAGGCCAGAATCCCCCAGAGAACGCCGTGCGTGTACTGCGCCCCGTTCTCGCGAATCCCCGGCGGATAGCCTTGAATATACCCGGGAGACGGATCGGTGTGGTCGAACGGCGGGGTGAGCAGCCGGACAACGGACAGGCTGCGGTCCACCAAATTCCGGTCGAACGACTCCATGGCGCGATGCGCCTTGTCGGGCTCGCCCGCTTCCGAAATAACCGACCAGGATTGGGCAATGGCGTCTATCCGGCACTCGTTGTTATGGAGCGAGCCCAGCCACTGCCCGTCATCCGTGAAGGCTCTCCGGTACCATTGACCGTCCCAGGCATGCTCGTTGAGGGATGCGGCCAGTTCACCGCGGACTTGCCGGTAACGCTCCGCCCTGTCCGGCTCTCCCCGGCGGGCGCACAGGTCGGCGAACCGGTCCAAAATATAGCATATAAACCAGCCCAGCCAGACGCTTTCTCCCCTTCCGGCATCCCCTACGCGGCTTAGCCCGTCGTTCCAGTCCCCTATTCCGATGAGCGGAAGCCCGTGCTCTCCGAAGCTCAGGGAGCGGTCAATGGCGCGCAGGCAGTGCTCATAGATGGTCCCGCTCTCTTCCGAGACGACAGTCGGCTCATACCGTTCCAGCTCGCCTTCTCCCAGCGGATCACTATGCAGATAGGGCGCAGTCTCTTCCAGGATGCTCTCATCCCCGGTATGCTCCAGGTACCTCGTAACCGCATAGGGGAGCCATAACAGGTCATCGGAGAATCGCGTCCGGATCCCTTTATGTGTCTCCTCGTGCCACCAATGCTGCACATCCCCTTCTATATATTGATGGGAGGCATGCAGAATAATTTGCGAGCGGGTCAGATGGGGCAGGCTGTGCAGCAAGGACAGGGAATCCTGCAGCTGGTCCCGGAAGCCGTAGGCGCCGCCAGCCTGATAGAAGGCCGTGCGTGCCCACATGCGGCAGGACAAGGATTGGTAGAGCAGCCAGCCGTTCATCATCAGATCCATTTCCGGACTGGGGGTAGAGATCTGAACCTGCTCCAGAACCCGATCCCAGAAGGCTGCGACCTGGCCGAATGCCTTCTCGCATTGACTTGCTTGCTTATACTTCCGGACCAGCTCCATGGCGGATTCCCGAGAATCCTCGCAGCCCAGCAGCGTATAGACCGTCACCTGCTCGCCCGGCTCAACGGACAGCTTGGCTTGTACGGCCCCGCAGCTGTCATACACCGGTCCCGTCCGGCCGGATAATCTGCTTCGGCCCATCGCGGCCGGCCGCGCCGGTGTACCGTTGCGCCCGATAAATTCCTCGCGGTCCGCTGTCCATGACAATTCCTTACGGGCGCTTGCCGGCATCTCCTTATCCCCCGTTCCGGTTAAATCATCGGAATCCGTCAGAACGGTCAGGAAAGCGGTCGCCTCGCGGAACGATTCTTGATAAGTGTTGCGGGCATACAGCATGGAGGCGCGCTCGTCCCACTCCGTCACGATGAAAGGAGACGTTGCTTCGCGGCGCACCCCAAGCACCCAGTCCGCATAGTACGTTACCGACAGACGGCGCTTCTCCTCCGTCCGATTCGTCAGGCTTAAGCGGATGACTTTCACGGGATCGTTAAGCGGTACGAATACCGTCATCTCCTGAGACAGCCCGTGGCTTTCCTGGTTGTAGCGGGTAAATCCCCTGCCGTGCGTCACCGTATGGGAGCTTCCCGCCTCCGTCCGGCCATGCGGGATTTGCCAGAATTGGCCGCTTTCTTCATCGCGCAGATAGCAAATTTCCCCGGGCCGGTCGACAACCGGATCGTTGGACCATGGGGTCAGCTTGCATTCCCGGCTGTTACGCCACCAGGTATAGCCCGTATACAATTCGGACAGAACCGTACCGAATCGAGGGTTGGCGATCACGTTCACCCAAGGGGCCGGCAAGTGGTTTCCATTTTTGATGACGATCCGGTACTCCCGGCCGTCCGGACTGAAGCCCCCCCACCCGTTAAACAATGTGAGCGGCTCGGCGGCTTCGGCAGAAGGTTGATCCCGCGTCGTCGTAATCGAAGGATTCCGCTGCTGCCAAGATTCTTTCGCCGGCACCGGAGAAGCCGACCATTCCTGTTGGCCGCTTCCGCGAGCCGGCTTAAGCTGTGCCTTGAGGCTCGGCCCCCCTGCACGGAGAAGCACTCTCGCCGTAGCCAGGAGCAGCGTCTTGTCCTCTTCCGAAAGCTGATTGGCCGCTACCAGGAAGATGCCCCCGCGGTCATTGCCGAAGCGGACCGCTCCTTGCTCCGCTATACGCCGGATCGCTTCCTGCAGATCCTGCTGATAACCGCCCTGGGATTCGTTCAGAACAACCAGATCGAGCGGCATCCCCAAACGGCGCAAGTATTCATGGCCGACAAGCAGCTTCGTAACGAAGGCCAGGTTAGCCGTATCGTCAATGCGGACCAGCACGATCGGCCGGTCTCCGGAAATTCCGTGGGACCACAAGCCGGACTGGCCCCGGACATTGTCCGCAATCCTCCGGGATTGCTCCTCGGCAAGCGTGTGGGCATACAGAGCCCGGCCGGCAAGCTGTTGGAACAGAGCCGCATCCGCCGCTTTCAGATGCAGATGCCTAAGTTCAATCTGACTGCGTGTCCAGGCCATCTGGAAGCTGCGCTCGACTTGGTGGCCGCTGCCGAACCGCTTCATCATTTCAATCACTTCTTCCCGAGAGTCTGCCACTCCCGTTACGGCAAACAATTGGACCCGCTCTCCCGGCTTCAGCGTCAACTGCCTCCGCATGATGAAGGCAGGATCGGCGACCGCCCCCAAGGTACCGCCAAGCCTGGAGCGAAGACCTTGCGGATCGGCCAAAGTATGCCCGCGACCGATGAAAGCCGCACGGTCCGACTCGTACTCCACGGGCCCATGTTCGGAAGCAATTAGGGCGTGAGCGGCCCACAGAGCCTGCTCGCCCCCGTCCCGCGGCCTTCGTTGGGCAAGCAGGCACTGGGCATCCGGACAGTATTCCGTCTTCACAAATAGCTTGCTGAAGGCCGGATGCGCATCGTCCGCATCGGGCGGAGCAAGGACAGCCTCCAGGAAAGTCGTTACTTCAACCGTCCGGATTTCCTTCCCCCGATTAGTGAGGGTAAGTCTGCGGACTTCCGCATTAGCCTCCGGAGAGACACAGACCTCGAGATGGGTGGCGAGCTCCTTATTCTCGCGGGTATACACGGCCTTCTCCAGCATAAATTGAGTCAACTGCTCCTTGACCGGCACTAGGCAAGGCTGATGTGTCGCCGACCAGACGGCATCCTCGGCGACATCGCGAATATAGATATAGCTTCCCCAGTCATCGGCAACAGGGTCCTCACGCCAGCGGGAGACCGCTATTCCCTCGTATCTGCTGAACCCGCTGCCGCTGTTGGTCAGAACGGTCGTGAAGGTCCCATTGGACAATACACAGACTTCCGGAGAAGGCGTATCCGGAGAGGAGAATTCCCGCGTCGCAGGGACACCCTCGAGCTTGGCGGCCGGGCGGGGCACTCGTTCCATGACCAGTCTCTCAATAACTTTTGGTCGCGCCGCTGCCCGTTCCTGCAGCAGCAATTCCGCTGCCCGCACCCGCTTGTCGCTGTGGAAACGGTCATACATTTTATGCGGAAGCAGCAAATTTCCCAGGGTGAGCAGACTCATTCCCTGATGATGCGCCATAAAGCTGCGGACGATCTGATATTCCTGATCCTTGGGCATCCTTTCCTGTGTAAAATCGATCGCTTCATAGTACCCATATTTGCCCCGGGCACCTAGCTTCTCCATCCTTCGCAGATCCTCAAGCCCCTGATCCCGGGCGTAGGGCAGTGCCATAATCGTCGCGTACGGGGCAAGCACCAAATCCTGTTCAAGTCCCCGCTTGAATCCGAGACCGGGAACACCGAACGCCCGATATTGATAGTTAAGGTCATAATCGAACGCGTAGTATCCGGATTCGGAAATTCCGAACGGCACCCCCCGGCTGTGAGCATATTGTATTTGTTTACGGACGACACTGCGGTACGTGCGTTCCCATATAGTGTTCGGATAGGTTCGCATGATCAGCCACGGCATCATATATTCAAACATGGTCCCCGACCAGGAGATCAATGCCGCTTCATTGCCGATCTTCGTCATGGTCCGTCCAAGCGCGAACCAGTGAGATACGGAAATCTGGCCGAGGGCAATCGCGACAAAGCTGGCCTGTCTCGCTTCGGAGGCAAGCAAATCATAGAGAATCCCTTCCCGCTCTCCCGCGGCCACATGATAGCCGAGCGAGAACAGCTTGGCCCGATGATCGTACAGAGGCCGGAAATCCGTCTCCTCGATTAATGTTTCCAGCCGGGCCAGGAGCTGGTGACCGTATGCGAGCCACTGCTCCCGGTCGGCCGCCTCCGCAGCAGATTCCCCGGAACCTTCATCATCCTCCGAAGGAGCGAAGGGGCCTTCCCCTATTGGAAGCCCGGGCTCATCGACCTCACTTCTCTCCGTCGGCTCCCACTCCACGGCAAATTCTTCATGGACGGAAAGAGTGGGCTTGCCGATACCTGCCTCCGTGTTCTGTCTTCTATCGTTCTCCCGTTTTGAATAACGGCCCCTGTCGACCTGCTCCTTACCGGAGAAGCCCTGCAGCCCGAAGTCTGTCCGCAGCCACTCCGCCAAGCCTTCCTTCACCGTCATCAGACTGGCGACAAAATTACCGGAATCGACAGTCGATACATATAACGGAGGCAGGGGAGCCAGCGTAACGGTATCGTACCAGTTGTACAAATGACCGTTCCATTTATCCATCCGCTCGAGCGTCCCCAAGGTCCTCCCTATTCTTTCCATCATTCCGCGGGTGTCGATAAACCCGAAATCCCTTGCCGCTAACGTACAGGTTAACAGAAAACCGATATTCGTCGGGGAGGTGCGATGAGCAACTCCGTTCGGCGGATCCAACTGCACGTTGTCCGGCGGCAGCCAATGATCCCGTTCCCCGGCGAAGTCTTCGAAATACATCCAGATTTGCTTGGCCAAGGTTCGCAAATGCTGTTCTTCCTCACGGGTGAAGGAAACGGCCGAACGGGACGGACGCTCGTCCAGCCAGCGAATGCCCAGCGGAGCCAACGCCCATATAAGCGACAAAATAAGCCCGATAGCCGGCCCGTAGCCCGGCGCAAAGAGCGAAACCACGGCAAAAAGTGCGGTGCAAGCCAATCCCCGGCCCATCCCCAATACAGGGGCGCCGTCTTTTCCAGAGCTGCGCCGTTCGATTTCCGCAGAGCTGACCCATTCCAATAGATGCTTCTTGGAAATATACAGCCGGTAGAGACTTCTTCCCGCGGCATCAGCCATTATTACCGCTTGGTAGGGCAGCGTTCCAATCGCCAGCAAAGCTTGGCCGATGGATGCCAGCAGGCCTCTGATCCGCAGCCCTCTTCCCAAGGCTGCCAGTTGACGTATGACCGGCAGCATGAAGGTAAGGAATACGACGGCCAGCCAACGGACGGGCGATCCGGGGAGAATGGTCAGACCCAGCAGCAGGATAAGAAAAAGAACCGGAGGCATCAAGCTTCTCCGCAAATTATCGATCATCTGCCATCGGGTCAAAGCGGATAAATCGATGGGCTTGAGCGTGCCCCGCCGGTCACATATACGGGGAAACAACCAGCAGACCAACTGCCAGTCTCCCCGCACCCAGCGGTGCAGCCGCATTTGGTACGAGCGGAAGGTGGAGGGATAATCATCCACCAATTCAATATCCGAGAGCAGGCCCGCACGCAGAAACCCGCCCTCCAGCAAATCATGACTGAGCACATGGTTGTCCGGAATTCGTTCGCACAATACCTGATGGAACGCCTGGACGTCGAAGATGCCTTTTCCCGTAAAAATTCCTTGCCCCAATCCATCCTGGTAAGGGTCCGATGCGGCGAAGGAATACGGATCGATGCCGGGGTTCCCCGACCATAGACCGGCCAAGCGGGAACGCATGGCCGCCTCCAGACTGGTTCCGATCCGCGGCTGAAGAACACCGTACCCTTCAATTACCCGGGACTTGCTCTCGTTAAGTCGGGGACGGTTATAGGGCAGATGGATCGTGCCGATCATTCGCTGGGCCGACCCGAGCGGAAGCTGCGTATCCGTATCCAGTGTAATAATGTAACGAATTCGCTGCAGCACGGAGTCATCTCCGATGGTGTACTGATAGCTCGTGTCCCGGCTTCCCTGCAGGTACTCTACGAATTCGACCAGCTTGCCGCGCTTTCTTTCCCATCCCATCCAAACTCCTTCGGAGGCGTTCCATTGTCTTCTTCTCTGATAGAGATGGAAGGTCGTCCCTCCCTCCCGGGAATACAGACGGTTCAGTCTTTCAATATGGCCCTTGGCGCTTTCCAGGATGATTTGATCCTGTGGCGTGCTCTCCGTCTCGGCATCCGTAAAATCACCCAGAAGAGCGAAGTGGATGTGGGGATCGCGGTTAGCCAAATAGTGAAGCTCCAAGCGGTCCGCCAGCTCCCGCACCTCCTCGGCCGTGGACCAGATGACGGGAATGACGACCATCGTCGCCGCTTCCTCGGCGATTCCCGCCGAAAAATCATATCTCAGCAAAGGGCGCGGGCGCGTCAAGCGTTCAATCAGCCAGTGCGCCGCGGTTACGGCCCATTCGCTGGCCGGCAGAACCAGCAAGAGGGCAACGACTATCCAGTGGACGGGCCGTAAATCATAACCCGCCCCCATCCATAGGGTGAAACCTAGTAGGACGATGAAGAAAGAGGCAGACAGCAGAGAAAAATAAGAGCCGGTTCCCCGGCGAGTCATCCCCTGCGGCCTCATCCGCAAACGAGATTCACTGCACATTTTGAGCGCCTGACGCAGCTTCTTAATTCCTTCATTCTCCAACAAGTAATAAGCGAGGAAGGTCTGTCTCGGCAGCTCCGGTACAGGTCGGGAGGCGCTGTGGTCCGCCCCGGTTACGGTTCCCTCCGAAGCTCCCTCTACCTCCCGCGATTCGCTGCACGCTTCGATAGCTTCGGTAGCTTTGCCGGCATCTGCCGGAGAATTCGGCCCGTCCCGAGTCACTTGACCGGATTTCGCTTCGGCGTAAGCGGCTTCGGCCAGCTCTACAGCCTGCCTGGCAACCAGGTTCTCCGGCACCCGCAGCCCGCGGGCGATCTCTTCCACCCGTTTGCGTATCGTGTCTCTGCTGGATTCATCCAGACGGGGATAGACGCCGGTAGCGTCTTCCCGGAGAGTTTGCTCTACGAGGCAAATTTTCTCGAAGGTCTCTCTCCAGTCCCATCGCTCCACCCTGCGGAAGCTCCCGATCAGATGACCGGCTGTCGCTTGAAACCCTGCCTGAAGCTGATGCTCATAAGTAACCAGACGATCCAAGCTTTCCGGACCGTTCTCGAGCTTGCATAACAGCCACTCTCGCACCATGGAGGCATCGTCGGCCCACTCCCTGAGATGGCTTACCATATGAACGATCCACGGGCCGGACAAGGGAATATCCTGTCCCGCTTCATCCAGCGCTGTACGGAGAACTTCCGGATCCAGCCTTGCCGGTTCTATTTTCTTGAGAAAATGCTGAACTTGGGCGCAGACCTCTCTTCGTTCGCGAACAAGCTCCATTTCTTTGGCCAGCCGTGTCATCAGAGAGACTCGCAGAATAAGCGGAATGGCCCATGCTTCCGCAATGGTCAGGACCGAGACCTCCTGATAGGCCCGGATGTAGTTAGCGAGTGTTTCCGGATCAGCGATGCCGTCCACATGCTCCAAATAATCCGCACAGACCGATTGAATCCGCAGCTCGCCGCTCTTGCGCAGACAAGGCAGACGGCGCAAAGCGTAGGAGGATAATTCTTCACGAACCGTTAATTCCTGCTCTTCTATAAATTCCGCATTATCCAACAGCCATTCTTCCGCAGGCTGCGAACAATTTGTATCCTTATTCTGCAAAGACCGCACGAACGAACGCAGGCTGTCCACGTCCGCATTAAAATTTTTCCATAACCGCGCAGCTGGACGCATCGCCGCACGAGTATCGTGCTTCAGTGCCAGCTCTCGAGCTTTCTGCCTTAATGAATCATTGTTAAGAATCATGAGTCCCCCCCCGAAGAAGGCCAGTAGTTTTGACAAAAATTTCATTGCCCATGCAATGAAGCACCAGTTCAATCTAAATATTCCCATCTTGCCCTGCTTTTATTAATTTCTGTATCCCGTTCCATCCTTCTACACGACAAAAAACAGCAAAAATCCCCAGATCTTCTGAGGATTTTTGCTGTTATGGATAGTTGGTTTCAAGTTATAAAATACTGCGGTTATGTGGACTCGGAGCGCTGCCTGCCAGAATGGCTTCGCGATCGGTTATGCCGATCCTCCGGTTCTTCATCGAGCAGGGCCAATTCATTAAACAAGCTGTCCATTCTTTCCACTTCCAATTTTCTCCCCGCTTTTCTCTTGCCGTAGATCCTCCGGCCGTTTCGCGGAGCCTCACTCTTGGGATCCGGAACGATAACGGTTCGCGACTCGGTTGTGTCCTCTGGCTGCTTCTGTTCGGCCCGTCCCTGCCTCTTCCTGGGCACAGCCGTCGATTTTGTCCTTTCCTGTACAACCTTTGATGAAGAAGCATTCGTTTCATTCGGCTCCGGGGAAACCTCGGCGGCCGCTTCCGCATTCGGGGATTTCCTTGGAACGATTTCTCTTTCCCGGTCCTGCCTGTCTTCCACAACTGCTTCAGGTGGGGCCTCCGAATTGCTCTTCCGGATAACAGGACGTTGGGCTAACCGCCCCCCCTTCGTGATATTTCCTTTAATGCGGTCGTTAAAAAGCGGGAAGGAAGACTGGCCAAAGACGCCTTTGCGGTTGTAATAGGGGATGGATCCTCGATTTTTCATACCATGGTCTCCCTCGTAATAGATTTGTCTTTACAGCATATTCAAGTACTAGGAGAAGGACAGACAAATGAAGAAAAATGGATGGTTGTCTCCCACATTCAAACATATTCCAGAGCCAACCATTGGGATGAACCATCAGAAGATAGAACGATGTCCCAGCAGCTTTTTTTCCTCAGCCTTGAAAATCCGTCTATTTTCATTTTCTGCTGGTGCCGTGCGAACGGAATGGCACGTCTAACAGAAAAAAAGCGGCCCCCGCAGGAAATCCTGCATAAGGAACCGCTCCACCGCAATATCGCTTTATTCTTCCGGATCTTCCACCAGATCAGGCCTTCCGACAAAGCGCCAGAAATTGTTGCGGAACAGATCCGCTACATCCCGCCGTATTTCGGACGGATCGATCCTCCAGCCTGTCCGGAGGAGATCATCATACTTCTCAATCAGCACCTCGGCGATGATCTCCTTCGAATGCTTCCATTTATAAATCAATTGATCGAGGACCCGGGCATCGGAATGCTGCGGTACGATGCTTAAACCGAGAAGCTCCAGACGCATTCGGGTCATTTCGTTAATAATGACCGGATTGTTAAGAAACCACCAGCAGCCGAAAATCATCAAATTGCGGAACTTACGCCCCAGAACAGCCAGCTCATGCTGATTTTCCCGTGACAGCATCGTGACGATAAATTTGTTGTCGGGATAATGCGACAGCAAATATTCCAACGCCTCCATCCCGGCCTGACCGACGAAATCTCCGGCATCGCCCAGTGCGGGATGGACCTTCTTCTTGACGCCGATCATCATGGCAAACGGAATGCCAGCCTCGCGCGCAACCGGAAGAATACAATCGCGAATGATCCGCCCGCGGTCGGACTCCTCCGGATAAGCGAAGTCCGGAGGAAGCGAAACGGCCATATACAGGGGATCCATCCGTCCGATCCAGTCCTTCAGGAACCGGCGGACCTCCCCGGCAGACGCCTCATTCCATTCGTCCCCGATGGCGTATCCCCACTCTCGAAGACGATGCTTGCTGGCGGAAAATTCATTCAGCAGCGGATCGATCCTGAGCGCTGCATGAAAACGGGAATCGGGCTTGGTCCCTGCCAGCCAGACGGCCCTTTCGCGGTCATCGAACGGATCGTTCGTCATGACGATATGATCGACATTGGCCAATCTCATCACTTCATCCACCTGGCGGAACCGGTCCGACTGCCCGATCCGCTCACGATACTGCTCCAAATTGCGTGTCGACAAATCCGCTCCCAATCCTTGCAGGGTGGTAAGAACGCCGCGGCAAGCTTCGCTGACAGGCGAATGCTCTACGAAAAGCTTATTCCATATAAGATTGGCCTGCTCCCGCTTGCTGAGCCCCCAGAAATCACTGATCGGGATGTCGCTCCACCTCATCACCTCGGCTACCAAGTAATGGTAGGTCAATAATTCGTCTACTCCCCATAGCAGAATGTCGCCAAAATTCGGGGAGTACAAATGGGTGTGCATGTCGGTGACTTTCTGCCGCTGGACCGCCTCTTGCACAACGGCCTTCAACGTTTCACGTTCGCTGATCATATCCATGCCTCCTTAAATCATAACTAGTGCAGCATTCCAATAAGAAAATCAGCCAAATGCGTATTGTAAAGGACACCGGCGCCGTTCATAACGGCATATGTCCTACTTGCCTAACAGCTCCAGATGGCGGCCGATATGATGGCGAAGCGCCTGCTCATAATCCGTTTCATGCTGTTCCAGCGTCTGATACAGCTCCTCCTTGAACAGACTGCGGCCCTGTTCATCCTTGGCCTGCAGCAGCAATCCGTAGGTAATATGAATTAACTGGCGGGCATTATTATCTTCCATATACTCCGGCAGACGTCCGTCGTCCAGCTTCTCCGGCGGAACAATCGCATCGAAATCGGTGGTTACATGATAATAAGCCAAAGCTTCCGGGTAATGCTTCATCGCGTATTCATGCATTCGCCGGTACAGCTTCGGATTTACCCTGGCTACCGTTCTCATCGCTTCCAGCCAATTCGTTCCCGCTGTTTTCACATGAAAACGGCCGCCCGTATACCGGGCAATCATCGGAAAAACGCTGAATTTATCACTGCCCGAATGAATGCTCAGCTTGTAGTCGAAATGATCCGCAATGGCCGCATGAACCTGAAGCTGCCGCTCGAATTGTTCCAGATCGCCGATGTAATCGATCCCCTTCTGGAATTCTCCGCAGAAGCGGGGAGCCACACTGTATAAATCCAGCCCGGCCGCGTGAAGCTCGTTCGCCACCATATAATGCGCGGCGGGATCGGTCGGCGTCATCGTTTCGTCAATAGACAGTTCGAAATCGATCGGCCGGCCGAGATTACGGATATACCGTTCATAGATGTCTATTGTGAAGCGGATAGCTTCTCCGTAAATGAGCGCATACTTTTTTAAATGGAGCGGATCAAAATGAATTACATAAGAGCCCGCCTGGAATTCCTTCTGCAGGTAGGTCTCTTCCAGCCGCTTTCTTTCCTGCACCGGAAGTTTCGCATATCGGCGGTCAATCTCCTCCTCCGATTTACCGTCAATCGTATTATCGATCCGGTCGGAGCAGTCCAGGGTCAGCATGGTGAATCCAAGGCCGAGTGCCATCTCGATATCGGCCTCCACCTTCAAGTGATCGCCGTCCGCACCATACCCGTCCCGGTAGCCTTCCTGAAGCACCGCATAGCTGGCGGCATCGAGCACCTGCTTATAATCGCGGTTGGTCAGATTAAGCTCGCGAATGCTCTGCTGTGCAAGAACCGGCTTGATCTCCCGGCCCCGCACGGTCTGGATATGGCCCGGGGAGGCCAGGCCCAGCCGGTCTCCCAGACCAATCGTTGCCGTCTGTTTGCCCAGCGCCCGGGGAGCGGTAAACGGCAGCAGGCGGTTCAGAACAAGCCGGTTCTCGTGGGTCAGCCCGCACAGCTTGTAGCCGCTGCCTTCCTCCCCGCTTAATTGCCTATAGAGCTCCCCTTCTCCCCAGACAAGCATTTTCTTTCCTTCCGGGCCCTTGACCATCAACAGCCTGGCGCCATCCAGCGATGTATAGGATTGCCCGTATACCGTCCACTGCCCCGCCTGATCCCCCGTCTCCGGAAAGCGGCTCTTTCGCAAAATATTTTCCGTAATCGCATTATTTTCCGCTTCGCTCCACTTTTCAATCAAAGATAAATAAAGGTCCAATCTTGCTCCCCCTCGCCATGATTATTTCCTCCGCCTACCCTCAGCTTGGATTAACGTTCCGCCCTTGGCCGCTATCTGCCTCACAAGATGCAACCGAATATAATCGGCATGGCGTTATTAATCAGAAACGGACCAGATGATCGATGCTTATCGGCTGTCCCGTACGCAGCGAAATATTTCCCGCGATGCCGGTCAGAATCGAGATGGCTCCATCCACGTGCGAGGCCGCCCGATTAAGCGGATCCGGCTCCGGATTCCCGAAGAGATCGTTCAGCAGAATGGGATCACCGCCTCCATGCCCGCCTTCCTTCTCCTCGATAGCGACTTGATACGGGACATCGAACATCGGGTGAACGGTCACGGTTTTGTGCTTGAGGGCGCCTTCATCGGCTTTATTGCCGCCGGAATTGACATAAGGGCGCTCCACGACATTTACCTCCAAGCGGCCCTTGCTGCCGTTAAACACAACATTGAACCCTTCCCAAGGCAAGTAAGCGTTTAAAGAGTAGGTCATGATCGCTTTGTTCTTGTAGCGCACCATGACTCCCAGCGTATCCTCAATGCTGATTCCGTCCCCGAATACGCTTTGATCCCTTTGATAGCCATCCTCATGCTCGGCATCCAGATAAAGAGCCTTCAAATGGCTGTTGTTCTCCATATGCAAAGCGAACGGATCATTGAGCGCCGCCTCGCTGCCATGAGCTCTTTGATAAAATTGCGTCACCCCGCGGCTTTCTGCATTCTCGCGCCCGTAGAACCGAAGTCCTCCCATCGCGTAGACGGTTTCCGGCCGGCTGCCCAGCCAGAAGTTGACCAAATCGAAATGATGCGTAGACTTGTGAACCAGCAGCCCCCCGCTATTGCGCTTATCCCGATGCCAACGGCGGAAATAATCGGCCCCGTGCTGTGTATTGAGCAGCCATTCGAAATGGACCGAGAAAACTTCCCCAATGACACCGTCTTTAATCAGCTCGCGAATTTTCGTATTGTGCGGGGCATATCGGTAATTGAAGGTTACCCGCAAGTGGCGGCCTGTCCGCTTCACCGCATCGATGATTTGCTGACATTTCTCTTCATCAACGGTCATCGGCTTCTCGGTAATCACATCGCAACCCAGCTCCATGGCCCTAATAATGTAAGTATGATGAGTCCGGTCGATAGAGGTCACAATGACAATATCCGGCTTGGTTTCGGCAATCATCCGGTCGAACTCGTCGGCTCTGTAAGTCGGAACGGGAGCACTTTCGTACTTGTCCTGTAGCAGCCGGTTAGCGTAATTCATCCTCGTTTGATTGATATCGCAAAAAGCGACTAACCGGGAGGTTTCCCGATATTTTTGAGCCAGCGGGCCATAGAAAAACTCCGCACGGCCGCCGGTTCCCACGAGCGCATACCTCTTCAGCGTCATCTGACATTCTCCTCTTTTATAATCAATTTTTCCTAATTCTAGCGCAAGAATAGATTATAATCTAATCAATTATTGCTTAAAGAGGATAAAACCTTGCATTTTTTGTCCATATCAAGCGCAAATATTGTATAATATTCTGAAACAGTACAAGAAAGGAAGAGCGGCTGTTGAAATCCTTCTTTATCGAGCACATTCGCAGAACCGGCCACTACACCATGTCCGATAATCATTTTCATCCGTATTATGAAATCTACTACTTGCTGCGCGGGGAGCGGGATTATTTTATAAAGGACCGGACGCATCCTCTTAAGGAAGGCGGCATCGTATTTATAGATAAATATGAGCTTCACAAGACGACTGATACCGGAGTGGCGGATCATGAGAGGATTTTGCTTCATTTTGACGAACATTGGCTGAATTCGTTTGCCGATCCGGTATGCTTTGCGCCTTTCCAGAGCCGGACCAGACGGCTTCAATTAAACTCCGGGGACCGAAGAGCCGTAGAGGAGCTGTTGTTCTCGATGCTGGAGGAGGAGGACACGAAGTCGCCGGGATGGAAGACCAGCCTGCAGGCGAAGCTGGCTCAACTGCTCATTCTGGCCGGGAGAAAATGCTTGGCGGAGCCGGAGCCTTCCCCCGAGCAGGCTAATCCGCTGCAGCTTAAAATTTATGAGATCGTCGAATATATCAACAACCACTACATGTCCGCCATTACCCTTGGCTCGGTTGCGGAGAAGCATTATATCAGTCCGTATTATTTAAGCCGGAAATTCAAGGAAGTGACTGGATTTACTTACGTGGAATATGTAAATACCGTGAGGATCAAGGAGGCACAGAAACTTCTTAGGGAATCCCGTCTGAAGATAATAGAAATTGCGGAGCAGGTAGGATACGAGAATATCGCCCACTTCGGCCGGGTATTCAAGGAACTGGCCAAAGTGAGCCCTCTGGAATACCGCAAGAGGGCCGAGGGTAAAGTGGTCATGTGGAAGGATGACAAGCCCGTGTGACGGGTACTTCCCGGGGAGCCCCGAAAACGCAAAAAAAAGACAGCTCCTTGGAGAGCTGTCCCCGGTTCGTTATCCGGACCGATCAGAGGTAGAGGTAAGAATGGTCAGTTCGGGCATCCATTGGGTCATATGCCGACGAATCTTTTCACGATATTCAGCCGCTCCGGGGAGCTGCTGCTCCGTAACCTGATCGAGGGGGATGATTTTATATTGGCGCCAATTTTTCTTATGGGTCCAGGTGGGCAGCAGAGCCGGCTCCAATATGGATATAGATCGCTGATCTCCTCTTTCGCGCTTCTCAATCGTTACGTGAAGAATTCCCCCGATTTCCTTGTACACCCCTTCCTGCCCGGAAAGGAAATTGCCCAGCGAATAGATGACGAAGGTCCGGCCTCCATCCTCTCTTTCAATCCATTCGCATGGCTGGAGCACATGGGGATGGTGCCCGATGATCAAATCCGCCCCGGCCTGGGCCAGCCGTTCGGCCAGCTTCTTCTGTTCCTCATTAGGCATCCGTTCGTATTCGCGGCCGAAATGAAGATTGACGACGACGGCATCCGCCTTCCGGGAGGCTTCCTGAATGTCACGGACGATCACTTCCGGGTCAATCAGATTAACCAGGTAGTCCTTGCCCTCCGGTACGGGAATTCCGTTCGTTCCATAGGTGTAACCAAGAAGTGCCAGCTTAATCCCGTTCTGCTCGGCGATTCGCAGAGTCTCCTGGTCTTCCCGGGAACGATAAGCCCCGACATAGGTCATCCCGATGGCATCCCAATGCCCGATAGCGTTGAGAATGGCCTGTTCGCCGCGGTCCAGCGTATGGTTATTGGCAATCGTCACCGCATCGAAGCCTACTTCCTTCAAAGTCGTTCCGATTTCGAACGGACTGTTGAAGCTGGGGTAGTCGGACAGCCCGATCTCCACTCCACCAATCATGGATTCCTGATTGGCCATGGCGAAATCAGCATCCTTGATGGTTTGCGCAACCAGTTCGAACATCGGATCGAAATGATATCCTTCAGTCGTGTAGGCGTCTTTGTATAAGGAACTGTGAATGAGTACATCCCCTACCGCCACGAAGGTGAGGGAAGTGACCGTCTCTTCCGGCTCCGGAGTTGGAGAAGGCGTTGGTGCCGGTGCTGCCGTATTCGCCGGTGCCTCCGTGCCTGACGGTTCCTTAGAAGCCGAGGCACCATCGTTCAGCGATTGACGGCTATTGGATTGTCCGGGAGCCGGCTGGCTGGCGCAGCCCGTTGTCCCCCACGCCAGACAAAGCAAGAGAATCCATAAGAGGATTCTGGAAGTGCGTTTCATATTGGGCCCCCATCATTAAAATATTATCTACCTCCTTAAGCATATCGTGAAAGGTACCCGGCTTCAATGAAAATCCGCTATTTTTTTACATTTCGGCTAAGCAGTACACCTTCCTATTCATCCGCCTGTTCTCCCCGGTCTCGGTCCGGCAGCTGCTGCAAATAACTGTCCGACAATTCCAGGAGGCGCAGAGCCCGTTCATAGTCCCTCTCTTGTACGGAGGCAGTTTCCTCATAGCCTGCCAGCGGATATACCTCTCCATCCTC
This sequence comes from Paenibacillus residui, assembly GCF_042677205.1. Classification (NCBI taxonomy): domain Bacteria; kingdom Bacillati; phylum Bacillota; class Bacilli; order Caryophanales; family Paenibacillaceae; genus Paenibacillus; species Paenibacillus residui. Next base: position 22,894 of record NZ_JBHTIU010000074.1, read on the forward strand.
TACGCCCACGCCGGGAATGAAAATAAAATCATCGGAAATATAGGAGCCGGATGGCAAATAATATCTCTCGGGAAGTAAATTGCTCGTATAATTTATCAAGTCTTGGCCGAAGTGGATGTGATCCTTAAGCGATACTCCCATCAGGTTCGCTATCGTAGGCATAATGTCGACGTGTCCCCCCAGATGATCGACGACGCCCGGTTCAACGATTTCGGGAGCATAGATCAGCAGCGGGATGTTCAACATGTCCACATATTCATATGGTTTGCCGAGGAGCTCCTCCATATATTCCCTTTCGGGTCCATCGAGAGAATAGATCGGCAGCCCCATATGGTCTCCATACATAACGATTACGCTTTGGCTGCGGACCGCTTCTTCCTCCAGTCGATCGATAAACAAACCTAACGCATAATCCGCATAGCTGGCTGCCTGCAAATAATTGCCGACAAGCGTTTCCTTGTATTTGTCGGGAATCTCGATCCGATGTTTGTCTTCCGGCAATTCAAAAGGGTGATGGTTCGACATCGATATAACCTGCGCATAGAGTCTGTCTCCTTCGCGCACCAAATCGGCTATTTCGGCTGCCGCCTTGTTATACAGCACTTCATCGGATGCCGCGAAAGCGATCGGATCCTCATCCCCAAAAAATTCACGGTCATAATATTGATCGAAGCCTAGGGCAGGATACATCTCCATACGATTCCAGAAATTGACGCTATTCGTATGGAAGGTGGCCGAGCGGTACCCTTTCTCCTTCAGCAGCTTGGGCAGGGATGGAATCTCCTTATGGCCGATCACCTCCGAGGCCGCTCCTCCTGCTGGAATATAAAATGACGTATTGGACATATATTCGGAATCCGATGTGTTCCCTTGTCCGACCTGCTGGTAAACTTTAGGGAAATACAGGGATTGCTCCACCAGCCTGTTCAATACCGGAGTGACCTCCTGGCCGTTGACTGTAAGGCCGATCAGGAAGTTCTGAAAAGATTCCAGCTGAACGACGATAAGATGTTTATCTTCCGCCGCTTTCCAATAAACCCGGTCTTCGTCTTCCTTCCATTCGATGTTCTTAAGCTCACGTATCGTATCCAAATCGACCGGAATCGGCTCTTCCTTCCGCATGTTGGCAAATACCGTATAGACCTGATAATTCAATATCCCCATCTGCTCCGCCTGCTTCAATTCATTGGCTATCCCGCGATTGGACCAGACCGTCATCAGACAGGTTAACAAGGAGACGGAGAGGATGACCGGAATCCCCTTGCGGGCAATGGGGGACTGCGTTTTTCCCCAGGTCCGCGATTTTTTGCTCCATAGAAATACTCCTAGCAAAATAACGATATCCAGATAAATCAGCAAATAATGCGGATGCATCAGATCAAAGACGCTCGCTTTAACCTGAACAACCTGCTTGGCTTGCTGAAGCGCTTTATAATTAACTATAACCCCGTAATATTTATAGTACATGATCGCGGCAAAATAAATGGATGTCGTTATGAGATTGGCCAGCATATAAAACAACAGCTTTCTCTTGACCGCCAGCCATTCGATCAAGCCGAAGAGAACCCAGACGGACGGAATACTGACGACCAAAAAAGGAATGACGTTCGCCGCGCCAAAAATGACGAACCAGGCTAAATTAATTTTTAACACCATCAGAAAGGAAAAAACGACGAACGGCTCAGACCAACGGAACCTTGAACTGTTCAACTACGATACCTCCCCTGCTACGTTTCCTTAACTTAACATAGAAACATTAATGTAATCTTAAAAATCGCGCTTATAGTTCCTTCGAAATCTGCCGCTGAAGGTCAGACATACAGAAAAAAACATCCGTAGTTTACCGTTTCTATCTTTCACGGCAAGAACGGATGTCCGTACGAATGATGGTTTTACCTGCTTGCCTCCTTTAAATCCGCCTGACGGCTTAGGGCTATTCGGGAATAACAGCTTCCTCGGAATGGATTTTGACGTTAAACACCAGTCCAATGGCTATCATGTAGGTGAGCAGCGAGCTTCCCCCGTAGCTGACGAACGGCAGGGATATACCCGTAAGCGGCAGAAGTCCGATATGCATCGCAATATTTTCAAACACCTGAAGCGTAAACATGGAGACGATCCCTATGATTATGTAGGAGCCGAACAAGTCTTTACAGCCGAGTGCTATCCGGATCATCCGGTAAATAAGCAGAAAATAGAGCAGCAGCAAAACCGCCGAGCCGATGAAGCCGAATTCCTCCCCGATTACTACGAAGATGGAATCGGAATAATGATAGGGAATGAAGCCGTTTTGGACGAAATCCCCATGTAAAAAACCTTTGCCAAGCAAATGTCCGACGCTGATTGCACCTATGGAATTGAGAACATGCCAGCTTTGCTGGGGATTTGTCGACGGGTCCAGGAAGGTTTCTATTCTTCTTAGCTGATGGGGCTTAATAATTTTGGCAAACAAATCAAATTGATTGTAATAGAGCCATACAAGCAGGCCAACGGCAAGTGCGGCCAATAGGAGCCCCAGAAGAATATGGGCGAGGCGCACGTTTGCCATCCACAGCATTCCGATAAATATCGCAACGAATACAAGCGCTGTTCCCAAATCCGGCTGCTTCATAATGAGCAGAACGGGAACCGCCGTCAGCAAGCCGGCCGGAAGGATATCATTGACCAGTCTGAGCTGTTCTCCCTGTCTGCGGGAAAATATTTTCGCCAGCATCAGAATCATAAAAATCTTGACAAGCTCGGAAGGCTGGAACTGTTGCCCGCCGATGCTGATCCATCGAACCGAATTGTTAATATTGACTCCTCTGAGCAGGACATAGACAAGCAAACCCAATCCTATAACATATAACCCGTAAGTACCGTATCGAATCAAAAATTTATAATTGATAAATGCCGTCAAAAACAGCGGGATCATAAGCAGGAAATACAGCTTCAGGCTGCTGATATGAAGTCCGTCCAGCCGTGTGCCGGAGGTCGCGCTGTAGATGACCATCGTGCTTAGAATCATGAAGCAGCCTAATATACAAATAATGACCGGATCAACTTTCTTCAATTTGTGAAGCACCGAATAAACCATAAAACTAACCTCATTAAAAAAATTTTGGAAAAGGGCAATATTTAAAGGATAACATTTCCATGGGGGCACAGCAAACCAAGATGGCCATTCAATGCAAAATTGACCCGGTTTCATCCGGCCGGATCGGCAGCATGATTAAGGGAAAGTTTATCGTATCGCTCTAATGGCGCCTATTTTCAGGCTTGCATCCATCAAAAGTGAGGCGTATAATGGTCAAAGTATCAAACATCCTACGTTTGGATGATTGGATAATGTTTACATCATCTATCCAAGCCTATTTTCGCCAGTTTCATCCATTCTTAAAACCACTGCTCGTATCGAGACAATTGAGTGATTACCTATACATTTATGGAAAAAAGGAGGTCATAAAATTGAAACTGCAGCAACCTACCCGACTGACCCTGTCCCAGCAGGTAGCGGCCCAGCTGGAAGAGCTGATCAGTTCCGGGAAATGGCCGGTAGGCTCACGAATTCCCGCGGAGCCGGAGCTCGTGAATCAATTGGGAGTCAGCCGGAATACGATTCGCGAGGCGGTTCGGGCTTTAATCCATACAGGGCTGCTGGAGGCGAAGCCCGGGGACGGCACTTATGTATGCTCCTCCAGTGAATTGAGGGCAGCGATTCAGCGCCGGCTGCGCAAATCGAGCGTTGCCGACACGTTTGAGGTCCGGTATTGCCTCGAACGGGAAGCGGCCAGGCTGGCCGCCATGAGGCGTACCGAAGAGGACATCGACAAGATGCGCGCATGTCTGCAGCGTCGTAATGCTGCGCTCAGAAGCAACGATACGGCCGCTTACATCAAGGCGGATCTGATGCTGCATCAAGCCGTACTGGCGGCTACCTATAACGGTCTGCTGATCGATTTATACGAGCACATGGCGGATGCGCTTCTTCAATCCATCGACACCGCCGTGGACGAAACGCTAACTATTGAGCCTCATCATGAGGCGCATCATGATATGGTTGAGGCGATTGCCAACTCCGATCCAGAAGCGGCGGAGGAAGCCGTGCGTTCTTACATCGAAGCTCTGCAAACCAGTCTTCACCACCGGGAAGGAAGGAAAGCCAACAATGAGAAACATGACAAAACCTGCAGTAATGAATAAACCTATTAAACTGACCGGAGCCTTGCTGGTCATCGGCGTTATTCTGGTAGCCGCTAATATGCGCGCTTCCATTACGGCCGTCGGGCCTTTAATCGGAACGATCCAAGCGGACACCGGCTTATCCGGTGCGCTGGTCGGCATGCTTACCACCCTTCCTCTGATCGCCTTTGCCATTCTCTCTCCGCTTGCACCGTCCATCGCTAATCGGTTCGGGGCGGAGAATACATTGTTCGCCAGCTTAATTACGCTCGCTGTCGGTACCGTGCTGCGGTCGCTTCCTAATACCCTTACCTTGTTTACAGGAACGCTGCTGATCGGGCTTGCGATTGCCGTATGCAACGTCCTGCTGCCCGCTCTGGTCAAGCAGCATTTCGCCAATCATGTCGGACTTATGACTGGGGTTTATACCATGTCCATGAATCTTTGGGCAGCATTGGCCTCCGGAATCAGTGTCCCGATGGCCGTCGGACTCGGGCTTGGCTGGCGGGGGGCTCTCGTCTGCTGGGCAGGGGTTACCGTGTTGGCTATTATAGTATGGCTGCCTCAACTGCGTTCTCATCGGCCGGAAGTGACAGCGAAAGCCGATCAGAACAGCCCCTTATGGAAATCGGCTTTAGCCTGGCAGGTTACTTTCTTTATGGGGCTGCAATCCCTGCTCTTCTACGTAACCGTAACATGGCTGCCTGAAATCGTGGCGGACCGCGGTTACAGCGCTACCGCTGCAGGCTGGATGCTTTCCCTGATGCAGCTCTGCAGCCTGCCGACTTCTTTCCTTATGCCGTTGTTGGCCGGACGCCGACCCAGTCAACGCAGCTTCGTCGTCCTTACTTTCTGCTTTTCCGCGATCGGCTACCTCGGCCTGTTTGCCGGAGGGGCGTCTCTGCTGCCGCTTTGGGTAGCCTTCATCGGCCTGGGCGGCGGGGCATATATCAGTCTAGCACTTGTGTTTATAGCTTTGCGGACGAATAATCCCCGGCAAACCTCCCGGTTGTCCGGTATGGCCCAGTGTATCGGTTATTTGCTGGCAGCCGTCGGCCCCATGCTCATGGGCTGGATTCATGATTATACGCTTAACTGGACCGTTCCGCTGCTTCTGCTTCTGGCAACCGTCTTGCTTCTGCTCATCTTAGGCCTGGGAGCGGGACGCGATGCTTATGTGGGCTTGTCCTCGGACAAAGAGCATCAAGCCTAGGCCTAACGGGCGGTCTCCCGATAATCGATATTCAATACTCTTTCCGTAGCGGTCTCATACCGCAGCGACACATACAGCCCCATCGGCTTACCGGCTTTCTTAACCCAGAATTTGAAGGTTTGCTCGGTAACCGTGGGGTTGATTTTTTGTTTACCTACATATTTGTAATCTAAAATTTGATAGCCCTTCTTGCTGGCTTCCCTCATAGCCAGGTTTCCCCACTTGGCGTATTCCGGGACGTTCCGCTCCGCATTATGGACTAAAGAAAACGTGAACGGTCCCTGCCATTCAAGACTTGCCGGATTCCCGTCGGCAGACGCTGCCTCAGGGGCGAACATGACCACACCGATACAAATAATGGCTGCTGCCAATGCTTTTTTCATACAGGTTTCCTCCATCATTTTTCCTAACTTTTGTCGGGATGGAATGAATTATTCATGTGGAAGGAGGCCATGCTCATTTATTCGGCTTCAATCCGTTCCAAAAGAAGGACCGCGGCAGTATGGTCTGCAGCGGTCCTTGCCTCGAAGTGCCGTTGGGGAAAGTTTAATGGATAAGCACGTGCAATAATGCAGGTGCTTAGACGAAATTTAGCTAGCATCAGCTAAAGACGAGCAAATGTGCAGGCTAATGTCAATCGAAATCAAGGCTTCGGGCACTAGGTGAATATTATACTCTCCTATAGTTTCTAATATTTTAAAGTAAACCCAACTCGCGGGCTTCCGATTTCTTCATGCCCTTGACGACCAATTCATAAGAGTGATCCATCATCCACTTTATATCTTCCTCGGGCACGGTGCCGTCCAAGCTGATTGTATTCCAGTGCTGCTTGTTCAGATGATACCCCGGCCTGACCGAAGGATGCTGCTGCCGAAGCAGATGGGCCATTTCCGGATCGCATTTCAAGGACATACTCCCCGGATTCCCTTCTTCATCGATGAGGGCAAACATTCGGGTGCCCACCTTCAGAACCAACGGCTGCGCTCCGAAGGGGTAATCCTTGAACGCCCCTTTCTTGGCCAAGCCATATTCAATCCACTCTTTCATTCACCGTGTCCTCCTGCCAATCGTAAAAAAGTCTGATAAATACCGAACAAAACGATCTGTCGGAAAGTAACTCAACTATGGAGCATTATCGGTTACAAGGAAGCCGTCTCTCCAGCCAGCCACGCTCTGATAGATTCCGACAAAGCGATTCAGCTATTTGTTCTCGCGAAAATCCCTGCGGCGGGCTACACCTTCTGCATAAGCCGCATCGATGACCGCCTCTCTTACCTTCTCGGCTACGCTCTGGTTGAACACGCTCGGGATAATGTACAGCTCGTTCAGCTCATCCTCCCCGACAACCGAAGCGATCGCCTTCGCGGCTGCCAGCTTCATCCCTTCCGTAATCCGCGACGCCCGGCAATCGAGAACGCCGCGGAATAAGCCGGGGAAGCACAGCACGTTGTTGATCTGGTTCGGATAGTCGGAGCGGCCCGTCGCCATGACGCGCACGTAGCCCTCGGCCTCCTCCGGCGCGATCTCCGGCGTCGGATTCGCCATCGCGAACACGATCGCGTCCGGCGCCATCTTCTTCACGTCGTCGACCCGCAGGACACCCGGAGCGGAGACGCCGACGAAAATATCGGCTCCCGCGATGACGTCCGATAGCGCTCCCTGCTCGCGGTGGGGATTCGTATGCGCGGCGTACCAATTCCACGCCTCATGCGCATACGTCTTCCCCGCGACGAGCGCGCCGCAGCGGTCGACGCCGATGATATTCTGCGCGCCGGCGGCAAGCAAAATTTTCGTGCAGGCGATGCCGGCCGCGCCGAGCCCGCACAGCACGATTTTGCAGTCGGCGAGCCGCTTGCCGACGAGCTTCACTGCATTGAGCAGGCCTGCCAGGAGCACGACTGCCGTTCCATGCTGATCGTCATGGAACACGGGGATGTCGAGCTCCTCGCTGAGCCGCCGCTCAATCTCGAAGCAGCGCGGGGACGAGATGTCCTCGAGGTTGATGCCGCCGAAGGCCGGGGCGATCGCTTTGACGGTGCGGATGATTTCCTCCGTGTCCCGGGTATCCAGACAAATCGGGAAAGCATCGACGCCCGCCAGCTGCTTGAACAGCATCGCCTTGCCTTCCATGACCGGCATCGCCCCGAGCGGGCCGATGTCCCCGAGCCCGAGCACGGCGGTTCCGTCGGAGACGACCGCCACCGTATTGCGCTTGATCGTCAGCGTATGGGCGCGGGATGGCTTCTCGTGGATCGCCATCGACACGCGGGCAACGCCCGGCGTATAGACGCGGGACAGATCATCGCGGTTCTTGATCGGCATCTTCGGCGTCACTTCAATTTTGCCGCCCAGATGAAGTAAGAACGTCGAATCTGAGACGTTAATTACCTGGACGCCGGGCAATTGGGCGACGCTTCGGACGAGGTCTTGACTGAGCGAGGCGTCCGTCAGTTGAACGGTGATATCCCGGGTCGTCGAGGTTTTACCCGCCCGGGTAACGTCGACGGCGATAATATCTCCTCCGGCGTCGCCAATTGCGGTCGCGATCTGTCCGAAGGATGTTTGCTCCTTGTCGATTTCCAGGCGCAGAACAATGCTAGTACTGGCTGCTGCGTTTTTCAAGGCCTGAGCCCCTCCTCTTCCCTTTTTTTGACATAAGGTTCATCGGTTTGCAACGGTATCGGTCAAGCACTCAGCGGTATGAAATCGAAGCTCTGCTTTGCTTTTATTGTGAAATATTTTGCCAAAATAATCAAGCTAAGGCTAAAGGTGCCATATCGCCGTCATTTTCCGGAATCCTCCTTAATCAGCCTCCACTCACGTTTTCCGGATAGGAAGGGTTGAAAATCGAAAGGAGAAGGAGAAGGGGAAGCCGATGCGTTCGTGAGAAAGCAAAGACGAATGGATCGCTCAAGAGATATCCAGACAAAGCAGCAGCGTGCCTTGAAGGGTTGCGGAAGCGCCGGCCGGGACCGACTCGACACCCCATCCGGCATACCGCCGGTTCTTGGTTTATATGTTGGAAATATTTTTCTTGAGTAAAATATGCCTGCAAGCTTTGGTGCCCGGGCGCCCTCCTTGCAGCGCTGCAGCGGCGTCATGTGGCGAAAGAATATAAGAGCACCGGACAACAGGCTCGTTAATTTATATCGCAGCCTATGCAAAAAACCGGCCGCTTCGCATGAGAATGGCCGGTTAATTACTCTATAACTATTATCGGTGCTGTCTTAATAAATGAATGGAATTAATCCGAATCCGATTCCTCCCATTTCCTGGAATAGGCTAGCCGGGTCACCCAGAATGTCATAGCGGATACAATGATCACGCATATGAAAGAAACAACCATCGCTGTGCCCACAACGCAGTCACCTCTTTACCGTATTTTGTTTCATTGTAGCATGCCCCTGCCGGTTTGAGGACGGGGTTCACCGAATGTTCACTTTTATTAAGTTTTTCACTTAAAAAACGGCAACTTATTGATGAGGGATAGGGCTATTTTTCCAATTCTGGAAGGAGCACTTCGTAAAAACGGTCTCGTGCATATCTTTCGATCCACGGAGTATGTCCGCATTTCTCCAACAAAATATACTTGAAGTCTTTAACGCGTCCGGATAAAGGCTCGATAACGCCTTGATACGGATGAGGATCATAGGTTCCATGGATCGCTACAACCGGACAAGAAATGCTTGTTCCATACTCCGCCAGCTTGCCGCTTGCCCGCAGACTGCTGGCCTCCGGCCAAATCCTCTGATAAATCTCCATGTCTACATTCATGGAATCGGCTTCCAATGGAAGGGGAGCATAACTGTCTATTTGGGTCATCAGCCTGCCGAAATCTCGTAAATCATCGGATTTCGTAGTCCCGTTACGATTGAGTTTGCTCACCAGACGATCATGAGCCAGCTTGTCCTCCTCAGACATTCTGCTCCTTCTGGCTGCCGCGATCTCAGGGGCATAGTGTTCATAGAAGGGCCCGCTGCTGATGAGTATGAGCTTTCTTACTTTGTCAGGGTATGTTGCGGAATATATATAGGACAGCCAAGCTCCCCAGGAATAGCCGCATAATGTAACCGGGGAGTCACATGCTTTGTCAATGATGTCATCTAATTCTGTCAACAGTTCATCTATCGTTCGTTTGGTTTGGTATGCTTCAACCACACCTGTTTCGCCGCTCAGCCTCTCTGCAACAGGGGCCATCTCTCCGGCCGCCCCGGGCCCTCCGTGAATTAACAGGACTTGGTATGGAGCCGTTCCGTAGGTTTTATAATTGCTCAAGTTTCCACTTTCCCCTTTCCTTTGTTCTCAACCTCTGCGTCCCCGGCAGCAAACTGCCTGCTAGAGGTACAAATGCGTGTTAGCTTGAAGCGAACGGGTGCATTTTGTATGAAATACCGTACAGATGGGCGTACTAATTCCGTGAGTGAGGCTCCTTGGTATGAAATATCATACAGTTAAATGTGCACATATGGTACGAGGGTCCAGCCTTTGCACACCAAAAACTAGCAAATCGCCATCTTTTTCGGAGCGAACCACCTTTCTTCTCGCCGGATATTAAATGGACGGCTGGCTGCCCGATTCTTCAACCTTCATGATAAAAAGTAGAAGAGGGAAACTTCTATAGACTATAATAGGTTTGAACTCCCGCTCCGCGGGAAGGCGTGGGCGGATTGCGGCATCCGGCCGCATTTTGTCATAAGGTCCCGCTTTCCGGCCAGCGGCACATCGAATTTTCACTTCATCCACATGGACGAGCCTGTTCGTTCCATGATTTCGGATGAATTGCCCGGAAACATATGCGGTTGCGGATAATTAGGATGCATGTCCAGCTTAGCAATATTGGTTGCAATGGACACCAGAGACCTTATTCGGTCCAGAAAGGCTTTTCAGCGATTTTACCGGACTCAGATGACCTTATTTATACGAAACGCAGGCGAAAACAGCAGAAATTTATGAAATAAGCGCATCTGTGTCCGTTTAGCACGAAAAAACGGCCGATTTGGGCAGAATAAGGTCCCCTAAGAGGCTGTCGATTAATGGTATGCAACCAGAGATCATGCGAAGATCCTGCAGGGTTTTGGTTTTAACGGAACCAGATGACCTTATTCGCCCCAAAAGGGCCTTTCGGTCATTTTAACGGAACCAGATGACCTTATTCCCTAGAAATGCTCGCGAAAGTAGGAGAATTCCAAGCAATAAGCGCGCCTGGTTCCGTTAGTTTAAAAAAACGGCCTATTTTGACGAAATAGGGTCTCCCAGTTCCGTTACATTTTCGCTGTTTAACCATAACTAGTTTCATTGATACTATATCAATCAGACTTTTCACTAGTACAACATCCTGTTGTAATACCTTTCCCAAATGAATCGACAGCCTTCCTAAGTCCGCTACAGTTTCATTACCGTCTGTTGTGTCATTGATGCCCGTGCTGTTCAATTACCATTTGTTGTGCGCCATTGTTAATCGTTACAGGCTCAGGGCCATCTATTGTGCCATGTTGCCCGTACTGTTCAACTGCCATTTGTTGTGCGCCATTGTTAATATCCGTTACAGAATCGTTGGCCTCGGATGTGACATCGCTGCCTGTCCGGTTTCATTGCTGCTACACAGCCGTTGAACTTTTACTCCGGCACAATCATCTTAATTTCGCTTTTCCACCATGAACTGACAGCTGAGCAATAGTCTAAAGATCATTCGGTAAAAAGGAGCTGATATGTATGGCCAAACCAAACATTACGCCCGCATTCTCTGCCAATGAAACTGCTTCGGGGCTTTCTACCGACACGAACGCCGCCCCATCCTCCGCTTCCTTGCCCTGGTACCAAACCGCTGTCAGCGAAAAACTGAACCTTCGCTACCCGATCATCCAGGCCGGGATGGCCGGAGGCAGCACGACGCCGGAGCTCGTCGCCGCCGTCTCCAATGCCGGCGGACTCGGCTCGCTGGGCGCCGGCTACATGACGGCGGAGCAAATCCGCGAAGCCATTCGCCGCATCCGCGAGCTGACGGACCGGCCGTTCGCCGTCAACCTGTTCATTCCGGAGCCGTACGAAGTGCGGCCCGAGGACATCGCAGCGATGAACGAAGCGCTCGGTGCGTACCGCCGGAAGCTCGGCCTCCCGGAAGCCCCGCCGGCTCCCGACCGGTACAGTGAACCGTTCGAAGAACAGCTCGAAACTGTGCTGGAGGAACGGGTGCCGGCGTTCAGCTTCACATTCGGGCAGCCCTCCGGCGATGTGATCGACCGGCTGCGAAGCCGCGGCATCGTCACCATCGGCACGGCGACTACGGTGAGCGAGGCCGTCCGGCTGGAGCAGGCCGGGATCGACCTGATCGTCGGCCAGGGCAGCGAAGCCGGCGGTCACCGCGGCACATTTGCCGTCCCGCACGAGCAGGCGCTCGTCGGCACGATGGCGCTCATCCCGCAGATCGCCGACCGCGTCCGCGTGCCGATCATCGCCGCCGGCGGCATTATGGACGGGCGCGGGGTAGCCGCTGCGCTCGCTCTCGGCGCGTCGGGCGTGCAGATGGGGACCGCTTTCCTGACCGCTCTGGAGAGCGGGGCTCACCCCCGCTACCAGGAGGAGCTTAAGCGGTCCACCGATGAGAGCACGACGCTGACCCGAGCGTTCTCGGGCAGGCCCGCGCGCGGCATCCGCAACTCGTTCATCGCGGACATGGAGCGATGCGAGGTGCGGATACCGCCCTACCCCGTCCAGAATGCCCTGACGCGCGATATCCGGCAAGCGGCCGCGAGGGCCGGCGATGCCGAAGGCATGTCGCTATGGGCGGGACAGGCCTCCGCCCTGTGCCGGACGGAAGGGGCGGCCGACATCATCCGCCGGACCGTCCGGCAAGTGTCGGAGCTGTTCGGCCGTCTTAACGCTTGACCAAAGAGAATGCCCGGGCCCAGGTAGCTCAGGCCTCCTGGAATGCCGGTCAGGCGTTCATCGCCTCCACTTCCCCCAGCGCCGTCAGCCTCCTTGCGGAATGTCTCTGCTGCTCATAGTTTCCCATCCGCAACCAGACGGAGGATGCCGTGAGCGGAGCTTCACTTTTTTGATGCGGCATGCTTGACTGGGCACGCCGCAAACTAAAAGGCCCCGGTTCCTCGGGGCCTTCCTCATGCTAACTGTTATCTCCGTTGTTATTTCACGATAAGCACCGGAATTTCGGCATGCTGGGCTACGCTATGGCTGACGCTTCCGAGCATGAACTCGCGAAGTCCGCCAAGCCCGCGGCTTCCGATGATGATGACGTCAAAGCCGCCTTCCTCCGCATACTCCAGAATCGTACGGGCCGGCGCACCGCGCTTGAGAATCGCCTTCGCTCCAGAGAACTCGGCCAGCCGCTCATTCACTTCCTTCACGACGGATTCCGCCTGCTCGTACATCTCATTCTCGAGGTGAACCGGAATGTTAATCATCGCTTCTCCTATAATGAGGCTTTGCATGTTCAGGACGTAGACGACCTCCATCTGGGCTGCCGGATTTTCCTTGACGTAGCTGATCGCCTTATCCAGAGCTTTCTTCGAAGTCTCGGACCCGTCATAAGCTACCAGTAACTTTGAAAATAACATCGTCTTCATCTCTCCTGTCAAATACGTGAACGAATGGTGGGTTGTTCCGTATTTATAATTTTGTTGTCCAATACAAGTAAGTCCACTTATTTGAAGGGTAGCATTTGTCCGGCACCGATGTCAATCTCGTAAACAGGGCTGCGGCTCCATTTCCGAGTTCGGGGTTCGGGGTTCGGGGTTCAAGGTTCCGGGTTTCCGGGTTCCGGTTCGGGTTCCGGACCTGATTCAGCCTCCATCCCGTTCCCCGGCACCAGCTCTCTTTTAGCTTCCACAGCCCCCTTAATACCTCTTCCTTCTGCAAAAGAACAGACCACCGATTTCGAATCCCGGAGAAAAAGCCCGCTGCCCGGAACGGGAAGCAGGCTTTCTTATCTATTTCATATACGTTGTCATCGGACTGCATTCATCCCTGTCTCCAAGGCGGGTGTCCCGCTCTTGCCGTCTAGTCCAGGGTCCGATAGACTTTCGTTATGCCGCTGACGATTTCATCCAGATCGTTCTGCTCCAGCACCGGGCTGAGCGGTACGAAGACGGTGCGCGGCAGCAGGTCAACCGCCCGCGGACACATGTCCTCCGTATAGATAACCGGTTTTTGAAACGGGTAATTGAAGGGGAAGTTATCCTTCTCTGCGGTCCGCTGATGAAAAATTTGCGGAACCCTGTAAACCGGGAGATTTCCATATAACGTATGGGCAGTAATATTTTCCGCCTGCATAGCCTTCATGAAGGTCTGTGCTTGCTCAGCCGACGGCAGGATGATCCCGAGATTGGACCCGATATCACCCTCCTCATCCGGGGAAGAACGGAACCGGATGCCCGGCACACTGTCAGCCAGTGCCTGTTTCAAATACCGGTGATGGCTCCTCATCGTCGCCACGATTCCGTCCAGCTTCTTCCATTGCTCGATCAGAACGGCTCCGGTAATTTCGCTCATCCGGTAGTTTTGCCCGATGAACGCCGCGGTTTCCTCATCCGGATTCAGCCCGTGACGCTCCTTCAACTGCGGCCGCAGCAGCCCCTGGTCATGATACCTTGCCGCACGCTCATATAGTTCCGCACTGTGAGTGACAACCGCTCCACCTTCGCCGGCGGTAATTATTTTATTCATCTGAAAGCTGAAAACCCCGACATCGCCGATAGCGCCGGCGTAACGACCCTTGTACTGTACCCCGCAGGATTGGGCCACATCCTCGATAACCGGAACTCCATGCTTGCGGGCAAAGTCCATAATCGGGTCCATGTCGCAGGGAACGCCGAGGATGGGGACCGCAATAATCGCTTTCACTTCCTCATCCATGACGCGCTCCAGGTCGGCGGGATCGAGATTCAGGCTCTCATCCACATCGGCAAAAACCGGTACCGCATTGGCGGATACTACCGCTCCGGCCGTAGCCAGAAAAGTGACGGCGGGAACAATGACCTTATCCCCATACCCTATGCCCAAAGCTTTCAAAGCAACGACAAGAGCGGCCGTACAGGAGGTTACCCCCAAGGCATAAGGGACATTCAAGTCCCGTTCCATCATGCTCTCCAGCGTCGTTACCGCATTCCGCACATCGGGCCCATAGAAGCGAAAAGGAGACTGTGCCCTAATGATCTGACCGGCGTGAACCGCCTCCTCCTCTCCCATGACGACTGCCCCCGGATAATTGGGCGGGAGCGGCTTGCTCCGGGCAGGAGCTCCACCGTTTAAAGCCAGCTTCTCCAAATCAACCTTTTCCATTGTCCTTACCCTCTTTCCTCATAATGGATTCGTGCCTCGGACCGACAAAGCTGACAAGACAGGCCATGACAGCCCTTTCAGGATCGGATGGCGGGCGGCTCCGGCTGCATTTTCTACCGATCCCCCTTACTTACGACCATTATAATGCAAAAGAGAGTAAGCGACTTAACTATAAAATGTCTATAATTCACTCCCGGTTAATCAGCCTGCCTGCCGGCTCGAAGCCTCTCACGATTGGCTATCGTCAACGGCCCTACGTCGATGAAAAACCGAATTATCCGTTTAAAATGGCTTCGATTTCTTCCAGATCTCCGGCCGGCAGCTTCACTCCCGCCGCCTTGACGTTATCCTCCACCTGCTCCGGACGGGAGGCGCCGATGATACAGCTGGCCACATTATCCTGCCTCAGAATCCAAGCCAGCGCAAGCTGAGCCATACTAAGCCCGTTTCGCTCGGCAATCGGCCGCATTTTCTCCACTTTAACCAGATTTGCTTCCTGAATGAATGATTGCATGAACATGTTGGATTTCGGATCGGCGGCTCGGGAATCTTCCGGCGGAGCCATGCCCGGCTTGTATTTTCCGGTCAACACCCCTTGGGCCAACGGAGAGAAGACGACCTGCCCGATCCCGTGCCGTTCGCACAAGGGCAGCACCTCTTGTTCCAGACCCCGCGCGAACATGTTGTACTGGGGCTGATTGGAGATGATCCGGTCCAGGTTATACTTCTCGGCGGTGTGGACGGCATCCGCAAGTTGGGCCGCCTTCCAGCGGCTTACCCCGGCGTAAACAATTTTCCCCTGCGTGATCAAATCATCCAACGCCCGCAGCGTCTCCTCGAGAGGAGTGTTCGAATCGTAGCCGTGACATTGATACAAATCGATATAATCGACACCCATCCGCCGCAGACTGGCTTCGCATTGCTCCATAATATGCTTGCGGGACAGCCCTCTGTCGTTAGGCCCGTCCCCCATCGGATGGAACACTTTCGTCGCAATGACGTAGGAATGCCGCGGGTATTTTGACAGCGCCTTGCCCATGATCCGTTCTGCGGCACCTCTGCCATACATGTTGGCCGTATCGAAAAAATTGATCCCCAGCTCGTAAGCCTTGTCCACGACCGCTTCCGATTGCTTCTCTTCCATTGAATTTCCATAGGTCAGCCAACTGCCCAAGCCAATTTCGCTTATCTTCAAGCCGCTGGCTCCTAAACGTCTGTACTGCATTCCGATTCCATCCTCCATCTTGGTTTGAGTTTAAAAATGCCCACCCGTTGACCTGTCCCGGCACGGGTTCGAAGGCAAAGCTTTATCCGCCTTTATCTTTATTGAAGACTCACAAGGGGAGTGCTCACCAGCCTTCCCCATTCGTCCACGATTTGAAAAAAATACGCAGCCGCTTGCTCCGGGAGCTCGGCGCTAATTTTGCCGGTAGCCTTGTCGATTCGGGCTTCCCGAGGCTCCCATTCGACTTTATACTTATCCGAATGGGATACCCTCAACTCCGCCTTGGTTACGGCAATGTCGGAGCGGAATTCAGCTTGAGCTTGCTTTCCGTCCGAATCTTGACGAATGACTTGTACAAGCGGCTTTCCGCCCCGGGCCACATGATCGGCGAAGGCATAAATTTCCGGCGGACTCCACCCTGCGTGATGGGAATGACCCAAGCCAAAATGAATGCACATCGCAGACCCGGGGATGCCGTTATGAGCGGCCTCATATGATTTGCCGGTCAAATGCAGCGGAAAGTGAGAATCCTCGCCCCCGTTGACCCATAGCACAGGAATCGAGACTTGCCGGAAATAAGAGGACGGGTCCCATAGGCGCTTCACCATGGCGGCGGCCTCCGGCGGCATCTCCCTGAAGCTGTCGCCATACTGGTTGTCGGCTTCATATAAATATCCGCAGCCATATACGGGAATGGAGAAGGCCAGGCGGTGATCCACTCCCGCTGCGATACTCGCAATGACCCCTCCCCACGATATTCCGCTAATCCCTATCCGCCTTGCATCGACCCGTTCCAGGGTTCGGATAAAGGAATGGGCAAGAATGACATCCGCCACCGCGTGGTACATCCATTGATCTTCCTGGGATTCACCATAATCGGCGAAAATTCCCTGCCTGCGCGGGCCTCCCCATTCATGCCCGGGTCTCAACCCCCGGCTGTCCTTCCCCAGAGGGAGCTGGCCCTCCAAATCCATGGCAATGGCGGCATAGCCTCGGTCCTTCCACAGCCGCACCCATTCTTTAAAAGCCGTTCCCCCTCCTCCATGCGCCAGCACGATGGCGGGCACCTTCTTCCCCGCAGACGATTCAGGCAGGGCATAGTAAGCGAAGACACGGGTGGAACGGCCCTGGTAAGGCATTCCCTCATAGAACAGCGCTTTAATGTCCCCATCCTCCCATTCCGGCAGCGGAAAAATCCGGGGACATCGCGACAGCGCCTGCAAATTCCAAGGGGGGCTTGCTTTATCACTTGAATTCATACAATTTGTCTCGCAGCAGCGCCGTATCCTTGTTTTCGCTGTACCATTTGGCATACCATTCTTCGACTTGCTTGCCTCCCGCCTTGTCCCACAGAGTCTTCGCCTCAGTCATGGCTTGATCGGCAGTATAGGACGGGCCGCTGACGATTGCTTTATTCCACAGATCATCGATCTGCTTGTTGACGCTGGAGACAATCATCTGAATATCTTCCGGAGGTGTTGGCATATGCTCTCCATGCGTAATGTCCGCGATCGGTCTTTCCGGGGTCAAATAAGCTTCGTCAGCCATTTTAACCAGATCGTAAAACTCTTTCTCCACCGGAATATCCTGGTTCAACGTCTCTTCATATTTCCCGCACTTGCCTTCCAATACGGGGGAATAGAGCATTCTGAAATCATCCGTGTAGGACAGCTCTTTGGCCTTGTCCTTATCCACGAAGGTTTGACAGCCGTTGGAGCCCTGGGTGCTATGGGTGCCTTCCAATCCGTACTTCAAAGTTTTTCCGGCCGACTCCGATGAGATGAAATCGATATACTCCATCACGGCCTCCGGATTTTTGGCCTGGGCGTTAATCATTGCGGTAAGCTGCACCGGGTTTTGAATGGTGGGACTGAATTGGCCGAATGGGCTCTCCGGCAGTGGAATGACGATAACTTCAGCCGACGGATTGTTCTTCTTCAAAGACTCATAAATTTGAAACCAGGCCGGACCGTTCGTCTGTCCCCCCCACATGCCTATTTTTCCGTTAACCCAGTCCTGCTGCGCCTTCTGCCCACCCTTGTCGGTCAGAAAATCTTTGTCAACCAAGCCTTCATCATAAAGCCGTTTCCTGAACTCGGTGGCTGCCTTGGCCCTTTCCCAATCGCGGACCAGCTGTCCGTCCTCGACGACCCAGCGTACATTCTGGAACATCGCATTGATGATATGACTGGTGATATAGGCGAGTGATGTGCCGTAAGTGTCCTGGATTCCGTTGCCATCCGGATCCTGCTCCGTAAATGCTTTTAACACTTCATAGAGCTCTTCGGTCGTCTTCGGAACCTCCTTATTGACCTGCTTAAGCCAATCGGCCCGGAGATAGAGGGCATGATTCGTTTGCAGTCCGTTGATTTTACCGAAGGAGTACATTTTTCCATCCGGCATGGTGGCGACCGATTTCAGCAGCGGATATTCCTCAAGCAGCTTCTTATAAGTTGTGCTGTGCTTTTCAATTAAATCGTCAACGCTTAGCAGCTGCTTTTGTGAATAAAGCTGATCCCGCAGAGTGTTGGAGTACTCAAAGATCAAATCAGGTGCGCTCCCGGAAGCGAACAAGGTCGTCAGCTTCGCGGTAGCATCGTTGCGGGGAATGGCGACGAACTTGACGTTGGCCGGTCCGTTCTCGTTAATCCACTCTGTCCAGCGGTTCTTCTCAATCGTTCCTTCACTCTCGGGAACCAGACCGCGATCATAAACCGAAACCGTTATGTTCTCTTTCTTCTTCGATCCCGGCTCTTGACCCTGCTGCTGAGAGCCTCCACCTGAGCAGCCCGACATCACTACCGTCATTGCCAATGCCGGCAGCATTCCGGCGGTCATCCATTTGGATCTTCTTCTTTGCATCATATCTACCCCTCGCTTTTTTGAAATAAATAGGCGCTGCAGCCACGTCCGTGCACTTCCCACGCCTGCGGTCGTGTAACCTTCAGTCGTGTAACATCCGCCCTCTGAAACGTTGCCGCCATACAGGTTACATTTGTTTGAAAACTCGCCATGGCACCGGCCTGTTGCGAATCCAATCTTGCCCGTTCATTCTGCATTTTCCCTGCCCGCCCATGCATCCGGCTACCCTTTGACCGCTCCTATCATGACGCCTTTGACGAAGTATTTCTGGAGGAACGGATAGACGGCCAGCAGCGGGAGAACCATGACCACGATTCCTGCGGTTTTGATTCCCTCAGGCGTAATGAAGGTTTGCATATCGCTTGCGTTAAGCTCCTGCATTAAAGATTGGCTCTGGATCATCTGCTGTACCAGCACGGTTAAATTGTATTTGCTCGTATCGTTGATATAGATCAGGACCGAGAAGAAGGCGTTCCAATAGCCGACCGCATAGAAAACGGACAGCGTCGCAATGACCGGGAGCGACAGCGGCAGCACTACCTGAATCAAATAACGCCACTCCCCACAGCCGTCCATCCGCGCGGCATCGTCCAATTCTTCCGGAATTCCGTCGAAATACGTGCGCATGATCAGCATATTGAAGGTGCTTATGAGTCCGGGAAGCCACAGAGCCCCGTATGTATTGATCAGGCCCAACTGCTTGATGACCAGATAGGTGGGAATTAAGCCGCCGCTGAACAGCATGGTGAACACGATGGCCAGAGTAAAAAAACGGCGGAAATAAAAATAGTTGCGGGACAACGGATAGGCGGCCAGCGTCGTAAAGAGCATGCTCAGCAAAACTCCGACGACGGTGAGGATAACACTATTTTTTAAAGCGCTAACAATTTTGGACCCTTTAAACAGCAAAGAGTAGGATTCCAGCGTCCAGCCGCGCGGCCATAGAGTCACCGCCCCTGACCGGACATAATGGGGATCGCTGAGCGATACGGATGCAACATGCAGCAAGGGGAGCAGGCAACTGACGCCGGCAATGAACAATAGTACGGCGACCGCTCCATTAAACCATTTTTCACCTGACGTTCTTCCCATCGGACCCTCCTGAAATATAAGAATTTCGGATTAACTGCGGCCTACCAAAGTCCGCGATCGAACCTGCGGGCAATCGTGTTGGCCAGTACAACGAGAACAAAGCCAACGACCGATTCGAACAAGCCCATGGCACTCGTCAGGCTGAACTGCCCCCTCTGCAAGCCGAAGCTATAGATATAGGTGCTGATGACTTCAGAAACGTTGGCCACCACCGAGTTTTGCAAGGTATAGACCTGATCGAAGCCGACCTCCATCACTCTTCCCATGGAAAGAATGAGCATGAGGACAATGACCGGGGTAATTCCCGGAAGCGAGATATGCCATATTTTCTTCCATTTGCTGGCCCCGTCTATGCTTGCCGCTTCGTATAGGCTGGGGTCGATCGTAGACAAGGCCGACATATAGATAATGGCGCTGAATCCGGCTTCCTTCCAAATGCCCGACCCGACATAGATCGATATCCAGGAGAACTCGTTGTACAGGAAGGCGTAGGTGGACCCTATCCACTGCTCCAGAAGATGGTTAATGACCCCGGATTGCTGGGAGAAAATCGTTACCACCATGCCCCCGACAATGACCCACGACAAAAAATGAGGGAGAAAGACTAGGGTCTGCACCGCCTTCTTAAACCACATTCTCCTGACCTCGTTCAGCAAAATCGCGAGCATGATCGGAAACGGAAACCCGATAAACAAACTCAACAGGCTCAGCAGCAGCGTATTACGAATAATGAGCAGTGAATTCGGGTTGCTGAACAACAGCTGGAAATTTTTCATGCCGACCCACGGACTCCCGAAAATCCCATCGGCAAAATTATAGTTTTTGAACGCGATGATCACGCCAACCATGGGCGCATACTTAAAAATGAGATAAAAAGCGATGACGGGAATAAACATGATGAGCAAAGGAAGGTTTTGCTTGAATCTTCTTTTGCGATCCAGAGATAATTTCCGATTCACTGCAGGTATGTTCGGGCTGTTTAACGGCTGCTCCACCGCCTCACCTCTCCTTCCATAAGATTGAAAACCAATGTAACTGAATCTTCGTCCGCAGACAATTGTCAATATTCCGTGGCGTTACAAATTTCCGGAAGGCTGTTGTTTCCTCCTGGCAGGAAGTCTATATGTCATATTTCTTCAAGAGTCATTTTTCCCTGCCGGCATCATTTCTTGCGATATTCCCCCGGCGTTACTCCCGTTACCTTCTTGAACACACGCAGGAAAGACCTCGCGTTGGTGTAGCCGACCATGGCTCCGATTTCCTGAATCGGCTTGTCGGTTTCCGTAAGCAGCTTCTCCGCATGGCCGATCCGTACCGCCGACAAATAATCAAGGAAATTGATGCCGAGCTTATCCTTGAACAGCTGACTGATATATTTGGCATTCAGGTCAAATTGACAGCCCAAATAAGTAAGACACAGATCCGGGTTGGAGTAATGCTCATGGGTGAATGCTTTGATCCGCAGCATCAGATTGTCATGATTCCGGGATTCCCTCCATTGCTCCATCCGGCCGGCGGCCGTCTTAAGAATGGACAGCAGGTCCCGCTCCAATTCCTCAAGTGTATCCAGCCGCTCGACGGCCCGGTTCAGCAGGGGGAGCGTCTCATCATTCCAAATTTTCTGAATTTCCGGAGGCTGCTCCATCATTTCCCGCTGCAAATGATAAATCATATTGTGGAGAATAGCCGACAGATTGTCGCGGGTGAGAAGACCGTCGGCGCATTCACGGAACATTTGCTTCAATTCCGGCTCCCATTCCGCATCGCCCAACCGATACTTCCGGCCTACCGAGCGCAGTAGATTCAGATGCTTGTAAATTTCCCCCTGCGGGCATATTTTTACAGCTTCCATGCGGATAATCCGGTTTCCGCCAAGAACAGGCTTGTACTTCAAGGCCTCCAAAGCTTCTTCGTGCAGACCGGGAACGTCATCGATCTTTCCCGCCAGGGAGGAGAGCCCTATGGTGACCGTGAAAGCCAGATGTTCATTCACCCATTGAAGCACGTTCTCGAATATTTGCTCGGCGAAACGTATGTCGTCTGCCGCATCCGGAAGATGAACCATCACGCTTAATTGCGAAGACGTGGTCCATTCCATCCAGACCGTTATCCCGTCCTTCTGGAACAATTCCGCAATGACGCTGCCGAGAGCGAATTTGAGCAAATACTGGTCCCTCTGGCCGTAACGGCCGCTGAACTCCGCATATTTGTCGAGCTCCACCGCCGCCAGCGCTATCTGTCCGATATGGCCTTGAAAGCCCAGCAGCCGCATCTCCGCCTGGAATTGCTCCGGTGTTATGAGGGAGGCTCCCTCGACCAGTTCCTTGAAAAATATTCTTTTGCGATAGATCAGATCGTTCTCCCTCTGCTTCTGATAATTAATCGATCTTTCCACCAGATCGTCCAGGGCCGTTTCTATAAACCGGTATTCGTCCTGGCCTGCGAGGGGCCCTGTTTTCTGCGCAGCGTAGGCATCGATCCGGGCCACAATGGCTTCAATCGGCCGGTAATTGCGGCGGGTCACGACAAGCATCCAGGCTAATCCGATGCCGATCAGCAGCAGATTCAGGGCAAAGCCCTGGGATGAGTAGGAAAAAATGAAGACCGGCAAGCGGCCGCCGACCAGGCCGCTCTCGATTTTCCAGCCGGTATAGCCCGATTCCTTGCTGGTTAATACTTTCCCTTTCGTCTCGTGGCCCAGAATAGGATGCCCCTGCCGGTCCAGCAGCCGGATAAAGTTCACGCTGGAGGCGGCCAAGTCCTCCATCATATTTTCAATGGCGGAGGTTTGTACATTGACCGCAATAATGCCCTGTTCACCGCTCAGAAGAGGGACTTGTTTGACGAGGGTGACCACCTTGATGGGACGCGGCTGATTTTCAAACACTTTGTAGCTTCTTATATCCGTCCACCGGTAAGTCCTAGCGGTGTGCTGGTTCAACGCTTCCATAATAAATTCGCGGTCTTCGAACTCCTTCACCGAAGTCATGAAATGGTTGCTCAAAATCGTCAGGTCGGAGGAACGGACCAAATAGACCGAATCGATCATCGGGACATTGACTATCCATTCTCTCAGCAGATTTGAGATTTCATAAAGAGTCATAGCCGAAGCCCCGTTATAATTTTCGGCATAGAACCGGGCCAGCTTGTCGTTCGTCTGGACTTCCTTGATGATTTGCTGCTCTATCGACCGCATCGTGTGATCGATCATCTGCATGACATGCTCCGCAAAGACTTCGTTGGCGTGAATGGCCTCCTTCTTGGAAAGCTCGCTTGCGGACAGCACGGAAAGAAATATGATGGCCGTAGTGGTGAAGAAAAAAATAGGCAGGTAGGAGAATAACAGGCGTCTGTATCCTTTTCTCTTCATATCCTTCCCCTCCTGAAGAAGCAGGTTTTATCGACTCTAATAGAACAAGCACTCGCTCCGGCAGCCGGCTGTCTGTCTGAATCCCCACGACAGCTATCTCTATAATCGGCAGCAAATCAGCAGCGTCTTGATTTCATAAGGCCGGATTGTTGTCCGGATGGGCCGGTTCAAGAAGCGTTCGCCCTCCGGCTTCTCCAGCAGATTGCACTCCTGCCACCAATCGACCGGGAATCCGCACTCGATGTCCACCTCCCCGCGCTTGCCTCCATATTCATGAAAGCGCAGCACGACCAGTTGGCTGTCCTCGGCTTTCTTGACGGCATCTATCATCACATGATCGGAAGAAAGTGCAAACAGGGCAAAGCTCGGGGTCACGGACCGGCCCCTGGTATATGTAAGCGGCTGATTCAACGCCCACGCCTCCTGCACTGTTCCCCCTGCAAACCAATCCCCGGGATGTGGGAGCAGCGAGTAAGTAAACGAATGCCGTCCTTGGTCGGCAACCGGGTCCGGGGCCATCGCCGATTTGATTAACGATAGGCGAAGAACCTGGCCTTTAATGTCATATCCGTACTTGCAATCGTTCATCAGGCTGACTCCATAGCCCCTCTCGGACAAATCGGCCCATTGATGGCCTACCGATTCGAATTTCGCATAATCCCAACTGGTGTTCCAATGCGTGGGCCTCTTCACGTTTCCGAATTGGCTATCATAGGTCGCCTCCGTCGCCCGGACCTCGACCGGGAACGCCGCCTTGAGCAGCCGTCTTTGCTCGCGCCAATCGACCTCCGTCTCGAAATCAATGCGCCGGCTGTATTTGTACACGATCATATTCTGCACTATTTTCGAGTCCATGTAGGTCCATTCCCGGCGAATTACCGCTCTTAAGGGACCGAGGTCGGGGTAAGATACTGCGGCAAGCTCGTTGACTTCTCTCATTTTTTCCTGGTAGAAAATATCGATATCCCAGGCTTCGTGGCGGCTTTTCGGTTTATCCTCAAATACCTGCAGCACGTTACCCCGCCGGCCTTCCTGCAGCACCTCGCGTTCGGCCTCTTTATCATAGATGCGGGTTAACTGCCCGCTCTCATTCCATGTGATCTCGTAATAAGGGGTTGTAATCCCCCCTTCCGTAACGGAGAAAGCATCGTTGTCTTCCGAAGCCGGTTCCGGTGCCGAATGGCCGTCAAAATACAATGTCGTCCATCCCATGGAAGGAACGTTCTTCGCCCGGACCCGCCACTTCCTGCCGTCATACTGGGCTTCCAGCCTGCTCCCGCCGGCATCCCGCCAGACACCGTGCCCGGCCGTCTCCCCTAATTCGATTTCCACCGGCTCAGACCGTGTCCAAGGGGCGGAATTAAACACCGTTACGGCCACCTGGCCGCTGGGTACCAAGTCCACGATGGCTTCAGCCGCCTTCCTCCACACTTGCTGCCCTGTCCGCCAGGCTTCGTCATACTCCCTGCGGCTGTCTTCATAAACCTCCGTAATCGATGAACCGGGAATGATATCATGAAACTGGTTCCGCAGTATGATCTTCCAGCCGTCCTCCAGCTCGGCCTGGCGATAGTGCGACCAATCCTTGCCGAGCAGGCCGGCAGCCACCCCCATCCACTCGGCTTCCCGATACAGAAGCTCGAGCTTCCGATTCATCCGCTTATTATAGGCTTGGCTCGTATAGGTTCCTCTGTGCATCTCCAAATACAGCTCTCCGTCCCAGGTATGCACGTATTCCTCCGAGGCACCCACCCGTTCCTGCAATCGGGTAAAATATTCATCCGCCCGGCCGGTCGTTACGTGCGGAATACCCGGAAGCTCGGCCAGACGACGCCTCATCTCCAGCATCTCCCGGTTCACCCCGCCTCCGCCGTCTCCATAACCGTAACAAAGCAGAAGCTCCCGGTTGATTTCCTTATCCCGATATCCTTCCCAGATGCCGGTTACCGAGAAGGGAGTTACCCCTCCGTTGTACGTATAATAGAAGGCACCTACTCCCCCGCCGGGGTCCGGTGTCGTAACAAAATGGGTCAGGATGTCGGTTCCGTCGATTCCGCGCCAATAGAATGTATCATGCGGCATCCGGTTGTATTGGTTCCAGCTTATTTTGGTCGTCATAAAAACTTCGATGCCCGCTTTTTTCATAATTTGCGGCAAAGCCCAACTGTAGCCGAACACATCCGGCAGCCACAAATATTTGCATTCGATGCCGAACTCTCTCTTCATAAACCGGGTTCCCGCCAGAAGCTGGCGGACCAGCGATTCCCCGGAAGGCAGATTGCAATCCGCCTCGAGCCACATAGCCCCGCCGGGCTCCCAGCGCCCTTCCTCGATGCGGGCCCGGATTTCCCGGTACAGCTCGGGATAATCCTGCTTTAAATAGTCGTAAAGCTGCGGTTGTGTCTGCATGAAGACATATTCGGGGTATAGCTCCATGAGACGCAGAACGGTGGCGAAGGAGCGGGCGCTCTTCTCGCGCGTATGCCTCAGTCGCCACAGCCAGGCTACATCAATGTGGGTGTGTCCCACGCAATGAACCGTTACCGCATGATGCTTGGGAAGCTTGGCTAATCCGGCTTTCAACCGCTGCAGGGCGCTTTCTATAGAATCGTAGAAAGCCCGGGAGCCGGGGCGCGACCAATCGACGAGCAGGAAGGACCGGTGAAGCACAGACAGCAGTTCATGCCTCTCCGGCTGATGCTCCGGCAGCACCTGGACGGTTTCGATCACCGCCCTGCTTGTATAATAGAAATCGTCGGCC
This sequence comes from Paenibacillus residui, assembly GCF_042677205.1. Classification (NCBI taxonomy): domain Bacteria; kingdom Bacillati; phylum Bacillota; class Bacilli; order Caryophanales; family Paenibacillaceae; genus Paenibacillus; species Paenibacillus residui. Next base: position 48,875 of record NZ_JBHTIU010000074.1, read on the forward strand.
GCCGGATCGAGCCAGGCCAAATCCGCTTGCATCAATTGATGCTCAACCGGCCTCCTTGCGCCGTAGCCGTTGAGACCCGTCCACAGCCTGAACCTCAGCGACACCTGAGAGCCCGCACAGTCAGACGGAAGAAAGACCTCTTGGTGGTTCGTGTCCACCCCCTGATAAAGCCGTCCGTTAAGAAAGAGCAGAGCTTCAAAGCCTCTGTTATTTCCTCCTCCCCCGCTGCCGAAGCAAAATCTGCCGATCACCTTCCTATCCTTCCATTCCAGCGGGATGACTGTATCGGCCGCAAGCCAGAAATAGGCATCCTGCCCTTTCCAGCGGTCCCCTATCCGCACCTCGGTCCAATCTCCTTCCTCTGTCGGGTATGCGGCCGCCTCTCCTGAAGGATCGGGCTTGAGGCGCAGAGGAGAAAGGCGCCTCTGCTCCCGGTAACGATACTCCGCCAATTCCTCCACTTGCTTGCTCAACTGTTCTATTCTGAAGAACATCCTTCACTCGCTCCTTTATCCGAAAACGGGCTTATGACTTGCGTGAGCCGATTCATCATTACGACAACCCAATGTCTGTCATGCAACGGACTTTTCTTCTGCTCAAGAGTCGAACTCTATCTCCATTTTCAGCTCCTGGCCTCTTTGAACAAATACTTCCCGGTAGAGCGGACCATAGGAGGAATCCCTGCACCCGCCGGTACAATCAAGCTGCCTTATGGCCCGCGGGAATTTGACCGTCAGCCATTGATCCCTGCTTGACCGAAGCCGAACCTCCGCACGGGCGGCCTCCATATCCCACCGTATCGCGACCTCCACTCCGCCTCTCGCCTGTATCCCCCGTATGCTGCCTTGCTTCCAGCGTCCGGGAAGAGCAGGCAGCACCTTGATGATTCCCGGGGCGGAGAACAGCAGCATCTCCAGCATCGCCGCGGTCCAGCCGAGGTTGGCATCGATTTGGTAGGGAGCGCTGAAGCCCCACATCGACTTCATCGTGATCCCCTGACTCCGCCAATCGTTGTGATAAGTAAGGAAATTGTCTCCAACACAAGATCGGCCTGAAATTTCCAGACATTCCAGCGCCCGGTCTCCCTCTCCCAGCCTCGCGTAAATGTTGGCCATATGGGACAGAGACCAGCCCGTCTGCTCCTTTAAGCCAATGACCAATCTTTTCTCCACGGCGACACGGCAGGCTTCGAACCATTCCGGATGCGTCTCCTCCGTAACCTCCAGACCGGGAAAGAGCGGATAAATATGTGATTGATGCCTATGGTGGTAATTATCCTTCAAATCCGGATGCATCCATTCCCGGATCGCACCGTCTTCGTTTATTTCATAAGGAGGAATTTTGTTAAGCATAGCCTTCCATTTCTCCACATTCTCCGGCTCTATCCCTAGCTCGTTACAAGCCTCGCACAGATGGCTCAGCACTTCCTTGGCCACGGCGAAATCCATCGTCGCGTTCACACAAACCGATATTTCCCGAGCCCCGTCAAATGACCCGTCCGCCCAGTTTTCCGGGGAATTCGAAGGGGACGAAATGTAGTACCCGTCCTCCCCTTCATAGAAGAAATCTTCATAGAACAAGGCGCACTCCTTCATGAAAGGAACCGCCCGGTTCCGCAAAAATTCCCGGTCTCCGGTAAACAGCCAATAATCGTAAAAATGCTGGGCGAGCCAGCCCGCTCCGGCGGTCCAGTAAACGACGTGGGGCTGCAAATTTTTCTTCAAACCTGAGTCTGGTGAGGCAAATAGCGGGGCAAGAATCCCGCGGCAGCCATAGAAAGCTTGCGCATTCTTCCTCATATCGGGAACCAGCGATTCGAAGAAGTCGAAAAAAGGCAGCATCGTTTCCGGCATATTCCCGGGCATGGCCTGCCAATAATTCATTTGGATATTTTCATTGTTGAAAAAAGCGCTGGACCAAGGAGGAGCATAGGAACCGTTCCAAACTCCTTGCAGATTGGCAGGAAGTCCCCCAGGCCGCGAGCTGGACATAAGCAGGTAGCGCCCGTAATCAAACATGCGTTCCATAAATGCCGGTGAGGCCTCTCCAGCGTAAGCGTCGAGCAGCATCTGTTCGTTCACCCCTGCTCTTTCGGATTCCGAGGCTCCCAAATCAAGCTCTGCCCGTAAGAACAGCTCCCTATGCTCGGACTGATGCCGTTCGAACAGCATGTCGTAGTCAGGTGGCAGGGATAGCAGCTTCTCTTTCAGATTCGGCATCTCCGCACGGCTGTCCCCGTTCGGGAATAGCCGGATCAGTAGCAGAACCTCGTCCGCCCCCGTGATTTCGAGCTTATCGCCGCGGATCGTGCGGCTTCCTCCAACGGCAGCGATTCGGGCCAAGGCTCCGAATTCCGTTCCTTCCCGCAGCCGTTTCCCGGTAATCATCAGGAACTCTTCCTGGACAGCGCTTTCAAAGGAAAAGGGAAGTTCCAGCGGACGTCCGGCCTTATCCACCGCATCCTTCAAATCATGAGGCTCAAGCCGCATCTCTACCGAAATTGCTTCCTTCTGATCTGCTCGGATGACGAGGGCGATCACATCATCGCTTCGTGAAACAAACAGGCGGCGTTCATACCGGATGGGACCATCCAACCAACGGACAGAAACCTGACCTGTCTCCATGTCCAGCTCGCGAACGTATTCGCGGAACGCATAATGTGTCTCCGTCCACAGCTTGAGATCGAACCCGGGGTGAAACCGGGCCGTCTGTACGATATAATCCGCTTCTCTAAGCTTATCCGGATACAATCTATTGGCTTCCCTGTACCTCCCTTCGGCCAGCAATCTTCTGACTTCGGGCAAATGCCGGGACAGATCGGGCAGCGGCTTCGTACGGCTTCCTTCCCACAGCTCTTCATGATTTAACAGGATCGTTTCTTCCTGAATGCTCCCGTATACCATGGCTCCCATTGTTCCGTTTCCACTCGGCAAGGCATCCTGCCATTTCAGGGCAGGCTTGCGCATGCTCATCAGGTGTCTGCGCCGCTTTGGTTCCTCCGAATGTTTTGTCAAAGTGGTTTCCTCCTTCTTGTTAAAGACAATTGTCACTAATTCATGTGTATTGTTATGTTTCAGAAACGTTTCATATTCACTATTGTAAGAGGTCTGCCCGGAACTATCAAGCAAATTTTAGCCGGTCCTCGTTTCCCTAAATATCGCTGCACCTTTTTGCCATTCAACCTTTTGACAATAAAAACAATCCTAAGTTATGATTAGAATCAAATTGCAACGTTTCAGAGAGGAGACCGGCAATGTCGAAGCTTCAAGAAGTTGCGGATTTGGCCCGTGTATCGAAAGCAACGGTTTCCCGGGTCATCAATAATCATGAGAATGTCTCCGCTGCCGCCAGACAAAGCGTTTGGGAAGCGATGCGAAAGCTGAATCTGAACGCCAATGAGATGAAACGGTCCCATGAAGGGACGATGATGATCGGATTGGTGCTGCCTCTTACGAGCAGCATTGCGGCCAATTCCTTCGGAATGGATATTCTGTTGGGAGTGGAGGAGAAAGCCTTCGAGAAGGATTACATGGTTCTTGTTGGAAACTCCAGCGGCCCGAATAAAGAAAAAGCGGTGGTCAGCCAAATGATGGCCCGCGATGTCGAGGGGATCATCCTGCTGAGCAAGAACGAATCGAGCGATCACCTTCTTCAGCTTAAGCAGAGCGGAATCCCTTGCGTATTGGTGGACCAGAGGGTGGAAGGAGAACATCTGCATCTGGTTCGCGGCGATAATCTGTCCGGGGCGATGAATCTGACGAATTACTTGTTTTCCCTCGGGCATTCCAACATCGCCATGGTGACGCCGTCGCGTTTCTCCACCTATAAGGACCGGATCCGCGGATTCCAGATTGCCTTGCTGGAAAGAGGAATAGAGGCCGGTCCGGAGCGGCTGATCGATCTCGACAGAGACGGAATATCGATGGAGCAGGCGATGCGGAAGCTGTTGGATCAGGAGCACAGGCCGACGGCCGTCTTTATTGCCCAGGCGGCGGATTTGTTAACCGCTGTCCAGGTGATTGCCGAGTATCGTTTACAAATTCCCGAGGACATAAATCTGGTTACTTTCGACGATGTATATTCCCCGCTGCCGGCAGAATACGTCGATTACTTCACCTCCATAATCCAACCGGCCAAAATAATGGGCGGCATGGCGGTGGAGCTGCTGTTCCAGCAGGTTAAGGAGCCCGCCGGAATGCAGGCTCAGGAAATTGTCCTGCCGGGCACTTTAAACATCCGGAAGTCTACCTGCCCGTTGGCCTAATTCAGCAGTAAAGCTCCCCTGCCGCTGCGGGGAGCTTTAGTTAACGATCGGAAACCATAGGGTACATTTCGGCCAACAGATCGGATACTCCGACAAAGTTAAATTTCTTGTTCATGCTAGGAATAACTTCCTCCAGAACCTCTGCCATCAGCTTGCCCCCGGCTCCCACATGGCCTATCGCTATACAAGGCGTATGGTCATCCAGATGCACCTTCATATAAGATAACTGCCTGGTCATATGCTTCTTGGACTTAACGTCATCCAGAAATAGATGATTTACCAGACAAGGGATTCCAACCTCTTCGGCCACTTGGGCAATAACGCTGCGGTAATGGGTATGGCTGTCGATGAAGAAGAGTCCCCTTTCCCGGCATGCTTCCAGAACAGCCTTCATTACTCGCGGGTCCGATGTCGCTTTGGAGCCCATGTGATTGTTCAAGCCGATGGCATGCGGAACATCATCAATGGCGGCATGGACTCTGCGGTAAATTTCCTCATCCGTCAAATCGGTAGTGATGGCCCCCGGGCCAAGCCAGCTCTTCTTCCCCGATATGGGCTCCATCGGAAGATGGACGATGACATCATGTCCAGCCTTATATGCCTTCTCCGCATCCTGCTTGGTCGAGGGCAAAAAAGGCATGACCGCTACGGTTATTTTAAAAGGAAGATTAATCATTTCGTCGGTTCCCTTCATGTTATTGCCAAAATCGTCAATGACTACGGCCGCCGATCTCATGTTGGGCCTCATCTTATCGGGCTTGGCGTAAGCAATGTCGGGTCCAAGGATCAGAGCCGGGAGCAAAATTGCCTGTAATATGAATATGAACAGCCATCGCTTCACCAGGATCACTCTCCTATTTCGTTGGATTTCCTATTCGGATTGCCGTCCGCAAGTCCTTCCACTTCGGCTAAAACCCAGCTTCCAGCGGCATCCCTATGCATTCTAAAGAGCAGCTTGTGCCGGACCGCTTTCCGCCCTGCTCTCTCGATTTGTACCTCTGCCGGAATTTCCGCGGCCCATCCCGTTGCTTCCTGACTGATCTCCTTTTTTTGTTGGATCGGACGGAGTGAGATCAGCGGACGTACCTCTTCCATAAGACGGACATATTCCGGGGAACGGGAAGATTTGAAAAATAATCCGAGCATGTGATGCTGCTGGAGGTGGACGGCCGCGATGAAGGCATCTGCTAACTCCTGCGGGCCCAGGCTTCGCACATACTCTTCCAGGCGGCCCGAGGCTTTATGAACCATTAATTGATGCTCAGGGTCTCTAGCTTTGGAGCCGTGGGTGGTACTGTTCCGAAAATGAATGCAAAAATGCCCGGAGAAGCCGTTATCCGGAATCCCGTCTCCCCCATGCGGCATTCCATGCATAGAGGCCGCGTACAGCCTGTCTCCATGGCGAATCAGAACCGCCCTTCTTTTCCAGCTCCATTTATCATTATAAATTTGCTTCATCACCTTCGTATCTTCCTTCGTAACCGGCTGCGCATCGGCATGATGCCGCCCCGCTCTGCGCTGTGCCCGGAACGACAGACCTGTCTCCAAATCGATCAACGTCACTGTGCTTTTAACGGAAATCGCTTGACGGGCCTCCGTCCAGTCTACAAGCTCCCCGTAATGCTTCCTGCTCATTTCGTCGGCATACTGCTTTAACTTATCTGTCCATTCTCCGGCCAACTGCAGCCGTTCCCCGGATTCCGCATTATACAACCTCCCGTCTCTCCCTACCTGCCACACCGAAGATTGCCCCCCGCTTCTTATAGTCAGATAACGGTCCGTATAAGGCAGAGCTCCTGCATGGACACGATCGGCTTCGGCAATGGCTTTCTTTAACCCTTTGAAGGGCAGTTCCCCAGTCGTTTCGTATGAAGCGGAGGGAGAGCTCTTGACCGTTAGGAAGGCCGAATCTGCCGGGCGTCCCCGGGCAGCAGCTGGCGGCTCCAATCCGGTGCATATTACGGCTATTAGAAGCAACCCTATCCAAGATCTGATTCTCATTGCGTATCACCTTTAAGGGGCATTGATCTCATATGACCATGCCATAATATTTGCTTTTTAATATGAACATTCTGCCGGATAAATTATCGGAAGCGGACTTGGTAATACTATGCTTCATACCCAGCCATGCCCGGAATGGAATGGAGAAGGGCTGGACAACCTGTGAACAGATTAAAGACTACCGGAGGAAGCTATGCGATCCATTATATTTAGAAAAATTCTCCTATTGATGCCGCTCGCCATGGTGTTGGCCGCCTTTCCTTTCCCTTCGTTCGTTACAGCTCAGAAGCAAGGCGGAAGCAACGATAAAGGCCGGGAATACTATGAAGCCCGGGGGGAGATCGTATGGGAGATCAATACCGATGAGAAAGTCATCGCCCTCACCTTCGATGACGGCCCGAATGCGGCACAAACCCCGCAAATTCTCGACTTGCTCAAGCAATATGACGCCAAGGCGACCTTTTTCGTGGTAGGCAAACGCATGGAGAAGTACCCGGATCTTGTCCGCAGGGAAGCGAATGAGGGACATGAATTGGCCAACCATACTTATAATCACCCGTATTTCAAACAGAGCACCCCGATCGAACAGATTCGTCAGGAAATCTTGAAAAATGAGCAGCTAATCACTTCGCTCACCCGGCACAAACCGAGATTATTTCGGCCTCCTGGCGGATTTTATAGTGAGAATATAGTGGAGGCCTCAAAGGAAGCAGGCTATTTAACCGTACTCTGGTCATGGCATCAGGATACGAAGGATTGGCGTTCTCCTGGGGTAGATAAAATCGTCCGTAAAGTACTCGATAATGCAAGGAATGGTGACATCGTACTGTTTCACGACCATGTGGAGAATAATCCGCAGACCGTTGAGGCTCTAAAGCAAATCCTGCCCGAACTCAAGCAGCGGGGCTTCCGCTTTGTTACCGTCTCCGAACTGCTTCCCTTTAATAAAATGGAATCATCCGTTCATTCTTGACGGTCGTCAGAGGTGAATCATGAACCCGATTATGCTGCTTCTAGCCGCCGGCTTGCTGTGTGAAACCTTCTCCTTTTCCTCTATGTCATTGCCTGATGTTGACGGCCCCTTGGAGCGGAAAACAGCTTTGGTTTGGATGCATCCGGATAGGGAACGGGGGATAGTCCGGGAATCTGCTCAATCCTTGGAGAATTGCTCTTCCCTGGAATGGATGGGCTCGACAGTTATTGGATCCATGGAACAAGCTATCGTTCAGAACGATGCTCAAGGGGGAAAACCAAGTCCTCACCCGCCGGGCGAGGTAACGATTGAAATTCTGCCTTTGCGTAACGAATTAAGAGTTATGATTGACGGCAAGCTGTACAAAAAATACAAGATCGCTCTGGGGAAACCTCAAACTCCTACACCAGCTGGAGACTGGAAGGTCATTAACAAATATACCCATTGGGGCTCGGGCTTCGGCACCCGCTGGATCGGTCTGAACGTGCCTTGGGGCATTTATGGAATCCATGGAACGAATCGGCCTTCCTCCATTGGACAGGATGCCAGCCACGGCTGCATTCGCATGAGAAACCACCAGGTGGAGGAGCTGTTTGAATGGGTGAAGGTGGGAACTACCGTCTCCATCCTTGGGCATGCGCTCGGTGAACCTCACCGCAACCCGCGGGATCTTGCCAGAGGCGATAGCGGAGCCGATGTGCAGCTCATTCAGAGCCGGCTTCGCAGTGCAGGCTATTATGAGGGGCCTTGCGACGGCAAATTCCGGGCCTCTACGGAACAGGCTATGAAGGCCTATGAAAAGGCGCATGGCCTTCCGGTCGACGGGGTGGTCAACCAGCATGATTATATGGCTATGGGACTGGTGGAATAACGAACGGCCCCCAAAATGGAGGCCGTTTCATGCTGTGCTGCCGGACTGGACCTTTCCGATCAATAGCGCAGCCTGCGGATCAGGGACAATTCTTAACGCGCGCATCTCCGGCGTGCTTAGCAATGCATGGCAGATGACCGGATCGTATCAGCGATTGCAAACGTTAACAATGCCATAAAACCAGCAAATTTTCGTTAATTCCAGGACCAGTTCAAATCGGAAAGCAGCTTCTTCAGTCCGCCGGTAGCTTCCTTGAACAAATCCGGGCCGCTAAAGCCTTGGAACGTTCCCGCTGCCTGCAGATGAGGCTCCAGAGACATGAAGCCCGTGTATCCCGATTCCTTCAAAGCCGCCAACACCTCCGGAACCTGGCCATCCCCTTGTCCGGCCACAGTTACTGAGCCGTCGGCAAAAAGCGCATCTTTAATGTGAACATATTCCACATGAGGTCTGAGCGGACCGTAAGCTTGATCGAAAGGCTTGACACCGCATTGTACGAAGTTGGCCGGATCAAAAGCGGCGCGCAAATGACTGGAGCTGCAGGTCGTGAGAATATCCAGACATCTTTCCGTGTTGTCGCCGTATATTTCTTTTTCATTCTCGTGAAGCAGAATAACGTCCGCTTCCTCGGCTATTTTGACCAATTCCTTCAGTCTTCTCATCACTTCGTCACGGTACACGGATGGGTCTTCGTTCTCCGGTATAAAGAAGGAGAAGATTCGGATATAGCGGGTGCCAAAGTACTTGGCAGCCTGCACCGCCCTATGAAACTTCTCAATATGAGGCTCGAAAGGATCGGTAATTTTAATTTTGCCGATCGGGGAGCCGATAGCGGAAATTTGTACTCCCCGTTCATCCAGCATTTCCTTAACTTGAGCCAATTCCTCGTCCGTCAAATCGAGGACGTTTTTATTCCATACCCCGCGAAATTCAAGATAACGGATTCCTTCGGATTGAAGGCAATCCAGTTGTTCTTTTAGATCTGCAGAAATTTCATCGGCAAAGCCGGTTAGCGTAATCATGCTGATATGCTCCTTCCATATTTTACGAATCATGTTTACCATTTGGATCAGGATAGCTTCAAGCCTTCCATCAGAATGAGCAGCGAAAGAGCCTGTCCATAAGTCATGGGACTGATCGGAATATCCTTGTAAAATTGCACGTCGTTGCCGACAGGAGTTCCATACGAAACCTGCCCGACGACACCGTTAGCGTCAATCTGTCCCATTACCGCTTCGAGCGCCCGGATGCCGCTGGACAAGCAGGACGAATCCAAATATCCTTTGCGGACTCCCTTCAAAATGCCATAGCCGAACGCGGCTGTGCAGGAGGTTTCCAAATAAGAGGACGGATCGTCCAGAACCGTCGGCCACAATCCGGACTCATCCTGAAGCCGGATCAGCGCGGCTACCTGGGCACGCATCGTATCAAGCAAATAATCCTTGATTCCGCCTTCCAGTCCGATCATATCGATGAAATCGACTACCCCGCAGGTGTACCAGCCATTGCCTCTGCCCCAGCGGACCGCCCCGTAATTATGTTTGCCGTTGAAATCCCAGCCGTGATAGAACAAGCCTGTAGTTTTGTCGTACAAATATTTGATATGAATCAGGAACTGCCTCTTGGCTTCCTCCACATATTCGGGGCGCTTGAAATAAACGCCCGCCTTCGCCAGGAACAGCACGGTCATAAAAAGGGTGTCGATCAGAATCTGCCCGTCGTTGGGATCACCCGTAATCATATGCTGGAACGCCCCGTCTCCGGTCCGGATCAGCCCGTCCATAATCCAGCGGCTCCATTCATCGCACACCGCCTCAAATTGAGGATCCCCTGTCTGCTCGCATATCGAAATCAACGTAATTAACGGCGAGCAGGTATTGACATTCTTCTCCGGCAATCCTTCCCGGATCCGAGCGCGGTACCAGTCCGCCAGAAATTGAAAGGTGGCTTCGTCCTTCGTTTCCTCGTAGTATTGATACATGCCGTAAAGTCCCACGCCCTGAGGCCATTCCCATAAATGAATATCGATCAGTCCGATAGGATACTGCTCTTCCATGCTGTCGTTTTTCATAGTTTTCATGGCTTCCGAAACCTTGTGAATGGCTGCCATTACTTGCTCTCTATTCACAGTCATTACTCTCCCTCCCCTAACCGATCACAAATACTCCAGCTTTCCTTGTATTCCAAACCCTTCGATAAGCTGTTCCTCGCCATTGACTATAATCGGACGATCCCATTGCAGTTCGACTTTTCCATAGTCGGGGTCGTTAAGCGCCAGATGCTGTCCGCCCTCCGCAGTTATCGCGATGCCGGCGATACGCTCAATAAACTGCTCGAAGCTGCCGCTCTCGTCCTGATCGGACACCCGGATAATCCAGGCATTATTCAAGCCGTCGGAGAGCAGCTCCTTGCCCCGGTCCGGACCATGCTGCTGAAGCCTCAGGCCATTAGCCGCATAGATGGCCGCATAGCTGTCTCCACTTCTAGCAAAATACCATCCGTTTCTTTCCGCATATTCATCGAAAATACCGGTCGGAAAATAAGCATGAGTGAAGTGAACGTCATGCTTCGGATTAATTTGATACAGAAGAATGCCCAGTCCCTTATACTGTCCCGCCTTCGGCAAATAGCCGTTGCCTGCCCAATTGCTCGGCCGGCCTGATCCGTGAACGGCCAATTCTCCGGGATGATTCACCCACAGATTAGCTTCAGGTCCGAAAGTCAAGTGCATGACGTGCTCCTGATAGCCTGGCTGACCCGGTTTAAAATCGGCTATGGAGGACAAGCTGTATCGACCGGTTTTATAGTTATACAGCTTGGCGTATCCTCCGATCCCCTGTTCAAAGCGGAAGATAAAGCGCTCGTCCTTACCCAGGGTTAAATATTTCCGGTAGGCCTCCGGGGGAGCATATTCGGACAGACACAGGGAAACGTTGCTGAATGAGTAATTGTTCAAATACCCGATTCCATAACCGATCCAGCACATGGATGAGGTTCCTACAATATAGTGACCCTTCAATTCCTTCTCGTAGCTTCTGCCATAAGTAGAAGCCAGCACCCCGCGATGCGAATTGAGTGTCATGTAATAATAGAGCAGGTCCAGAGCCTCCTTCGCCATCCGGCGAATTTCCGAAGACTGTGCCAAATCATGCAATTGGATGAAGCCCACCGCGTCGATAGGAAAATAGGCGCTCGAATTCCATTCCGCCAACCCTTCAGCCATAAACCGCTCGAACCATTCCTTAAGCCTGCTTTCCGCTTTTGCCTGATGCTGTGCCCCCGTTTCCCCGCTGTTCGTAAAATGCCCCTCAGGAAATAATTGTCCTGCCAGAAGTTCACAAGTATGGAATAACAGGGCATGGTTCTCGCTGAAGAACCACATCACATCATCCCCGGGCTCATCCATCCAGTAGCGGAAATTCAGAATGCATTCCCGCATCTCTTCCCAGAATGCTTCGGAGAACAAGCCGCTGTCCCTGTAATCCTGCCAAATACGGAATAACGAAACCAGGAAGAAGTCACTGCAGTCTGCACGGGAATTAATGCCTTCCATTCCTACACGAATCATCGCTTCCGCCGCTTCCACCGACCCGTCTGTCTTGAGCAAGGCCAGCGCCGTATGAATATTCGGTTCGCCATATTGGGCAATGGTCTTCAGAGCGGCATCCTTACGTGCGCGAATATCGCCTTCCGTCATAAATTCCAGAGCGGACTCCGGATAAATTTGCACCCCTAACCGTTTCTTAATGGACAGAGAGCCGATGCGGGCAGACAGCTCGATATATTTATAGCCCATCCCGAAATCTTCCGCCTGGCCCAATTCCATCGCTTCCGCCCGGGCCGGCAGAACCGCATCCTTGCTCTGCAGATCCCCGAAGATGTCGCTGCCGAACCGGAGCCGGAACGGAATTTCCCGATTAAGCGGGTTTCGGATATTCAGCACAACCGGACCCGAGAAAACCGTATCTCTCGAGAAATAAGCTTCAGACAAAGCGTTCTCCAGCTGCCGTACCTCTTCCTCCTTCACATCGCCGCCGAGAGGAAGAACGATATCTATGTCCTCTGTCCCCATGTAATCGAGCCGGAAGTAATACTGCGTGTCTCTTTCGGCCAAATCTTCGAAACAAACCGCCACTGTATGGATTCCTTCCATCCACTCGACTTCGATTTCTTTCTCCGCCTCATGATTTCGGGTAAACGGAGTGAAATCGTCCACCAGCTTGCCGTTTATCCACAAAGTGATAGAACCACAAGTAATCAGCTTCAGCTTCGATTTATGGGCGCGTGGAGAGTGAATCTGCGTCACGGCGTACGTGGACAGATGAGTAGGCACCATCCAGAAACCGGATCTTTCCACCCTGGGATTGCCCCAAGGGAAGTACAGCTCCGATGGCTCCGAATCTGCACCGCCGCCGGTACCCGCGCCCCCTTCCATTCTGCCGGGCGGTTCGGGAGTATTTTCTCTCCGCTTGGTTACGAATTCTTTCCTGCAGGGATTTTCATGGATCGCAAACCCCTCCAGCAGCCAAGCATTAATATCTCCATCCATCGTCATCGGTTCAAAACGAACTCTTTGCTCTATTGTCTGGCCGATCCGCCATCGATTGATGCTTTGATGCTTAAGGCGAAGAGGCTTATAGCGGGCTTCATTCTCCATAACCTTTAATCAACCTTTCATTCCTGTAGTGACGATTCCCTGCACTAATTGCTTCTGGAAAATAAGGAAAACGATCAGCACCGGAATCATTGTAATGACAGACATCGCCAGCAGGCTGCTCCAGTCTACGTTATATTCACCGATAAAGTTGGACAGCGCCAGCTGGATAGTGTATTTCTTCGGATCGCTGATAACGATTAACGGCCATAAGAAATCATCCCATCTCCACATGAAGGAGAAGATCGTCAACACAGCGAGAATCGGTTTGGCAATAGGTAGGATAATGCTCCGGTAAATTTTCCACTCCGAGGCTCCGTCCATTCTTGCCGCTTCAAGCAGATCATTAGGCACGGACAGCAGATACTGACGGATGAGGAACACCCCTGTAGGCGTAGCCGCCGGAGGAATAATAATTCCCCATAAGGAGTTGTACAATCCCAGCTTACTGATGACCGAGAAGATCGGAATCATGATGACCTCGAGCGGAATCATCAGCGTAGAGATAAAACCGACCAGAATCAGCGTATCCCCTTTAAATCTATACTTGGCCAGAGCGAATCCGGCCATGGAGTTAACCAGCAGCAGCAAAACGGTGGAAACGACGGTGACAAAAGCCGAGTTCATGAAATAAACGCCGAAATTTCCCTTATCGAAGGCTGCCTTGTAGTTCTCCAGAGTAAACACGCTGGGAAAGATTTGAGGCGGCCAGGCGTATAAGTCGTTATTGTTCTTAAATGAAGACAGCACCACCCACAGGACAGGAAACAGAAACAGCAGGGAAATGATGATGAGCGCAGTGTAAACGAATGCTTTGTTTGCCCCTTTCATCAGTCGATCGCCCCTCCTTTCCCGAGTTTAAACTGAAACACTGTGAAAATAGCGATAATGATAAACAGCACGACCGACATGGCACTGGCCAAGCCAAGCTCCTGGGCCGTAAATCCGGTTTGGTAGATATGCTGAACGACATAAGTCGTTTCGCGTCCCGGTCCGCCGCCGGTAAGCGCGAACATAAGCGGATAAGCCTTGAACGCATCAATCAGGGACAGCATCAGAACAAGCAGGCTCGTCGGCTTCAGCAGCGGCATAGTAATGCTGAGGAAGGAACGAATTTTGCCCGCTCCGTCCATCTTGGCCGCTTCATAGTAATCCTGCGGAATGCTTTGAAGACCCGCAATGAAGATAACCATGAAAAATCCTACTCTGGACCACAGCGTGGCCACGATAACCGATGCATTCGCATAGAAAGGATCGGTCAGCCAGCCGATAGGCGACATTCCCATCGATTCGAGGACATAGTTCGCAATCCCGAAACTGCCGCCGAGAATCCATTTCCAGGTGAGACCGACAATAATGAAGGAAATCATCGTCGGCCAATAAATAATCGCACGGAAAATTCCCTTTCCCTTCACCTGCTGAATAAGCAGAATGGCGATTCCTAGTGCGGCCGCAAACAGCAAAGGCACGACAAAAACGGCATAGACCGCAGTCCGGCGAAGAGCCGACCAAAATTCGGAATCCTGGAAAATATAAATATAGTTTTCCAGTCCGATGAAGTTCATCTTGTTAATCCCGTCGTAATCGGTAAACGAATAAATAAGCCCGAATAAGGCAGGAACGACGATGAACACTGTAAATATCACTAAGTTCGGCAGGACAAACAAATAGGGAGCGATCGTTTTTTTCCACTTTGGGTTTTTAGGCGCTCTGTATTCGTTAGAGCCGCCGGTGATGCTATCCGCCATAGCTCAAGCTCCTTTCCTAATGGGATAAAACAGGAGAGGCTGCCTCCAGTGCAGCCACTCTATGTTTTCCTTATACCGCTTACTTCCCTTCGATAGCTTTCGCAGCTTTCTCGGCTACTTTGTCCAACGCCTCCTGAGGAGTAAGCTTGCCGGTTAACGACTCGATGATATTGGTTTTCAAATCGTCCGTAAACTTCGTGATGACATCTTGTCTGGACCAGTCATTAGCCGCTTTGGGAGTGGTAGCCGCCAATTCTTCGGAGAAGATCTCGAAGAATTCCTTGCCGAATTCATAATCCAGCTTCGCACTGTCTTTGCGCGGGCTGATGAACAGAGATTCCTGATTGTACTTGCTGTTGATATCCTTGGAGGTCAGAAACTTGATGAATTCTGCCGCTTCTTTCTCCACTCCGGAATTTTGGAATGCCATCAAGTATTTACCGCCGGGAACCGAAGATCGTATTTCTTGTTTGGGCATATAGGTGACGCCCCATTCGAAATTATTAATATCCTTATAGTTGCTCAGCATCCAGTTTCCAGCCAGATGAACCCCTACCTGGCCTGTGCGGAACAGGTTGTTCGGATTTTCGCCGCCGATCCATACCGAATCCGGCATGATTCCGTCCGCGTGAAGCTTTTTAAAGTATTCCAAAGTTTTGACGGCATTCTCATCATTAATAAGCGTCTTGGTACCGTCTTCATTGAACACGCTGCCGCCAAATTGATACAGCATGGTGGACCAGCGATGCGGAGTTACGTCAACGACCATTCCGTATTTCGCTCCGCCTTTTTCCTGGACTTGCTTAAGAGCTTCTGCGAATTCATCCCAGGTCCATACATCATCCGGGGAAGACGGCACCTGAACACCCGCTTTGTCAAACAGCGTCTTGTTATAGATCATTCCGTTCGCCGTCACATCCATCGGTGCAGCGATGACTTTGTTATCGACAATGTAATACGGCTTGATGGAATCGATAAACTGGGAAGAAAACTCATCCGCTGTTCCGAGATATTCCGTTAAATCCAGAGCCTGGTTGGCAAACATTCCGGTATCCGATACACGGCTTAATGCGGGTGGTTTACCGCCGGAAATCATCGTTTTCAGCTTGGTTCCCAAATCTTTATAGGCTACTTCGATCAAATTGATTTTAACGTTTTCGTTCTGCGCCTCGTACTCTTTAATCAGCCCTTTCATGACCTCTCCCTCTACTCCGTCCGTAAACCAAACGAAATCAAGGGAAACTTTCTTGCCGCCTCCGGTAGAATCTTCTTTAGACCCGCCGCCGCATGCCGCAAGAGAAAACGCGAGAATGACAGACATAAGAAGGACTGCAGCTTGTTTCCATGTTTTTCTCATCATGACAACTCCCTTTTTAAAATAATAATTATTTAAGACCAGCCATTCCGACCAAAGAACGGCTGTGGCTTACACCGTAATGAATCGGCATTAACGGGATAATAATTTAATAATCGGGATTCGTATTCATATTCCGGTACGCTTGAGGACTGACGCCCAAATGCTGCTTGAACAGCCTGCTGAAATGGATCGGGCTGTTGAATCCGATCTGGTCGGATATTTGTCCGATAGGCAGATCGGTCGTCCTCAGCATTTTCTTGGCTTCATCCAGTCTTCTCTTGGAGAGATAGACATTGATCGTATAACCGGTCACTTCCTTGAAGCAGTGGCACATATAATATTTGTTCAGGTGCAGGGAGCCGGCAATCTGATCCAGTGACAGATTTTCCTGATAATGATCGTTGATGAAACGGAGGATCCGATGCACGTACATTTCCTTCTGCGTAGCATTAGGAACGACGAGGGCCGGGTCCATCTCTCTGGATTTGCGGTAAATATGCGTCAGCAATTGGGCCAGATAGGCCTGGACCATGAACCGATGCCCGGTCTTCTCCTTCTCCCTTTCCCAAACGATTTGGGTAAAAATAGACTCAATCTCTTCCTTCTCTTCCGCCCCCCAGCGAATCAACTTGCCGTTGACATTATTGAAAGGGGTTAACAATTTATCAAGAAGGTCCGCAGGCACCAACGATTCGAGATAGGACGGCAAAAAGTTGATGTAGCTGCGAACATACGGCACTTCAGTATCCGGATTGACGCGATGGAGAGTCTGCCCTTCAAAAATCAGCATATCTCCCGGCAGCAGTTGAAAAATATTGTCCCCAATAATATAGCTGGCCACTCCCTCAATAAAATAATAGATTTCATAGCCTTCATGAGAGTGCAGCGGCCAGGACGTTTGAATGCCCGATTCGCGGTTGCGGATATAAATTTTGTCTTTGGAAAGCGCCCGGTTGGTAGGTAAGTGGGTGTAGCTTTTCAAGATCCGTCCCTCCTTCACAACATAGGTTAACCGGAAGCCCGCCCATTTATTTGTGAACGCTTTCGACAATCAAATCTTAACATACGTTAAAAGCAAATAATTTTCATTTCTTGTTGAACTGTTAACATATCTTGCTTTCCCTCTCTCTGGCTAAAAAGACTACAAAAGCACCACTTTATTCCTATTTTTTCTATGAAAACGTTCAACTTTTCACAAAGTACGCCTTTTCAAGGTAAAAGTACCCAGATTTTTTTAACCAAATTTTGCTTCCGTCAACACAATATCAGTTTAGTCCCTTATCTTGATGACATAAAACCTATCTTGTTATCCCTAAGAGATAATTTCCCTGAAAAAATAGATACCGACCATTATCCCTTTCGTTCAGGATCTTTCACGTTGTGGGCCGTAATCCCTCTCGCAGCTCCCTTCCGGGCACTATCCCCTTCAGTCAGGTGTGTTCAAGAAGAAGCGCCGGGCTTATTCACGGTTTGAAACAATACAGATGGATGAAGTCAGTCGGATGGAACCCGGGTTACGGGGACATTTCTGAGCAAAGGGGATAACAGTCAGAAGCGCAAAGCAAACTGGGCATTCTTTCCGTATCCCGGAGAAGCGATGGAATCCCCGAAGCCTCAGTTTATGAAAAAAGGGCTGCCTCTAAGGTCAACAAGACCCGGGCCTCCCCTTCCATTCCATTAAAACCTCAAAAGCGCTTCATTATCAAACCGGCTGTCTCTTCAATGGCTTTGGCCGTCACATCGATAACGGGACAGCCCAGTTGTTCCATCACGCGGGCCGCGTGCTCCAGTTCATCCCAGATTCTTTCCATAGAGGCATACTTGGCTCCAAAGGGAAGCCCGACGGCTTGCAGCCTTTCCGTGCGGATTTTCAGCAGATGCTCCGGCTCCATAGTCAATCCGATGATTTTCTTCCGGTTGACATGATAGAGCTCCCTCGGCGGCTTGATTTCCGGGACGAGCGGAATATTCGCCGTTTTGTAGCCCTTGTATGCCAGGAAGATGCTGAGCGGAGTTTTGGAAGTCCGGGACACTCCGATCAGCACCACATCCGCATGGGTTAATGAATGCGTGTCCTTGCCATCGTCACATCGTACGGAAAATTCGATCGCTTCAATGTAACGGAAATAATCGTCGTTCATTTCATGCAGCAAACCGGGCTTGCGCTTGGGCGAACCGTTGAACGTATCGATATACGCCTGCATCATAGGCCCCATAATGTCAACGGCTCTTATTCCGAGACGAATCGCCTCGGCCCGCAGCATCTCTCTTAATTCCGGCTGTACCAGCGTGTAGACCACGAAACCGCCTGTGCTCGCCGCTTCCTCCATTACCGCCCTAATCTCATCCTCAGTCTGAATATGGCCGAACCTGCGAAGTCGTACAGATTGCGAGTCAAACTGCCGAATCGTGGCCCTCGCAACCGCTTCGGCCGTCTCGCCGACGGAATCGGAGCAAATATAGACTGTGTAGCTTTTACTCTCGTTCAATGATATTTCCTCCCTGCCGCGGACCTGGTCCGTACCATTGTCCGTAATTGAATGGTTCTACTCTCCCGCCATCCCCATGAATACTTTAGTTATGGTCGTTTTCGTAATCCGGCCCACAACTTCCTTACCATCCGGATGCTCTTCCTCGGACACGACCGGCAGCATGTCCACCTCATGAGAAATCAGCTTGCGGGCCGCATCCAGCACCGTATCTTCCGGAGTAACGGTGACGATATTCGGTTCCCTTGTCATAACAAGGCTGATGGGCATAGAAGCGGCGGCCGCATTGCCGAGAGTCACCTTGAGCAGATCTTTCCTGGAAACAACCCCGGCCAGCCGGCCGTTGTCATCCAGTACGGCAAGCCCGCCTACGTCCTCTGTAAACAGAGTGACCACCGCATCCTGAACCGTACTGGTATGCTGCACAACGACCGCCACCGCCTGAACATCTCTTACTTTCAATCCCAGAGTGCGGGCATAAGTTCGCGACGTTTCCGCGGCGAATGTCCCGAGAAAATAACCGACCTTAGGCTTGGCATCCAAATATCCAAGCATGACGAGCAGCGACAGATCAGAGCGGATGGTCGGTCTGCTCAAACCAAGCGCCTCGGCGATCTGCTCGCCTGTAATCGGTGCATGCCGCCGGACCAGCTCCACGATCTCCAACTGTCGGGTAGATAATTCGATGACGGCTCCCTCCTGACATCTAAGCAGGTTTCCCTGCGAATGATTTCCTTTAACAATCCCTATTATAACGTCATATTGCTGCCAATAAACTAAATATATCGTTTGTCGTGAACAAAGTAAACTCCGGTCAATTATTTTTTCTCCCTTGTCATTATTGGTAATTCACCTATTTCCTTCAGCCATACGAAACCAATGGACCGGATAAAAGCCATCCTAATTCGTAATTTAATAAAGCAAAATAAAATAATTGCACATATATATGATATATCATAAAATTATTTATGATGCATTACATAATTGACAACAAGGGAGAGAGAACGATGGAGAGAGAATTGGCATTGGAAATCGTGAGGGTAACGGAACTGGCCGCGCTGGCATCTGCCCGCTGGATGGGACGTGGAGATAAAATAAACGCAGACGCCGCAGCCACCGAAGCGATGAGAACGATGCTCGACTCGGTTTCCATACGGGGGACGGTCGTCATCGGCGAAGGGGAAATGGATGAGGCGCCAATGCTTTATATTGGAGAACGTGTCGGTAATCTTCAAGGACCGGAGGTGGACGTCGCCGTCGATCCGTTAGAAGGAACGGAGCTGGTGGCGAAAGGCCTGAACAATGCGCTTGCCGTCATTGCTGTTGCAGGGAAGGGCAATCTGCTGCATGCTCCCGATATGTACATGGACAAGCTTGCGGTAGGGCCTGCGCTTGCCGGTAAGGTAAGTCTCGATGACCCTATCGAGGCCACTCTGCGCACCGCTTCCTCAACACTGAACAAGCCGCTGTCCGATTTGACCGTAATGATTCTTGACCGACCCCGCCATCAGGAAATTATGAACACGCTGCGCCAGGTAGGAGTAAGAATTAAATGCCTGAGCGACGGCGATGTTGCCGGAGCGATGGCTCCCGCCTTCCCGGAATCCGGTATCGATCTGTATCTCGGATCGGGCGGCGCCCCTGAAGGAGTGCTTGCCGCCGCTGCGTTAAGCTGCCTGGGGGGTGAGCTGCAGGGAAGGCTGAAGCCTTCCGGAGAGCAGGAATATGAGCGCTGCATTCAAATGGGGCTGAAGGATCCCGTCCAAATCCTGACCATGAAGGATATGATTGGCGAGGAAGACGTTATCTTCGCTGCCACGGGGATTACTCCCGGCGAATTTCTGGGCGGGGTATCCTATTTGCCCGGACAGCGCGCAGAGACGCATTCCATTGTTATGAGGGTAAAGACGAGAACCATACGATTTATCAAGACGCTGCACTATTTACCGAATAAACCGTTTATCCATGCAGTGGAACAGGAGGAATAAGGAGGCCGGTCAATGACCGCCTCGCTGCCGTCAGCTTACGGAGGTCAACTTATTCATCACCCGAACGGGAAATCCGGTGGCTGACGGCGTAGGCGGCCAACTGAACGCGGTTGTCCAGACTGAGCTTCTCCAGCACATTCTTCACATGATTCTTAACCGTGTTCTCGGCAATCACCAGTTTGTCGGCGATTTGCTTGTTCGTGTCGCCTTCGGCAATGTAAGCGAGAATTTCCTTCTCCCTTGGGGTTAACAGGCTCGGCGGAGGGCCTTGAGACGGTTTCACCGCCTTAAATTGATAATATAATCTATCAGCCATTCGGCGGGCGGTTTCGGTATCCTCCTCCAGCAAAGCATGCAAATAATCGGCCCAATCCCCCGGGTCCATATTTTTCAATAAATATCCCTGGGCCCCGAACTGTATGGCCGTGAACAAGTCTGCGGCGGCGTCGGATACGCTCAGGATAACAATTTTAATGGCAGGATCCTGCGCCTTAATTCTCCGAGTCGCCTCTAGACCGTTCATCTCCGGCATATGGATGTCCATAAGCACCACGTTCGGCCGGAGCCGTTCGCAAGCTTCCACGGCCTCGATTCCGTTGGTTGCCTCACCTACGATGTCGAATGCCGGATCATCCTCCAGCAAAGTTCTTACCGCCTGCCTCGCTAACGGATGATCATCCGCTATGAGCACCCGATATTTATTCACTGCAGGTGGCCTCCTTTCTTGCAGGCTACGGTTAGCTCCGTCCCTGCTTTCGCTCCGTTGCCGATATGAAGAACGGCTCCTAATTGTTCCGCGCGCTGCTTGATCATCGAGAGTCCATATCTTCTATCCTGATCATTATTCGGCATAATGCCGATTCCATCATCCGCAATTTTAAGCACCCAGCCTTCTTTTTGTACGACCAACTGCGCTTCAGCGAGGCTGGCCCGCGCATGCTTGCGGATATTCGTAAACGCTTCCTGGATTATTCCAAATAACAAAACCTCTTCAGCGGAAGTAAACCGATGGCCGTTTAGCTCCATTTTCAAGCGAACCTCCACCCCGGTCACCATACTCCATTCATCGAGCCATTTCTCTACCCGATCTTCGAAGATAACCCCTTCTTCCGGCAAAGACCGCAGATTAAAGATCGCCTGACGCAAATCATTATTAATCCCGGAAATCATGGACCGCGCTTCCTCAAGCTGGCCCTTCTGCAGCTTTACGTTGAGAAAAAATAACGTTTGCGCGATATTATCGTGCAGCTCCGTAGCCAGCCGTTCTCTTTCTTCGTAGACGGCCCGTTTCGCCTGTTCTTCCGCCAGTCTCTTGTTCGTCATTTCAATATGCCGGAACATCCAGGTCGCGAACAGATAGAACAGAATCAGAGTCATGACGGTAATATAAACGTTACCGGCTTCCATCGTAAGAACATCCAGCAGGAATTCGTGGCGGATAAATTCGAATCCTCCGATAATCAGAGTCGGCAGCAGAATGGTAAACCATTTATAAACGGGATACTTCACTTTGTGATCCACACTTCCTTTGATGTTCTTTGACTGCCCCAAGGAAACGGCTGTCGCCGACCTTTGGACAGGCGCGTTAACCGATGAAATATAAGAACAGGTAATAAGGCGAAACTTATACCTTTCTATATATTTGAACCAATGCTTCCGCTCCCGGTCAGCGGATATGCCCGTAGAAAAAAACCTGCTCCTTGGATAAGGAACAGGAAGTTCTTCCTACTTTTATATTGTAAACTTAGACAGCGAATCTTTCAACGAGTTAGACAGCTCTTCAAGCTTTTCAGAGAGCTTGACCAGCTCATCGCTGACATTAAGCTGTTCATTGCTTAGAGATGCCACTTCTTCAGAAGTAGCGGAGGATTCTTCGGAAACGGCGCTGACATTCGTCATAGCTTCATGCAGAACAACCTGTGATTCCTCCAGCGTCTGGATGGAGTCGGTTACTGCGGATAATTGCTCCACGAATGCTCCCATCTGCTCCTGCACCTTCTGGAAGATCAGCTCCGCATCTTTAACCGATTCTATCTGCTCCTGGAACACCGGATAAGCCTCGGACAGAACAGACACCGTTTCATCTATTTCGCCTTGGATTTTCTCCGTAATCTCTCCTACGACTTCAATAGACTGCTTGGACTGATCCGCCAGCTTGCGGATTTCGTCGGCGACAACCATGAATCCTTTGCCTGCCGCGCCGGCCCGTGCCGCTTCAATCGTAGCGTTCAACGAGAGAATGTTGGTCTGTCTCGTCAAGTTCTGAAGCACATCCAATATTTTTCGAATGGAGCTGGTGCTTTCCTTAAGCTTGTCCACCTTCTCGACCATGGAGCGGGTCATCTTCTCCGTAAGGTTCGTCTTGTTGGTCAGTTCACCCATGTAAGCCGTTCCCTGCTCGCTTGCCTGATGAACCTCAGCCGCAGCAGATCCCATCTCGACATTGGCGGCCACCACTTGCTTCATCTGAATGCCGATCTCCTGAGTAAGACCGTTCCCCTTCTCCGCTTCCATGGCCAGGCTCGAAGCACCGTTAGCAATTTCCTCCGTTGCGATAGCGATCTCTCTTGCGGAGGTCGCTGTCTGCTTCGAGGAATGGAGAAGGACGCGGGCCGTATCCAATACATCGGCGGCAGACTGGTTCGTCTGTTGAACAAGACGAGTAATCTGCTCCATCATTTGGTTGAAGCTTGTCGAAACCTCGCCGATCTCGTCTTTACCGGAATGCTTGATTCTCACAGTCAAGTTCCCTTGTGCCCCTTGACTCATGAGATCCCGCAGATGAGACAGAGGTTTGCCGATCATCCGAACGACATACATTCCGATCAGGACAGCAACCACTACCGAAACGATGACCATAATTAGAGTAATGTTCGATATTTGGTTCGTGTCTTTGACCAGCCCGGCCAACGGGGAGTTGGTAACAACAGCCCAGCCGGTAGCATTCATCTTCTTATAGACGATTAAATGCTCTTCCCCGTTATAAACCTCTTTCTTGGACACGGAGCTTGCATATGCCGAGTTGTTGTCCGTCGTATCAATCTCGAATACCTCTCCGATTTGATCAATATCCTCGACGCTGACCAACCGGTTCTGGTTATCCACGATAACCGCTTCCCCTCCGGCAGTTGCAATGTTCGCTATGCCGGAGTTCAGTACGTTGACACGGATTTCAGCGAGAATGACGTATTCTTTGGAGAGCAGCCTCGATATGCCGAAGACGGTATCCCCGCCTACATATCCGTATCTCTTGGTGGGCAGCCATACGGGAACTCCGCCGCCTTCGATCGTTTCCTTAAACCATTCTTCATTTACGATTTCGGCCCTGTTAATTGTGCTGAGGGACCCGCTGCCCAGCATCCGGCCTTCTCCCGTCGGAATCAAATAAATTCCGTACATCATGTTGTTGGAATTGATAAGCGTATTCAAGCGCTGCTGAATCTTGTTGATTAAATCATAAGTGGTGTAGTCTTCAGTGGATTGAACGTTGATCATCTGCAAATTTCTCAAAAATTCACTGTCGGCAAAAAGCTGGGTCGTCACATCCATAATATTCTGAAAGATCAGATCCAGCTTATCCGTCGCCTGCTCAACGGTCTGCTCGCTTGCCTGGGACACTTTGTTCTCGATAATGTCTTTGGACAAGTTATAGGAAAATATACCTAGTGACACTACCGGCACCAGAATGCTGAAGAAGAAAATGAGAAACAGCTTCATTCCTACGGATTTGCCCGGGCTTTTCAGCTTTATATTTTTCCAGGAAAAAGAGCGACCATCTTGAGAAATAGGTCTTTGGTTGCGTGAAAACAGCTTCTTAAATGGGTTTTTCGAAAGTTTCAAAGACAGCCACCATCCTATTTAAGTCTTGATGACTATTTTCTCGGCATTTCGACCCATTTTTTTTAGTCTTTTTTAAAAATTAACCGTCCATTTTTTTCCGCATCATATCCAAAGGTTGAACCGGGCTGTCCACTTTAAGCTTTACAATCTGCAAAGGATGCCGGGCCGCAGTCAGCGGTTGACCTTCCTCGTCCCAAATCTCGCCGATGATTTGCTTGAAAGCCGTGCCGTTCGGGCCGAAGAATTCAACCTCCTGCCCCGGCTTGAAATGATTCCTTTGCTGGATTACGGCCATACCGGTGCTCTCATCATATTCCATAACCATGCCGGCGAATTCATATGGAATCAGCTTCTCTTCAGGCCCGAAAATATGATCCTCATGATCCGGGGCATCGAAGAAAAATCCCGTATTCAACGGCCGGTTCGCGGCCTTGTGAATTTCATCCAGCCATTCCTGCTTAAGCTCATACCGCTCGGGATCCGCCAGATAGCTGTCTATCGCCTGGCGATAAACGTTCACAACGGTAGCTACGTAATGGATGCTCTTCATTCTTCCTTCGATCTTGAAGCTCTCCACCCCGGACTCGATCATCTCGGGAATATATTCAAGCATGCACAGATCCTTGGACCCCATTGTAAATTTGTCATCCTCCGGTTCAAATAAAGGGGAGTCCTCGCTGCCTACAAACAAATCGTATTTCCAGCGGCAGGATTGGCAGCAGCCCCCGCGGTTCGAATCCCGGTCGGTAAAATGGTTGGACAGCACACAGCGGCCGGAATAAGAGCTGCACATGGCCCCGTGGATGAAGGTTTCAATTTCGATGTCCACCTGTTTTTTGATTTCTTTAATTTCGGCCATGCTGACTTCCCGCGCCAGAACAACCCGGTCGACCCCGTTGTCCTTCCAAAATTGTACCGCCTGCCAGTTCATGGTCGACTGCTGTGTGCTCAGATGAATTTCCAGCTTCGGCGCCACCCGGCGGCAAGTTTCGATAATTGCCGGATCAGCGACAATAATGGCGGCAATACCTATGTCTTGGAGAGTCCGCAAATAATCCTCCAGTCCCTCCAAGTCCTCATTATGGGCATAAATATTCGTAGCCACGAACACTTTGGCCCCGTAGCGGGAGGCAAACTGGACGCCTTCCCGCATTTCCTCGAATGTAAAATTGTCCGCATTCGAACGAAGCCCGTATTTCTGTCCGCCTATATAAACCGCATCCGCACCGTAATGAACCGCAAATTTCAGCTTCTCCAAATTGCCTGCCGGCGCCAGCAGCTCCGGTCGGGCAAGCGTCCGCTTTTGTCCTTCAGACGTTTCCAATTGCACTGACATCATATCACCTCAATAAACCTGTTCTTTGTAGAAAAATCCGAAAGAAAGCTCCCTGCCGGCCGGCTGAATCTTCTCTATCGCTTCCAGCCACTCCGGATTAAATTCATAAGCGGACGGATCAGCCGCATAAGCATCAATCGCCTGCCGGTAGGCTCTAACGGCCGTTACGTTATATTCCAGAGGCTTGAGCAAGCCTTCTATCTTGAAGCTATCGATGCCGGCAGCCAGAAGCTCGTGTAAATCCTCCAGCATACAGATGTCATCGGAGCTCATAATGTGGGTACCGTTGCAATCCTCATACACGGGGTATTTCTCCTCCTGCCGTTCCACCTCGATAAGGAATAATCCCTGATCCTTGCCGTGGTCAGACGGATTTGGAGCCAGCCCCTGATGCTTCCGGTAATTGGAGACCATTTCCCGCTTCGAATGGAAAATGTTCGTCATCCCGTGAACCTGAACCTGAACCTCCATCTTCACATTTTGCTTGACCGCCAAAACTTCCTCCAGATTCAACTCCCGGGCAAGAATGACACGGGTAGCCCCTTTGCCCGCCCAATAGTTGGCCGTCACATAGTTGGTCGCCGTCATTTCCGGATTCCAGTGCAGGGGCATTTCGACACCGGCCTGCTTCAGAGCCATCAAGACGGCCGGATCTCCGAATACTAGAGCGTCCGCTCCGATCCGGGCGACTTCCTTAACGTAGGCCGGCAATTCCGGCAATACGTCATTGTTCATTATGTTGTTGGCCACCACATAGACCTTGGCTTGCTTGGAATGGGCCAATCGGACAGCTTGCTCCAGCATCGGAAGATCGAAGTCTCCCGGCAGCCGCATTCCGTATCTCTGCTCGCCAAGCTGCACCGCGTCGGCCCCTGCATCGATCAATCTCTCCATTTCCTCCAGTGTTCCTGCCGTAACCAGCAGCTCCGGTTTGGTCATTGTCTTTCCCTCCTGCCGTTCCAACGAATTAGCCATCTTCCTGGCTTCAACTTATTGTTCAAGAATTACTGCTTCTCGCTCTCTTCCTTATTCTTCAAATGCTCGGAATAGGTTTCGGCGAACAGATGGCGCTGGGAGCCATCCTTTTTAGTCACATAGTACAAGTACTTCGTTTCCTGCGGATACAGCGCAGCTTCAATAGAAGACAAGCTGGGGCTGGCGATCGGCCCAGGCGGCAATCCTGCATTCTCATAGGTATTATAGGGACTGTCCACCTCTAAATCCTTGTAGTACAGCCTTTCTTTAGGCTTGTCCAGCGCGTACTGGACCGTAGCGTCGATTTGCAGCTTCATCCCTTGCTGAATCCGATTATAAATGACTCCGGCCACCAAAGGACGCTCGTCCTCCACGGCTACCTCCCGTTCGATTAGCGACGCGAGAGTAAGCAATTGATGGAAGGATAATCCGCGTTCCTTCATGACGTTCTGCCAATCAGGAGGCAGCTTAGCCAGCTTCCGGTTCCATTCGTCTACCATACGTACAATAATATCCTTGGGGGTGCTGTCCAGCTTAAGCTCATAGGTTTCGGGGAACAAATATCCTTCCAGCCGATACTTCACATTTGGATCTTCGGGAAGCGAATCGAGCCAAGGGGATTGGACTGCGGACGGATCCTGCGCGATTTGAATAAATTCCTCCGCATCAACAAAACCTTGCTCACTCAATCGCTCCGCGATTTGTCGAATGGTGAAGCCCTCCGGAATGGTAAAACGCATCATCTCTTCCTTAACGATATCCCCCGAATTTAACTTCGCGATAATCTGATCGAAGGTCATCCCGGGACTCATTTCATATTCTCCGGCCTGGAACCGCAGCCCTTCCTTCTTATATCTCAAATAACCTATAAATACCCACTGATTCCGTATGATTCCCTCCTGCTCCAGCATTTCGGCAATTTGCTTGGAGCCCGATCCCGGCTGGATAGTAACGCGCGCGGTTTCGCCGTTGGAGGCTGTCGGCTTCATGCCATTGACAATATATAGGGCAATCAAAGTAACCAGGACGGCCAGCAGCAAGAAGAAAATAAGAAGCACTGCAGGCCAACGCCTTTTTTTGCCGAGAGCGGCACCATGATTTCTATCGTTCTTTAATTGATCGTTCACTAAAACCCTCCCATAATCCGTCAAAATAAAATCCATAGCATTTTGTTCAGAGGACCATAAATCGTTTGCAGATCCCCCATAAATGCATCATTAAATAACCCCACAAAGTGACGTATGCCTTCGAAGCGTATTCCGTCCGCACTCCAACGGAGTCGGCGTCTAAACCTTCCTCTAAACGCGGTCGCTCTTCCTGACTTTGCTTCGATTAAGGTTTATACAGTACTTTGCGGGGAGCCCCGGAACTTATAAATCAGAAAAAGAGCGGCTTCCGCCGCCCTTTTTATCCTAGCATATTCTAAAAAAATGTTCTACCCGCCCGCTAGTCGAAGTCTGCAGTCATTTCATCATAGATTTCGGATACGGTTTCCCATTCTTCATCATCCAGAATCGTTTCCAATTCAGGGGCTCCTGCAGCATTACGGGTAATACGAAACACCGATTCCGCCTCATCCTTCTGCGGTTCGGCCGGCGCCAGGACAGCATATTCATTCGGCCCGAGAGAAAATTCAGCGAGAAGCACGTAAGTACGCGAGGATTCCTCATCCTCCAACACCACTTCATCACCGAAGGTTGTCTTCAATACATCAATGGGCTTAGCGTCTTTCAATTGGTAGATTGGCATTACCGATCATTGGCCTCTTTATCGCCATCATCATCGTCTTCATCGTCGTCTTCCATCTCATCCATGAGTGTATTGAAGGTCTCTTCAACGATGTTCCACTCTTCTTCATCGTCGATCGTATACAGCTTCAAATCGTCACCGTCTTCCTCATAACGGAAAGCATACACCTCATCGGTCTCATCGTCATCGGCTTCCACGGGAACGACCATCATATACTTTTTGTCCGAGCCGTCGACTTCAAATTTCATGATGACCTCAAATTCTTCCTCGTTTCCTTCTTCATCTGGAATGTAGATGATTTCCGGTTCGTCCAAATGCATCTCATCGTTCGCCATTGTACAACCTCACCTTCTCTTATTAGAATCCAAATAGCCTTGCAATATTAGGGAGGCGGCCATCTTGTCGATGACTTGCCTCCTTTTTTTACGACTGACGTCTGCCTCCAGCAATGCTCTTTCAGCAGACACGGTCGTCAATCGTTCATCCCAAAGGTGAACGGGGAGTCCAAATTTAGTTTGCAATAATTGCGCAAATTCCATACTCAGCTCCCCGCGAGGACCGATTGTGTTGTTCATATTTTTCGGCAGGCCGACGACAATTTCCTCCACACCATGCTCGCGGATAATTTCTCCCAGCCTTGCCAAATCGGCGGCTTTGTTCGTGCGGCGGATAACCTCCAGGCCTTGGGCCGTCCAGCCTAACTCATCGCTCAAAGCAACGCCGATGGTCCTGTCTCCGTAGTCCAAACCCATCCATTTCATCAACTAGTCTCCCGTCTTGCTAATCGAAAAAAGACATTTCCTTCGATATTTTATTATTTGCGCTTCTTTCCCTGCAAATAATATCGAACCAATTCCTCAATCAATTCATCTCGTTCCCGTTTGCGGATCAGGCTCCTGGCGTTATTATGTCTAGGGATATAAGCCGGATCTCCGGACAGCAAGTATCCCACGATCTGGTTGATCGGGTTGTAGCCTTTTTCCTGCAGAGCGTCGTATACGGCAATCATAACCTCTTCCGGCGATGTCTCAATCCCGTCGGCTTTGACATTAAACTTCATTGTTTTATCCATGGAATTCATGACCGCACCTCCTTGAGAGTTCTGCCCGTTAGGCAAAACCTGCTTCATACCCTATTCCTTATTAGTCCGATGCCAGCGCCTAACCCGCCTGCGCACCTCTAACGCAGGACCGATCGTCCTGCGCCGGAGGTCTGCAATGGCCGACAACCTTTCATCTAACTGATATATTCTCTGCCTGTGTCGATAATTCCTCTTTTAACAGACAAATTTTCTCAGAATCCCCTATCGTGATGCCCTTATGGGCTAAATTGCCCATTAAGCCATACGCTTGATTAGCTCGGGAACTTGTCTTATGGCTTCCTCCAGCTTGGACGGATCTTTCCCTCCCGCCTGAGCCATGTCGGGACGGCCGCCTCCGCCTCCGCCGCAGATCGCCGCCGCTTCCTTGACAATCTTGCCGGCGTGGTAGCCTTTCCCCACCAGATCAGGAGTTACGGCTGCGACAAGATTCACCTTGCCGTCTACAGCCGCGCCCAGCACGATAATACCGGATTCCAGTTTCGTCTTCAATTCATCAACGATTGTCCGTAGAGAATCCATATCCCCTGCATCCACTCTAGAGGCCAATACAGGCACACCATCGACCTCCTGCAGCCGATCCGTCAAACTGCCCGCCTCAAGGTGGCTCAGCTTGCCGCGCAGGGACTCTATCTCCTTATTCAGCTCACGAACCTGGCCGAGCATGGAGTCGATCCTGCGGGGGACATCGCTAATCCCCGACTTCAGCATCGCTGCGGATTGTCTAAGAAGATCAAGCTGCTGCTCCAAATATTCATAAGCATAACGGCCGGTTACCGCCTCTACCCGGCGTACACCGGACCCTATTCCGCTTTCGCTCACAATCTTGAACAACCCGATTTC
The DNA here is from genome assembly GCF_042677205.1 of Paenibacillus residui. Lineage (NCBI taxonomy): Bacteria > Bacillati > Bacillota > Bacilli > Caryophanales > Paenibacillaceae > Paenibacillus > Paenibacillus residui. The sequence continues at coordinate 79,062 of NZ_JBHTIU010000074.1, forward strand.
CGCCGTGCTCCCTACGTGGCAGCCTCCGCACAGCTCAATGCTGTAATCCCCGATCCGGACGACCCGCACAATGTCGCCATACTTCTCTCCGAATAGAGCCATAGCCCCCATCGCTTTAGCTTCCGCGATCGGCATGAGGGAGATGTCCAGGCCGGTCCGGTTCCATATTTGCCGGTTAACCCGAACCTCGATGTCCTGCAGTTCCTCAGGGCTGATTCCGCCAAAATGGGAGAAGTCGAAGCGCAGACGTTCCGGAGCGACCAGGGAGCCGGCCTGATTGACATGCTCGCCGAGCACATCCTTCAAAGCTTGGTGCAGCAGGTGGGTCGCTGTGTGATTCTTAATGATATCATCGCGCTTGATCCGGTCTACGACAGCTTCTACCGTATCCCCGGCGCGCAGAGTTCCTTGCTCCACCTTGACCGTCATAACATGCTGTCCATGCGGGGCTTTGCTTACGTCCTCGACCTTGGCCTTCGCCTGTGCTCCCGTCAGCATTCCCGTGTCGCTAATCTGTCCCCCTGACTCGGCATAGAATGGCGTCCGGTCCAGAACGACCTGACAGATATCGCCTTCGTTTGCCTCTTCCGCCATTTGCCCTTCTCTTACGATCGCAATCACTTTAGCAGTTGTTACCAACTCATTATAACCAACAAACTCGCTTTTATCCGTGAAATCGGCCAGCGGACCGCCTTGAACCTTCATGCTGTCGTTGTCCTGACGGGCAGCCCGTGCCCGCTCCCGCTGAGCCTCCATCGCCTGCTCGAATCCTTCGCGGTCGACATCCAGTCCGTGCTCCTGAGCGAAGTCCTCGGTCAAATCGAGCGGGAAGCCGTAAGTATCGTACAGCTTGAACGCATCCGCACCGCCAATCCGGCCCGATCCGTCCTGCTTGGCCTTGTCGGTCAGACCGGCAAGAATCGCCAGACCGTCGGATAACGTTTCGTGGAACCGCTCTTCCTCCGTACGAATGACTTTGTCTATGAACTCGGCCTTGTCCGTCACTTCGTTGTAATACACGCCCATGACCTTCCCGACAACGGGCACAAGACGGTAGAGGAAAGGCTGATTGATTCCCAGTACTTTACCATAACGGACTGCGCGGCGCAGCAGCCTGCGGATAACATAACCCCGGCCCTCGTTGGAAGGCAGGACACCATCCCCGACAGCGAACACGACCGTCCGAATGTGATCCGCTATCACCTTCAGTGCAACATCCTGTTCCTCGTTATCCTTATAACGGACGCCGGCAATCTCGCTGATTTGCTCGATGATCGGCACGAACAGGTCGGTGTCAAAATTGGAATCGACATTTTGCAGGATGGAAGCGAACCGCTCCAATCCGGCGCCGGTATCGATATTTTTATTCGGCAGAGGAGTGTAGCTGCCGTCCTTATTGTGATTGAACTGGGAGAATACAAGGTTCCATACTTCCAGGAAGCGCTCATTCTCTCCGCCGGGCCAGCATTCCGGGTCGCTGAGATCGCCGTAAGCATCGCCGCGGTCGTAGAAAATCTCGGTACATGGACCGCAAGGGCCTTCTCCTATATCCCAGAAATTGTCCTCTACCTTGTAAATCCGTTCTTCCGGCAAGCCGATTTTATTCTTCCACAGATCGAAAGCTTCCTGGTCCTCCGGATATACGGTTACGGATAGACGTTCCGGGTCAAAGCCTATCCACTTGGGATCGGTCAGAAACTCCCATGCCCACGTTATCGCTTCTACCTTAAAATAATCGCCTATCGAGAAGTTCCCCAGCATCTCAAAAAACGTATGGTGTCTGCGGGTCTTGCCCACATTTTCGATATCGTTCGTGCGGATACATTTCTGCGCATTCGCTATCCGCGGATTCTCCGGCTTCACACGGCCGTCGAAATAAGGCTTGAGCGGGGCCATCCCGGCGTTAATCCACAGCAAGGATGGATCGTTATGGGGAACGAGCGGGGAGCTCGGTTCGATTTTATGTCCTTTCTCCGCAAAAAAATCAAGCCATTTTTGACGAATTTCACTAGCTTTCATCCATACCTTCCTCCATTATCAATATATCAATATTAAAAAACTCCGTTGGGGTCCGTTCCGGTTAGGGCGAACAATGGGAAAATCAAATTTTCCACCGCTTCTGATGATGCCGCTTGACGAACTGGTGACGCTTTTCCGACTTGGATGTTTAACTGGATTTTATACAGCTAGATTGCTCCTCTGGAGCAAAAGACGGAAACTAAGTGGAAAAACTACAGCTAGTTTGTGCAAAAAAGGCGTTTTCGGCCAAAAACCTCGATTCTAAATGCAGTTTTTCCATTTACTTTAATCGCTTTCCACCATTCGCTTGAAATTACCTGCATAAATTACAGTTAATCGTCTTTACCAACTTCATGATTCAATACACTTATACTTTCTAATGCGGTAAAACAAAAAACGCCCCTTCATTCAGGGACGATTCTAATCGCGGTACCACCCTGGTTATTGCCTTGCGGACATGATCGTCCCCATGCAATCTCCTCTAGTGAGATGTAACGGGTCTCCCCGGTGGTGTTTATCCACACTCCGAAAACAGCATCCGTCATTCTTCATCCCGGAGGTTCTCGCAGCCTGTCCTTCGACAGGAACCTCTTCTCTGAGGGAGGGCTATGACTTCTTGGAATTCATCCTCGCTTTATCCGCTATTTAACTATTACTTATGCCCCAAATTATAGCGGTTATTCCGTGCCCATGTCAACATTTGTCATGGCCCGGTCTCTTCGATCCGTATGCGTCCATTCCCTGCCGGTTCTTATTGGCATAGATCCTAACCGGTAGGCTTGCGGTGAACATAATAAATGAAAATATGCTGAACGATCACCTTCATGACCGCGAAGAACGGCACGGCCAGAATGAGCCCGATAATTCCCGCCAGCTCTCCCCCTACCAGCAGTGCAAAAATAATCGTTAGCGGATGCATATGCAGGGTCCGCCCAACCACTTGGGGTGAGACTACATTTCCCTCCAAAATTTGAACGAGAGTGTTTACGATAATGACATACAACACCATTTTCCAGGAAACGGTAGCCGCCATAATGATGGCCGGGGCAGCTCCGAAGAACGGCCCCAGATAAGGAATAATATTGAATATACTGACCAGACTGGCCATAAGCAAAGGATAGGGCATATCGATCAGCCAGTAGCCGATATAGGCCAGCAGCCCTACAATTACACAAACAATAAACTGCCCGCGAATATAATTGCCCAATGCTTGGTCAATATCACGTAGCAGCTTGACCGTTGGCTTCCGGTATGATTTGGGAACGATGGTGATGACTCCTCTTTCGATTAATTTAAAGTCCTTCAATATATAGAATGCGATGAACGGAACGATAAAAGCTATAAACAGCGTATTTATCGTGCTGCCGATCCGGTCTATGTAATCCGAAATAGCGGTTGAAATCCCCTTCTCCCATCGCTCTATCGAATTATAAATTCCTTCGCGGATACTGTCGGGCAACAGCGGGTGATCGTTTAAAGTGATCATCAGACTTTCCGCCTGCATCGTCATCTGTGGAATATGCTCGTTTAACTCCGCCAATTGGGTCACAAAGACCGGAATCAAATTAAGCATAATGACGCTGAGCGAAGTGATGAACACCGCATAAATCAACAGAACCGCTACCGTCCGCGGAACCTTCCTCTGATTAAGCAGCGTGACGATCGGGTTCAGAACATAAGAAATAATCAAGGCAATAATAAAAGGGGCCAAAATAGTGCTAATCAGTCTATATCCCCAAACAATAATAGGCCGGACCAATATAAGCATATACAGAATCAACAATCCGGCAAGCACGAACAAAAAAAATCCGAACCATTTATTTTTGTAAAAAGGCTCCACCCGTTCTCACCCCGTTTCATCCGTTTCTCCAAAAACGGACTAGCTCCTACAATAGTATATGTAGCAGTCAGGCAATTTAACCCGGGTAGAGAGCTTAAACCCTGCCATGCAAAAGCATCCGGCTTTTCAGGAAACAGAAACCTCGGTTCCGTTTCGTAAAAAACCGGATGCATGATACGGCTCAGCAAACAAAATTAATTAGCATGAATTTCTTGCGGAGCAGGCTCTTCAAAAAACAAATCATCCAAAGAACTAAGTGTACCGTCTTCTTCCACCTGATATACGGACATCTTGTCTCCATTCACCGTCAGCTCAATGAAGCAGCCCCAGCAATAGAACTGGTGCGAACCGATTTTCCCTATATCCTTGGAGTTGCAATTAGGACATCGCAGCATCTCTTTCACCCTATTCCTCGTATAAAATATCTTCCAACGAATCTTTACAGCTTACAGGGACCATGATAACATCTTGTCCCATCGTTGCTTGCTCAGGAGCGGGCAGCCATTTGCGGCCGTCCTTGACATCGGCCAGGAAGCCTTCCGATAATTCAAATCCTATTATTCTTTTATCCATATTTTGAGAAAAATAAACATCCTCCACCCGTCCCAATTGCTGCCCGTTAACCGTCAGAAGAGGCAAGCCCATAATTTGCCCCGATCCCGTGAGCAGAACCCATGCTCCGGTGATGTCCTCCTCCGAGCGGATCACAGCTTCATCAGTCACGGTAACGGCGTCTTCCCCGAAAGAGTTGATATCTTCCCATAAGATGAACCTTGGGCTCGAGAACCAGGACTTGTTATCGAGCAGGATCGCCTGCACCTGCCATTCGGAATCGATCCATAAATCCTTAACGGATCCAAGCTGTTTTCCGGTCCGCACATCAATAACGGGCAGACCCAGCATATCTTTAGCTCTGCGCAAAAGACTTGTCTCTCCTTTCGACCGATCAAATTGCCAAATTCAATAATAAGGCTGCATGTCCTTACAAAATTGTTTGTCAATTGGGCCATGCTTATTCTGACCGTGCAAAAAGAGGACAAACCCGGGTATAGAGCTGCCCCAAGGCGGTGCTTCAATCATCACTCTAAACGGCTGAAGGCCGACCTTGGGACGTATGTCAGGTTCAAGGCTAACTGTTATTATTACGGATTCTGTTAACGATGGTTGCAGTTATGGAGGCGGCCCGTTCGATGTCTTCGATTGTGTTGCCGGGCCCGAAGCTGAAACGAACTGCCGATTGGGTAACCGGAGAGGGAAGCTTCATCGCTTGCAGGACATGGGAGATCTCCAGAGCTCCCGAATTGCAGGCGGAACCGCTGGCCGCAGCGATCCCTTCCAAATCGAGGTTCATTAGAAGGGTTTCGGTCGAAACTCCCGGGAAACTGACATTGAGAATATGAGGCAGTGTCAAGTTCGGATGGCCATTAACAATAAAGCCATCGGAACCAAGTTCTCTGGTCAAGCCTTCGATCATTGTTCGGCGGAATGCCGTCATCTGCGCCTGCTTCTGCTCCAGGGCCGAGACGGCTCTGACTGCCGCTGCGGCGAAGCCGACAGCTCCCGCAACATTTTCGGTTCCCGCGCGGCGTTTACGTTCCTGCAGCCCTCCATAGGATTGGGGAGCGAGCCGCACTCGGGGAGAACAGTATAATCCTCCGATGCCTTTGGGGCCTTCGATTTTGTGTGCGGAGAAGCTGACCAAATCTACGGGAAGCTCCGAAAGATTAAGCTTTTCCAGTCCGAGCGCCTGGACGGCATCGGTATGGAACACTATTCCATGCTGCCGGGCTATTTCGCCAATCTCGCGGATCGGCTGCAGCGTACCCACCTCGTTATTTCCGTACATGACACTGATCAATGCGGTGTCGGGTCTTATCGAACGTTCAACGTCCTCCACGCGCACTCTTCCCGTTGCATCAACCGGAAGGTAGGTCACTTCGCAGCCATGCTGTTCCAAATGCCGGCAGGCATGAAGTACGGCATGATGCTCTATCTCGCTCGAGATGATATGACGCTTGCCCTTCGCGGCTGCTACAGTGCCGAGGACAGCCAAATTATCGCTCTCTGTCCCTCCGCTCGTCCATATCCATTGGTTGGCTTCACAGCCTAGCATCGAAGCGATCCTTTCTCTCGCATCGTTCAAGGCCCAATGGGCTTCACGCCCGAAGGAGTGGACACTGGAGGCATTCCCGAATATATCCGTCAAATATGGCATCATAGCTTCCAGCACTTCGGGATGCAAGGGGGTCGTGGCTGCATGATCGAGATAAATACGTTTCATCGTCTTCTCCTAAACATGGGATGTGTTCTCTCTGCGAGTCATGTGGAATACGGGGCGCTGCCAGGCTCGGAGCCGGGGAGCAGCTATCCAAATGTTGGATGAAGAGGCCAAGGAGTATGTTATAACACCGGATTCGGGCAAATCTCATGGACCGCCGGGCCAAACATCGGCAGTCGACGGCAAGGCACTAAATGTAGAACATATAGCTGTCGCTCCTGCCCTCGTCTTTAAAAGTTATCAGGGATGCCAAGGTAGTGGAATCCAATACCTCCGCAATACTGTCACGGATGCGAATCCATAGGTCTCGCTTGGCCGGATCGTCTTCCTCGGTGAAATCAACGGGACTGATCGGGCCTTCAAGAACACGAATAATGTCTCCCGAAGTAATCTCCTCGGCAGGCTTGGATAAGATATAACCGCCGTAAGCTCCGCGCACGCTCTTAACCAGACCGGCGTTGCGCAGGGGAGCTATCAGTTGTTCCAAATAATGCTCCGATAATTGATGCTTCTCTGCAATGCTTTTTAAGGAAGTGGGGCCTTCACCGTAACGATTGGCCAATTCCATCATAATAGTCAGCCCGTAGCGTCCTTTAGTCGAGATCTTCAAATCAGCACCTCATTTGTATCGTATTGCGACTTGTAATTCAAGGCGAATTATTGTTATCAAGCTTAACCAAAATAAAGACAATTCATGCTAAAATGGATGGCAAAAGTCGGATAAAAACCGATATGACCGCCATCTTTCTGTAGATCTTGAGTATCATATTCTACATTAACTATATGTTAACACAGAATTGCTTCTACGGGAATGAAAACCATGACTTTTTCATGAAAATTATAAAGGTTCTTATTTTCACAATAGCGGTTATCAGGCTAAAATGTGTTACAATAATACAGCAGTCAGTAAAACAAAGCGAGGGATTAAATCAATGGACAAGCCGATTGAAAAGACGAGAGTCGTCCTTGGAATGTCTGGAGGAGTCGACTCATCAGTAGCCGCCCTTCTTCTGAAGGAGCAGGGGTACGAAGTGATCGGCATCTTCATGAAAAACTGGGACGATACCGACGAATTCGGGTATTGTACGGCGGAAGAGGACGCCGAAGACGTGCGCAAAGTATGCGCCCAAATCGGCATACCTTGCTATACCGTTAATTTCGAGAAGCAATATTACGATAAAGTGTTTTCTTATTTCCTGGATGAATACCGCAAAGGGAGAACCCCTAATCCGGATGTTATGTGTAACCGGGAAATCAAGTTTGGCGAGTTTTTACAGAAAGCGTTGGAACTCGGAGCCGATTATATCGCTACCGGGCATTATGCTCGGGTCGATTTCCATGAAGGAAAATATCGTCTCCTCCGCGGCCTTGATGCCAACAAGGATCAAACCTACTTCCTCAACGCGTTGAACCAGTATCAGCTATCCAAAGCGATGTTTCCAATCGGACATTTGCCTAAACCGAAAGTCAGGGAGTTGGCCGCAGCGGCAGGACTCGCCACCGCCAAGAAGAAGGATAGCACGGGGGTTTGCTTTATTGGAGAAAGAAATTTCAAGGAATTTCTGAGTCATTACCTGCCGGCCCAATCCGGAGATATCCTTACGCTGGACGGGGAATACAAAGGTAAGCATGACGGGCTCATGTACTATACCCTCGGCCAACGCCAGGGCCTGGGGATTGGCGGGTCCGGCACCGGGGAACCGTGGTTTGTCGCGGACAAGGATCTGAACCGCAATATTCTGTACGTCGTTCAGGGCGACACTCACCCGCGGCTATACTCCACCGCGCTTGAAGCTACGGATGTGAGCTGGATCGATGGCCAGCCGCCTGTAGGAACGCTCCGCTGCACCGCCAAATTCCGCTACCGGCAGCAGGATCAGGGGGTAAGAGTAAGCATGACGGGAGAAGGCACCTGCCGGGTCGAATTCGACCAGCCGCAGAAAGCCGTTACCCCCGGACAAGCCGTAGTATTCTATGACGGAGAGCTATGCTTGGGCGGCGGCATTATCGACCGCACGGAACGGATGGATGAACCGGAAACGGATCTCGTTTAGGGCTGATGGCCTGATTTTATGCCAGACAAGGATAAAAGGCTATCGCCGCCCTTTGGACAGGTGCGTTTACCGGTGAAATATTAAGAAGGTATAAGGTGAAACTTATACCTTCTTAAACAAAAAGCAGCGGATTCGGTGCTTCACCGTTTCCGCTGCTTTTTTTATTGAACTTATTTCTCCTTGTTTCCGTTTTGTTCGCGTTGCTCGTGGTGTTTCGAATGATTAGGCGGGGTCCCGGATTCCGTCTGACCCGAAATCTCTGCCTTCCACTCAGGCCCCCCGCTTTCTTCTTGTCGATCTTCCGGGGCGGTCCCGTCTGGAGAAGGAGAAGCCTCCGATGCCGAATGAGTCCCCTTACTGCCTCCGGCCTCGCTTTCGTCCGCTTTCCTTGAAGGACGTTCTCCTTCCGGTTCCGCAAAATCATCCTCTTCCCCGGGCTTCATGGCGATAAACAGATTTTTGACATCTTCTGTTTTAGCCTTGGACACCAGTACGTATAGTATATCTCCTCCGCATAACCGGGTAGTTCCCCTTGGAGTGATCATCTTCTCCCCGCGGATCACCGCCGTTATCAAAGTATCCTCCGGCAGGGCCAGGTTCCGGATTTCCGAACCGACGACATTCGCCTGGTCTTCGATTTGCACCTCGATAATTTCCGTATTCGTCTTACCGATCGAGACCAGTTCCAAGCTGTGGGGGGCAGTCGGCTTCTTGTCTCCCGTCAGGCCGAGCCAATTGGCCAAGGGAGTAATGGTCCAGCCCTGGATAAGGGCGGAGGTCAATACGATGAAGAATACCATATTAAAATATAAATACCCGTTTTCCATCCCGGCCAGCAGCGGATAAGTCGCCAGTACAATCGGCACCGCTCCCCGGAGTCCGCACCAGGAAATCAATATTTTTTCCTTAAAGGAGAACTTCATGAATATCATGCTGAGGAAAACACCGACCGGTCTCGCTACGAACATCAATAGAGCGGATAAGGCCAAGCCCTGCCATGCAATGCCGATCAACTCCGACGGAAAGACAAGAAGTCCCATCAGAATAAACATGGATATCTGCATCATCCAGGCGAAGCCTTCATTAAACCGGAAAATCGAGTGGCGGTAGGTCAAATCCGAATTTCCGACCAGAACTCCCATCACGTATACCGCAAGAAGCCCGCTTCCGTTGATCAAATCCGTCGTGCTGTAAGTAAATATAGCGAAGGCAACGGACAAGACCGGATATAATCCGGAGGAATCCAAATTAATTTTGTTGATGCACCAAACGGCAACCTTCCCCAGCAGCAGCCCCATGAGCAAGCCTACGCCCATCTGCCAGAACAAATTGACCAGCAGAATCCAGAAATTGGAGTCCGGCGATTGATAAAGCTGAATAAGCGATACGGTAAGAAATACCGCCATCGGATCGTTCGTGCCCGACTCTGCCTCCAGTGTTGAGGACAGCTTCTGTTTGATGTTGCGAGTGCCGAGGGCGGCAAAAACGGCAGCCGCATCCGTAGATCCGACAATAGCTCCAAGCAGCATTCCTTCGATCAAATCCAAATCGAGAATCAGAATGGCGAAAGCGCCGAAGACGATCGTTGTTAAGAAGACGCCGAAGGTGGCCAATGACAAGGAAGGGACCAGCACCCTGCGCATATTGCTCCACTTCGTTTGGAGCCCTCCCTCGAACAGGATCACGATCAGGGCCAGAACTCCGAATAGCTGAGTAACCGCGGCATTATCAAAGTAAATAAACTTATTGATGACCATTCCGACGACAAAGAACAAAACCAGCGAAGGCAGCCCGAATCGTGCGGAAAATTTGGTAGTGATGACCCCTATTAGTAACAGGATGGCAACCAGTAAAATCGCATTGTCTGTCGATAACAAATGAATATCACCTTCTCGCTAGCATCTCGTTCCCGTTTAACGGTCTTTCCTGATTGTTTACCAAGAACGGCAAAAATATTGTCATCGTTAAAGTACTTTTATGTACGCCTTGTTTTCCCTATGTTTGTATGACAAGGCGCGGCTCCCCCTTAGAATGATGCGCCGACCTTATTTTGCCCCACTCTTTATTATAAGCTTACTTGGGCGGATTGTCATTGTTACCGGCCCAAAAAAAAGCAAAAAAACCTAAAAAACATCCTTTTCAAAGGAATGTCTTTCGGTTTTTTCGTTTTTCTGGTTTATCCTCATTTTTTCTTCCATTCCCTGTTCGTCGGCTATAAAAAATGGCTGCTCTTTGAGTGCGTCGGGAAAATGCTGTCGTTGCACATAATGATTAGGTTCTTTTACAAGGCATAGCCCACCACTTCATTCAGATCTAAAAGTCGATTGTATTTTAGACCCTTAATTTCTCCTTATGATTAACGACTTTTGACTAATAACTCGATTGCCTCTTGAACAAGTTTACCGCCCAGTGTTTCTTGGAAATGAAAAATGCCCCCGCAAGGAGGCATTACTTTCTGTTTTCTTTGTCGTAATATCGAGCATAAATTTTTGATTCGGTTCCTGAATTTTGCGGGAAGTAAAACTTTTCGTTCTGAATTTCAGGCGGCAAGTACTGCATTTTGGAGTTGGGATTATCAATCGGGTTTATATAGCTTCTAGAGCCGTCTCTGATGTTTTCCGGAACAGGATAAGCACGATGATTTCTAACCGTCTGAAATGCGCTTGCAAGCCCTTTATAAACACTATTGGACTTAGGACTCTCCGTAATGTAAACCGTGGCGTGAGCAAGCGCTAAACGTCCCTCGGGCATCCCGACAAATTCAACCGCTTGCTGCGCCGCTATCGCTATTTGTAAAGCATTTGGATTTGCCATTCCGACGTCTTCTGATGCATGAACAACAAGTCTTCGGGCAATGTATAACGGATCTACACCAGAGTCCAGCATACGGGCAAGCCAATAAAGAGCCGAATCCGTTTGGGAACCGCGCAAGGATTTGCAAAAAGCAGATACAATATCATAAAAATCCGTAGTTGTTATGGAATTCACTCTGGAATCGTATGCCTCACGAATATGCTGTAGTTCAATAAGATTTCCTTCGTAAAGGGAGTAAGCAGCCATTTCCAGTGCATTAAAAGCGCTCCGCACATCCCCATTACACACATCGGCCAAATACTCCAAAGCTTCGTCCGTAATCTCAAATTTGTTTTCCAAACCTCTATTGCTTTTCAGCGCACGAACAATGATTTCTTTCAAATCATTGTGGTCTAATGCCTTTAAGGTAAAAGTACGGCATCTGGAAACCAGCGGCGGAATTAAATCGTGAGCAATGGATTCGGTGGTCAGTCCGATCAGAATGATAGTCCCGTCTTCTACATGTGGAAGCAATGCCATTTGAACATTACTTTTCATAGCGTGAATTTCATCTATCATTACAATGGTTTTTTGACCGTACATTTTTAAATTGTCTTTAGCGGTACTTATGGCTTCACGAAGTTCTGCAACGGTTAAGGAAACCGCATTTAAACGTACGAAATTGGCTTTTGTGGACTGAGAGATAATATAAGCAAGACTTGTCTTACCGCTACTTGGAGGACCCTGTAAAATCATACTTGTGATTTTGTCGGTTTCAATAATCTTCCGCAGGACTTTACCTGGCGCTAAGATATGGGACTGACCAAAATATTCATCAAGCGTCTGAGGGCGCATACGTTCGGCAAGTGGCTGGTGGTCTGTTGTTGGATTTAGGTCAAATAAGTCCAATGTGATTTCACCCTTACAGTTAAAAATAATTTCGAGCGCACATTATGGCGCTGCTTGGCGAAAGCCTACGGCCCTCGCTTGGTGGTAGATCGTCATAGCTTATGAGTCCATTCACAATCGGCGCCGGAAAGGCGAACTATGCGTTGCATAGTGAAAGCCTACGTCCCTCGTGTGGTGCTATGCATACTGGCCTTTGCACAAAAGAAGCAAAAGTGCATCCTTCTTCACTGGAATCGCCTGTTGTATGGGCAATGCCTGCAAAAATACATGAAATTCAGTTCATGACAGGCATTTTCTTCAATTTGAAGCTCAAAAGCATGTATTTTCGCAGCAATTTTTGCCAACGAACCAGCAACCTGTTCAAAAGATGCAAAGTTGCAGGTTTTCCTACCAAAAGCTGTCTCGACCAAGGATAAACGGCTGTCACCGCCTTTTGGACAGGCGCACCGATGAAATATAAGAACAGGGATAAGGTCAAACTTATACGCTTATATGTTGAAAAAAGAACATGCCGCCGGTTACCGGTCGACATGCTCTATTATACCATATATTTTGCCGGTGACCGTCCCTGTCCCCCCGGCTCGGACCCAAAATTATTGGGGCATTAATCGGGCCCAACGAGCCGAGCGGCCAAGCCCGGTGAGAGGGGCGCTTTAACTTCAGCAGAAAGCGTCGCTCTCCCCCTCCTGCAGCAATCTTAAAGACCGGCTGACTTAAGCAGATCACGCACCGCCACGCTTACCATAATTAATCCCGCCACCGGCGGAACGAACGCGTTGCTGGCCGGCGGCTGTTTAGCTTTGCGGATTTCGGGCGCATTCTCCGGTACGATCTGCTTCGTAACATCTTCCCTCGGCCTTACCGGTTCTTCGGTGGAGAAGACCACCTTAACCCCCTTGGTAATCCCTTCTTTCCTCAGCTTCTGGCGAATGACCCGGGCCATCGGGTCCATCGTTGTCTTCGAGATGTCCGCCACCTGAAAGCGGGTCGGATCCATTTTGTTCGCCGCTCCCATACTGGAAATAAGCGGAATTTTACGCTGCAGGCACTGCTTGATCAGATGAATCTTATAGCTGATCGTATCGGAAGCGTCAATGACATAATCTAGCGGATACTCGAACAGCTTCTCGTATGTTTCCTCAGTGTAGAACATCTGCAGCGCTACGGCATCGCAATCCGGATTGATATCCCGGATTCTTTCCTTCATCAGCTCCGTCTTCTGACGGCCGACGGTCGACAGCAGCGCATGCAGCTGCCGGTTGACATTCGTTATATCGACAACATCCTTGTCGATCATAACGATGCGGCCAACGCCGGTGCGGGCCAAGGCTTCTACCGCGAAAGAGCCGACGCCGCCGACGCCGAGCACAGCTACGGTGCTTCTTTTCATCACGTCCAGCCCTTCCGGGCCAATGGCGAGCTCCGTCCTCGAAAATTGATTCAGCATTGCTTTTCCTCCTTTTGACAGGCTTAATCAGACAGTTTTATTGGGAGGAGGAAGGCTGCTTCACCGCAACTCGAATGGAGAGCTGCTCCAATTGCTGGCTGTCCACCTCGCCGGGAGCGTCCATCAGCAGACAAGTGGCGCTTGCCGTCTTAGGGAATGCAATCGTTTCGCGAAGATTGGAGCGTCCGGCCAACAGCATAACCAGACGGTCCAGCCCGAATGCAATTCCTCCGTGCGGTGGAGTACCGTACTCAAAGGCCTCCAGCAAATAGCCGAACTTATCCCAAGCCTCTTCCTTGGAAAAGCCGAGAGCAGCGAACATTTTCTCTTGGATATCGCGCTTGTAGATCCTCATTGATCCGCCGCCTACTTCGTATCCGTTCAAGACCAGGTCATAGGCCTGTGCCCGAATTTTGCCCGGATCGGTATCGAAGTAATGAATATCCTCTTCCTTCGGCCGTGTGAACGGGTGATGCTCAGCGACATAGCGCTTCTCTTCTTCGTCGTAGCCAAGCAATGGGAAATCGACGATCCAGGCAAATTTGAACTGGCTCTCATCAATGAGCCCCAAATCCTTGCCCAGCTTCAGGCGCAGATTGCCGAGCACATCCGCAACCACCTTAGGCTTATCTGCCGAGAATACGAGCAGGTCTCCTTCTTCCACCTGCAGACGCTCGGTGAGGGCCGCTTTCTCTTCCTCGGTAAAAAATTTAACGATCGGTCCTTTCCAGTCGCCGTCCTTCACCTGAATCCAGGCAAGCCCTTTGCCACCGTAACGTGCGGCGAACGGCTGCAGATCGTCCAGCTCTTTACGGCTCCAGGAGGCGCACCCTTTGGCATTCAGCGCCTTGACCTGACCGCCGTTGCCGACCACCGTCGAGAACACTTTGACGCCGCTGCCCGCCACAATATCGGACACCTCGACCAGCTCCAGGCCGAAGCGCAGGTCCGGCTTGTCGGAACCGTATTTGCCCATAGCATCGGCATAAGTCAATCTTTGGAACGGACGCGGAATGTCTACTCCGATCGTTTCCTTAAACAGCTTCGCCATCAGCTCCTCCATCATCTCCTGAAGCTGCTCCGGAGACAGGAAGGAAGTCTCGATGTCCACCTGGGTAAATTCCGGCTGGCGGTCCGCGCGCAGATCTTCATCCCGGAAGCATCGCGCGATTTGATAATAGCGCTCCAGCCCCCCGACCATCAGCAGCTGCTTGAAAATCTGCGGAGATTGGGGCAAGGCGAAAAATTCTCCCGGATGTACGCGGCTCGGCACGAGATAGTCGCGCGCACCTTCCGGCGTGCTTCTTGTTAAGATCGGCGTTTCCACTTCGACGAATTCCTTCTCGTCCAGGAAATCGCGGAAAATTTTGGCCGCTTTGGAGCGCAGCATGAGCGTCCGCTGCATTTCCGGGCGGCGCAGGTCGAGATAACGATATTTCAAGCGCAGCGCCTCGTCGATTTCGATACCATCCTCGATGAAGAACGGAGGATTCTTGGCCGCGTTTAAAATTTCAATCTCCGACACCTGAACCTCGATTTCACCGGTAGCCAGGTTCGCGTTCTTCGTCTCTTCCGCCCGTTCGACCACCTTGCCGCGAACGGCCAGAACATACTCGTTGCGCGCCCGGTCTGCGATCTCCAGCGCTTCTCCGGAAAAGTCCGGGTTGAACACGATCTGCACAATACCTGTCCGGTCACGAAGGTCGATGAACAATACCCCGCCCAGGTCCCGTCTTCTTTGGACCCATCCGTTTAATTGAACGGTCTCTCCTACGTGAGCTTTGCCAAGCTGACCACAATGATGCGTTTTTAACATGGACATATCTTTCTTTCCTCCTCTAAAAGTATGGGGATTTCATCGTTCTTCTCTTCACTCGAAACCTAAATGTATTCCTGTTTATCGCAGCCAAACTATGCGAATTTTTAACCGAGGGCCGATTTCAGGAAGGACAGCAGCTCGCCAAGCGGTACGGACTGCTGTTCCCCCGTAGCCATTTCCTTCAACGCTATGACGCCCTGCTCCAGCTCATCCTCGCCCAGAATCGCCACATAGCGGGCCTGCGAGCGATCTGCCGCCTTCAACTGCGCCTTCATCTTCCGCTGCAAATAATCCTTCTCGGCAGCTATCCCGGCCGAACGAAGCTCGAACAACAGCTTCACCGCTTCACGCTCCGCCCGGTCTCCCATCGGCACCAGATAAACGTCGATCGGCTGTGCGCCGGGAACGTCCGCCTGCTGGGATTCCAGTACGAGCAGAGTTCTCTCAAGGCCTAGCCCGAGGCCGACACCCGGCTGATCCTGACCGCCTATCTCTCCGACGAGCCCGTTATAGCGTCCGCCCCCGCCGATCGTATCGATGGCTCCGATGCCTTCCGCCTTATACTCGAAAGCGGTGTGAGTATAGTAATCGAGGCCGCGGACAAGCCGCGGGTTGATCCGATACGGAATATTCATGGCGGACAGGCTCTGCTTGACGGCCTCAAAGTGTGCCGCGCATTCCTCGTCCAGGTGATCGATCAGCTCGGGAGCCCCGGCGAACCGATGCTGGTCGACTTTGCAGTCCAGCACGCGAAGGGGATTCTTCTCCATCCGGTTCTGGCAGTCTTTACACAGCTCGCTGCGCATCGGCTCAAGGAAGTTCAGGAGCGTCTGACGGAACCGGGCCCGAATTTCCGGGGTACCCACGGAATTGATCTCAACCGTCACGTCGCGAATGCCAACTTCCTTGTAGAAGCTGTAGCCCAGCGCGATGACCTCCGCATCCAGAGCAGGATCGGTCGAGCCGAACGCTTCCACGCCGAACTGGTGGAGCTGGCGGTAACGACCCGCCTGCGGCTGCTCGTAGCGGAACATCGGCCCGATATAATACAGCTTGGTAACGTCCGGTTCCGCGTAGAGCTTGTTCTCCGCGTAGGCTCTCACAACGCCCGCCGTCCCTTCGGGCCGAAGCGCTATATGACGGCCGCCTTTGTCGAGGAAAGTATACATCTCCTTCTCCACGATATCGGTCGTCTCGCCAACGCCGCGCTGAAACAGCTCCGTATGCTCGAAAATCGGCGTGCGGATTTCTTTATAATGATAGCGGCGACACAAATCTCTTGCTTTCGCTTCGATGTACTGCCACTTTTCCACAATGCCGGGCAGCAAATCCTGTGTGCCTTTCGGCTTCTGAAAACTCATTTCGCTTCCTCCTTCTGCATTTCATATAGAGACTCGGGCAGTGCGGATCGGGACACATCGGGCATTCCGCAAGGATAAACGGCTATCGCCGTCCTTAGGACGGGCGCGTTTACCGATGAAATATAAGAACAGGTATAGATGAAAACTTATACTTTCTTATATTTACAAAAAATCCCCCGTCTCCGGCCATAACAGCCAGGGACGAGGGATTATATACAAATCACCCGTGGTACCACCCACATTCGGGGCATTCTTCCCTTACCGTCAAGTAAGAGGAACGAAAGCTCCGCACTTCTCCGGTTAACGCCCGACTACGCGAAGCCGCTACTTCCACCCGCATCTTCATGCTGTGGGGGTCACGGCCCGTCCTCCGGGAGGTTATTCATTCAATCATCCTCAGGAAGCTTGCAGCCATCGGCTTCCCTCTCTGCAGAGGTGGGGTTGAATTACTGGGTCCCTTCAACGGATTTCGATATTCTCCAGTGATAAAGTCCTTAGTTGCGGTAGGCGCCGATCACCGGAGGGTCGTAAGATTTAGTATTGATTGTAATGCGCCGGCTTAGGATTGTCAAGTCATCCCAGAACGGATGTGTCATCTTGGAACAAATGACCCTTCTTAGAAGACTCCGAATCCCCTGAGCTGTGGAAAACTGCGGAATAGAAAAACCGGCCAAAAAGAAAAGAACCTGCGGCATCGGCTGCAGGTTGAATTAGTTATATATGTTACAAAAGGGGTCAGTTCTAAGTATAGACATTTATTATTACAAAGGCATGAACCTAACATTACAGTTTGATTACATCTATCGGACCTATGCCTGTTAGAAGACAGATCGCTGTGATGAAACGCCTCAACGCGCACCGAATAGGCGCGCGTTGAGCAAAGAATAATGCCTCGAGCTCTAAAACTTCACACCGACTATCCGTTCCAGAGTATCCTTAAGCATCATGAACGTCTCTCCATTGGTCAATTGTCCCTGATCCTTAATCATGTCTATCGTCGACTGCTTCAGCAGCCCCTTGTCGATCAGCTCGCTCTGAGCCTGCTCCTTCGGAACATCCAGCTCCACTGCTTTAGCTATCGTATAGCAAGCTTGCTCCAGAGTTAACGGCTGCTTGGCTGCTTCTTCCATACCTGCGATAGCAGCAGATGCATCTCCTTTGAACGAATTCGGATATACCCGCTTGGCTATATTCCATTGATTAACCAATCTCTGCGGATTGGATGTGTCATCGAGACGGAAATCGTTATTGTAGCCCCCGTTGGCAATACCCAGATAGACAGCTACCTTCAATCCCGGATAGGCAGGATGCTCCATGTAAGGATGTACCTTCGGAGTATATGGCTTGACATCCATCCCCTTGCTGTTGATGAGATCCTGAAGCTTCTTGATCTCTTCCTTGGATTCAGCCAGCTCCCGGAAGGTCATCTCTCCATCCATGGCAATTTTGACGGCTGCCCCGGCCGCTTCACCGGTTGCCATCCCGGTCGGAATGACCCGGGCGCTTCCATGCGGAAGCGTATCGAAGCTTGCGGAACGGCCAACCACCAGCAGATTATCTACCTTCTGGGGAACAATGCTGCGGAAAGGAATGGCGTATTTCGGCGGATCAAGAACGACCGCACCGTCATCCGCCGGACTTGTGCGCTGAATATCAACGGCATAGGAACCGAAAGCAATGCGGTCCCAATGATCGCGGTTTTCCAGCAAGTCCAGTATCGTCAGACGGTACATTCCTTTCATGTGCCGGCTTTCTCTCACATAAAGCTCCGGCGCGGTATCGAGAAATTCTACATTGGCAAACTCCGGATACAGCTCCTTCATATGCTCCACTACATGCGGAATTTCTTCCTTGGCCAGCACGAAGGCTTCTTCCCGCGATTTGGGATCGAACGGATCCACCCCGAAAATTTGCAGAGCATTAATCAGAATAGTGCCGTCGTTCTGGCGGCCTATATTTAATCCGCGCATCTTCATCCGTTCTTTATTGACTGCCGGGTACTTCTGCATCTCGACATAGCCCCAGGCCGACATGTCCGTAGCACCGGTATTTGGATCGTTGTCATTGCTGAGCCGTTTGCGGACCTGCTTCCAAACCTCATCGTCCACATTCCCCAGACGAAAGACGAGAGTAACGGCCATCTTGGACTTCATATCGCCCAAATCTTCCCGGCCAATCGTGAACGGAACTCCCGCGGCAGCGGCAAAATCGCCATCCTGAGTCGCATCGATGACCGCTCTGGCCTTAATTTGCTGGACGGTTCCGTCCTCACGCGTAAGCGATATCCCCTCTACAACCATGTGATCCTCTTGGCCTTTGGCGAGAATCGGTTCAATCGCCCGCGCCTTCAGATGCACATCGAGGTTCTTCTCTCCCTGAACTATTTTATTAAAAGCGTTAGCCGCCGTAGTGACGTCGAACGAATCCCCCTCGACCTTCTCATACCATTCCGAGAAAATCCCTTTGTTCAGAACCGGCATCTTGGCACCGGGGACGATCGATTTATTCTCCACGTCATAATTCATATCAATACTATTGAGCCAGCCAAGGGTCATCAAACCGCCCAGTATTTCGCGGTCATGACCGTCCACCATAAGCGTTCGCAGCCCATTGCGGGAAGCGGAAACCGCCGCCGCGATTCCTTCCGGATCGGTTCCTACCACGATCACGTCATAATCATCCGCAGGCTGTGCAACAACCTCCACCTTCTCCAGCTCCTGCGGCTTGTTCCCTGCTGTAAAGCGGATACCGCCGCCGTACTTTTCCATATAATAAATCCAGCTGCTTCCCGCCGCAAGCAGGATAATAGCAGTGGCCATCAGTAAAATCCATTTATTCTTCACTGTAGACCCCCCATATATTAATCTATTAAGGATGAACGAATGTCAAATTCCCGCTTCGGACAAGTACGCCTGATTCAGCAGCTTTATTTTTTTGTCCACGTATTCCTTGTAATTTTGAATGTAAGCGGCAGGCTCTTTCGGGTTGGGAAAACGTTCAATCTTCTGCTGGGTATCCTCTTCCGTTCCCGGGTAAACGATTTTGCTTACCGCACCGCAGCCAAGTCCGAGAATCGTTTGCCGTTCTTCCATCATCACAATGTTATACAGGCTTTCCCTTCCTTCCAGGGAGTAACCGACATTTTCCAAATTGCCCAATATATTTTTCTGGCGATACAGATAGTAGGGCTGGTAACCGTTCCGCTCGGTCCAATCCGCAGCCATCTGCATCATTTCGGCGATTTCATCCCGTTCAGCCACTTCATACTCGCTGCGGTTTTTGGTCATTTTGGATGCCCGCTTAAAGGACAAGGTATGGACCGTCAGCGATTCGGGCATCAGCTTGGCGGTTTCGTCCAGCGTTTGCTGAAACTGCTCTATCCCTTCATTAGGCAGGCCGATAATCAAGTCCATATTGATATTATTCATGCCCATTTGACGGGCCAGCTTAAATTTCTCCAATGTTTCGGTTACCGTATGGTGGCGTCCGATGGTATCCAGCGTCGATTGCGTGAAGCTCTGCGGGTTAATGCTGATCCGGTCCACCTTCCACTTTTGCAAGACCTCAATCTTCTCCGGGGTAATCGTATCCGGACGTCCGGCTTCAACCGTCAGCTCCCGAACCTTGTCCAATCCGGGGAATGATTGTTGAATCGTCTGGAACAAGGCGTCCATCTCATCCGCCTCGATGCTCGTCGGTGTTCCGCCGCCCCAATAAATCGTCGTAATGCCCAGACCGGCTTGCTGAAGCCACCGGCCCATCTCGCGGATTTCATAATGCAGTCCTTCCAGAAAACCTTGAACAGACCCGTTGTTTCCCCGAATATCATAAGCCGGAAACGTGCAATAGGCACATTTGGTGGGACAGAACGGTATTCCTATGTAGATACTTATCTCTTTATCCAGCCGGAACAGATCGGGAATGACCTTCAGCTGCCGCTCTGCCACATCCGCAAGCAGCTTCACCTTGGGTTCGGTGATCAAATACTGCTCTCTCAATATTTGCTTACAGGTTTCTATATCCTGTTTATTCATCATGTTGTGCATTAATTTGGTCGGGCGGACCCCCGTGAGAATTCCCCATGGCTGCTCCAGCCCGGTGGCATCCTGCAGCACCTGAAGCAGGGAATAGAGAATCGCCCGCTTCACTATCCCTCGCTCTCCGGAATCGGGAATGGGCATCGTATGCTCATGAGACCAAGCTTCTCCCCCATCTGCCGCCGATAAATCCGTCTTCACATAGATTTCACGGGTGTCTTCCTTCTTCCGCATTTCTATGACCGCTTGCCACTCCGCATCCTTCTCCTGCGGCTCCCACTGAACATTGGGCTGTTCAAAAAACAAGCGGGTAATATGATAAATTTCAGTCGAAAAATCATCGAATCCAATCCGATGAATCGCAATATTTAACAAGTGCGCACCTCCGAGGTGTATTTCCGTAAGCATGATTAGCCTATTGTAGAGTGTAACATAAGATGCCCGCCGAATAAAACATTTCCGGCAGATTTAGTGCGGCCGTAGGAACCCGCGGTTTCCTTCATGCATCCTCCGTCTATATTAATTGAATCCTTCCTCCCAGACACAAAAAAAGGACAGACTGAGAGTCCGTCCGTGGCTATTATGTTATCTCATTATAATCGTTAGCGAATGATTTTGCGCGGAACTCTCTTCATCGCGTCCCGTTCCGATTCGAAGCTGTGCTTGCCCTCCGTTGACCCGTCCAGGGTCAGGGAAGCGATCGCTTCATGGTAAGAGGCCGGAGCAGAAATTTGCTGGGAAAGCAGGACGGTTTCCTCCTTGACGGATCGGTGCACGTCTACATCTCCTTTAGGCAAGGTGTCTACCTGCTATTATTTCCCTCCGTCGAAACTAATAATCTGCCAAATAGAGGAGCCTTCCTCGCCTATACGCAACATTCTGCTCGTCCCGAACTTTAACCTGATCGAGGCTCTTATGGATGACATCGAATCCTTTTCCTTCTTTATTTGCTCTCCAGAATGAGAGTGACAGGGCCCCAATTCACCAGACGAACATCCATCATTTCGCCGAACCGCCCAGTCGCAACGGTTAGTCCCCGTTCTCTTAACAGCTCGTTAAACCGGTGGTACAGCGGTTCTGCCAGTTCCGGCCTCGCCGCCGCCATGAAATTGGGCCGCTTGCCCTTGCGGCAATCTCCATATAGAGTAAATTGCGAAACCGACAAGATTTGACCCCCTATTTCTTGAACAGACAGGTTCATCTTGCCGCCATCATCCTCAAATATTCTCAAGCCGGCCACTTTATCCGCCAAGTAGCGGGCATCCTCTTCCGTATCCTCGTGGGTGACCCCGACCAGCAGCACGAGCCCCTGCTCGATGCTCCCCGTCAGGCTTCCGTTAATGGTCACACTCGCTTCTTTACTGCGTTGTACTACAATCCTCAACCCTATCCCTCGTTTCCAGTCAATACCGTCTTATGACTGCATGATTCTTTGCACGGAATAGACGTCCTGAATTCGTTTAATCTTCTCGACGACAGAATGTAGATGATCGATATTGCGGATCAGGATCGTCATATGAATCAACGCCATCTTGTTCTTGTCGGAGCGGCCGGAGACGGCGGACATCATCGTCTTGCTCTCCGACACGGCCTGCAGCACTTCATTGAGCAAGCCCGGCCGGTCATGTCCTGTTATTTCGATTTCGACACTGTAATTCGCTTCTATCGAATCCGCCCATTCAATCTCAATAATCCGGTTGCCTTCCTCACCGTCCGGTGCCGGAATATTGCTGCAGTCCGAACGATGCACCGACACTCCGCGGCCGCGCGTAATATAGCCGACGATATCGTCTCCCGGAACGGGATTGCAGCAGCGGGCGAAGCGGACCAGCAGGTTGTCCACTCCTTTGACCCGGACTCCATGGGTGGGACGGCTCTTCTTCTCCGGAGCGGACTTCACTTCCTTGACTTCGTTAGTCAGCTGCAGCGGAGGGATCTCTTCCTTGCGAAGCTTCTCCGTCAGCCGGGTAACAATCTGCGCGGCGGTAATTCCCCCGAAGCCGATCGCGGACAGCATATCCTCTATATCGTTAAAATTAAACTTGGATGCGACCTCCTGCAGCTTGTCATCCGTCATCCATTGGGCCGGATCGATGGCCAGGCGCTTTAACTCCCGTTCGATGGCTTCCCGGCCTTTAATGATGTTCTCTTCCCGCTTCTCCTTCTTGAACCACTGCTTGATCTTGCTCTTCGTATGAGAGGATTGAGCAATCTTGAGCCAATCCTGGCTGGGGCCGTACGAATGCTTGGAGGTCAGAATTTCAACGATATCGCCGTTGTTCAGCTTGTAATCCAGCGGGACGATCCGTCCGTTGATCTTCGCCCCGATCGTCCGGTTCCCGACCTCCGTATGAATTCTGTACGCGAAGTCAAGCGGTACCGAGCCCGCCGGAAGCTCAATGACCTCACCCTTGGGCGTGAACACGAAGACAAGGTCGGTAAAGAAGTCCATCTTCAACGACTCCATGAACTCCGAAGCATCCCGCGTTTCGTTCTGCAGCTCGAGAATTTCACGGAACCAGTTCATCTTCTTGCTGAAGCTGCCGGACGGAACCGCCGAGCCTTCCTTATACGCCCAGTGGGCGGCGATACCATATTCGGATGTGCGGTGCATTTCCCAGGTCCGAATCTGCACTTCCAGCGGCTCCCCCTTGGGTCCGATCACGGTCGTATGCAGGGATTGGTACATGTTGGCCTTAGGCATGGCAATGTAGTCTTTAAACCTGCCGGGCATAGGCTTCCATAAAGTATGAATAATCCCGAGGGTGGCGTAGCAGTCCTTGATATTGTCCACAATCACCCGAATGGCCAGCAGATCATAAATTTCATTGAACTGCTTGCCTCTCGAGGTCATCTTCTTATAAATGCTGTAGATATGCTTGGGCCGGCCCGATATGTCGCTTTCGATCCCCATTTCGGACACTTTTTCCTTTATTTTCACAATAACATCCTGAATATATTGCTCCCGCTCGGTTCTCTTCTTCTGCATCAGATTTGCAATCCGGTAGTACTGCTGAGGATTTAGATAACGGAGAGCGATATCCTCCATCTCCCATTTGATCGCAGATATCCCTAACCGGTGGGCAATCGGGCAGAAAATTTCCAGAGTCTCATCGGCAATCCGGCGCTGGGCTTCTTCCGATTGAAACTTAAGAGTCCGCATGTTATGAAGCCTGTCCGCCAGTTTGATAAGAATGACCCGAATATCCTGAGCCATCGCGACGAACATCTTCCGATAATTCTCATTCTGCTGCTCCTGCTTCGATTTAAATTGGATTTTCTCCAGCTTCGTCAAGCCGTCCACCAGCATCGCGCAGGTATCCCCGAACCGTTCGCGCAGCATGTCTAAAGAAACGCTGGTATCTTCCACAACGTCATGCAGCAGAGCAGCGATGATCGAGGTGGCATCCATCTGCATTTTAACCACTATTTCGGCTACTGCGACCGGATGCAGAATATAAGGCTCTCCCGATTTTCTTACCTGACCGTGATGAGCCTGTTCGGCAAACAGATAGGCCTCTTGTATCTTGTTCAGGTCGTTCTCTTTTAAATAGGTTGATGCCTTCTCAAGTAACAGCTCGATCCCCATTCCTAAATCCTTTCCGTTTGATCATTTTTATTCATTATGAACCTCAACAGGGCATCCCGTCAAGAAACGTGTCGAATCGTCCCGTTTTTCATGTCGAGCCATTCCCAAAGCGTACCGCAGACTCCCCGTTGGGCGAATCTGAATTGGGTTCCCGCCATCTATAATTTGTAGTATTATGGGTGGGAGTCATTGGAAAAACGGCTTATCTTCGGTAATAAAATGTGCAATAAATCCCTTTGCTCGCTTTGATCGGAAATCAAGGTAGCAGCAACGGGCTCTCAAATGATATTTAGGAAGGAAGGTTGTCTTATGGTCAAATGGTTGGCTCTTCTGGAAGACCGTTATCATCCTGCGGAACGATCCCGTCACAGCCTCGAGGCTATATCCCGTTCTATCGAATATGATTTGGAAATTTTGACTCGGGCGGAGGAGTTCCCGTGGGACCGTCTCAAATCTTATGACGGAATTGTGATTGGCCGCGATGCCCTGCTCGTGGAGAACGGCGTGCGGACGGACAAGCTCTGGTGTCCGGAAGGACGCCAGCAGGAGCTTGCCGATTACGTTGCGGCAGGCGGAGGCTTGATTGCCATCCATTCCGGGCTGGCTCAATATCCGAAGGAGGGAACGTACCGTAAGCTGGTCAAGGGGACGTTTACCCATCATCCGCCGGGCACCCGCAAGCTGCTCGTTAAATCCTCTCCATCCGCTAACCATCCGGTAACGGCCGGAGTCAGTGATTGGGAGATAAATGACGAGCAATATTTTATCGATATGGATGGAGATCCCCTGATTTTGGCGGAGCTTATCTCAGAGGAAGGGGAAGCGGCTCCCGCCGCCTGGGCTCATCGCCACGGACAAGGCAAGGTCTGTGTCCTGACCCCCGGCCATACAGCGGAGACATGGGCTCATCCGACGATGGGCCGCCTTATCGCCAATGCTATGAAGTGGGCCGGTCAGCAAGAAACATAAGCGGGATTTAACCGGATAAAAAAAGCTCCTAACGGAGCCTCTTCGAAGACGAATAACCCGGTTTTAAAGGAAGCTTTTTATGCCAATTAGAAAGTTGTTCCATTTTAATGCTTTAATGAACTTAAACTTTCTAATGTGGTAAAAAAACTGATGTCTTTCCGACTTCTTTCTGATAATATAGTCGATGGGCTTTTTTAGGAAACGAAAAAGATTATATAAACAAGGAGGAAGTTTCTTGCAGCAGCACATGATCCGGGTGGACGAGCGTCCGCCTCTGTTGAAAAGCATTCCCTTGAGCCTTCAGCATCTGTTTGCTATGTTCGGCTCTACGGTGCTCGTGCCGATCCTGTTCAAGGTCGATCCGGCTACCATTCTATTGATGAACGGAATAGGCACTCTGCTGTATCTGTTCATTTGCAAGGGACAAATTCCAGCCTATCTGGGCTCCAGCTTTGCTTTCCTGTCCCCTGTATTCGTAGTTCTGAACAACGGGTCTTACGAAATGGCGCTGGGGGGCTTCATTATCACCGGAGTCATCTTCTCGCTTGTCGCCCTTCTCATTCGCAAGGTCGGTACCGGCTGGATCGATGTGGTCTTCCCCCCTGCCGCAATGGGTGCGATTGTGGCCGTTATCGGTCTGGAGCTTGTTCCGACAGCCGCCCGGATGGCCGGGTTGATCAAGCCCGAGGATATTCCATCATCCGCATGGAGCATCGATCCCAAGGTGGTTACCGCTTCAATGGTGACGCTGCTGGTCGCCGTGCTCGGCAACGTACTCTTTCGCGGCTTCCTGAAGATTATTCCGATTCTGATCGGAATCGTCGTCGGCTATATCGTAGCCTACCGGCTAGGCCTTGTCGATTTCGCTACAGTGCATGAGGCAAGCTTGATTGCTGCGCCTACATTTTATACCCCCAAGTGGGATTGGGCCAGCATAGCGGTTATCCTGCCCGTATCGCTGGTCGTTATCGCCGAGCACATCGGTCACTTGATTGTTACCGGCAACATCGTAGGCAAAGATTTGACGAAGGATCCGGGACTTGACCGGTCTCTGCTCGGCAACGGCATTTCCACCATCATTTCCGGTTTTGTGGGATCTACCCCGAATACGACGTATGGGGAAAATATCGGCGTTCTCGCCCTGACCCGCGTCTATTCCGTATTTGTCATCGGCGGTGCGGCGGTATTCGCCATCATCCTGTCCTTCTCGGGCAAGCTGTCCACACTGATCATGACCATCCCCGAACCGGTCATGGGCGGCATTTCCCTGCTGCTGTTCGGAGTTATCGGTGCATCGGGTATCCGGATGCTGGTCGAGTCCAAGGTCGATTATTCGAAGCCGGCCAATCTGATTCTGACTACAATCGTTCTCGTTATCGGAATCAGCGGAGCGGCCTTCCGCTGGGGGAATTTCGAGCTGAAGGGCATGGCGCTTGCTACTATCGTGGCCATACTGCTAAGCTTATTCCTCCGCTTGCTGGAAGTTCTGAAGCTGTCTAACGACCAGGAAAAGTAATATAAATCAACTAAGCAAAGCTATTATTAAATGAACGGACAGGGGCACGCGGCTCCTGTCCGTTTTTCTTTTTTCGTTGGCTTCTTCTCCAAAACCGGGGAGGAATCACTTGATCATCCCGGTACAGTGACCGTTAATCGCTCGCCGAACGAATGGCATCCCCCGGAGATAGGCGTGTGATCTTTCTTGAAGGAGCCAGATTCAGCAGAAGAGCGATCAGCATTAAAGTGCCGATAATGGGCAGGATGATCTCCCATGGATAATCAAATGACAGGGCCGGCGAGGTAGGCGGCTTAGTCAATTCGGCCAATCTTACGATCGTATAACCGCCGATGGAGCCGAACAGGCAGCCATTCAAGAGACCCAGCCAGCTGATCGTTGTTCCTTCCAGCAGCAGCATTTGTCGAATCAGTCGGATGCTGAGCCCGATACAGCGCATCATCGCTATGGTTTTGGCTCGCTCCTGAACTGCGCGATATTGAAGGATGGCTAATCCGGCTAAACCGATATTCAAAGTCACCAGGGTCATAAATCCGATGAAAATCCACAGCATTTGGATCATATTCATGTCTTCTCCGGCCTTGGAAATCCCAGGCGAATAGAAGCTTTTGATCCCTTGTGCGGCGAGGCGCTGTTCGATTTTGCGCAGATCGCGAAGATCGTTAGAGGGCAAAGACAACAGAACATACCCTGATTCCTTTAAATACTCCCAACGATATCCATGCCTTTCAATTGGTCGTAAATTTGCGGATGGACAAACATGACATTATAAAATTCCATCCCCGTAGAAGTATCGGCGAAGCCAATAATGTCGATGTCGATCGTATCGACAACTTTTCGAGGCTTTCCGAAATCAGGAGTGTTAGGTTCTGCCGGTTTATTGTACACGTTAAGCGTTAGATGATCGCCCACGTTCAACTTCCTTGAGAGGGCGGTACTCATCTCGTAGCTGTATTTATGATCCAGAATAACGGCCTGGGGGTTATTTAGCACAGCCGCCCAGGCTTCTTCATCAGAAGCGAATGCCGGGGAACGCTGTGACAGCTTGGGCGCCCCATGCGCGAGAAAGGCCTCGCTCGGCACCGTCAAATTCAACTGCTGTAAATCCAGAAAGACATCGTTCGGCTCGAATCCAAGCATATATGGTTCCATCACCGGCGGATTTTGAGCGGCCTCTGCCAATTCGGGATCCTGCTGTAAACCAGCTAAGATCTGCTGCTTCTCCTGCTCGCTATAGTACTTGATATAGGCAGGATAACCGAGAATCGAATACGATTTCTGGCTGATATCCCGATAGTTGTGCTGGGTGACGATCAAGATTAGTACCAGGATCATGAAACAGCAGCTAAATAACAGCGTGACAATGAACGTGCGCCGATAATTTCCTGCCGGATAACGGAACGCCAATAGTTGAGCTGCATCTCCTATACCGATCCGGGATAAAAGCGGTTTTAGCCCTTTTTGGATATAGGGCAGACCCTGAACGACCAAATACAGCATCGATACTGAAGCCCCAAACCATAACGCTAAGACAGACAACGATCGGTGTGGTACAAATCCTGTATTGGTAGTCATGATCTCCAAACTTTTCCCGCTGAAAAATTGAATAAAGTGGCTGAATACAATAATCGCAGCACAAACCGTCAGCACGATCCGCAGCCCCTTGCGAATCCACTGTCCGCCGCCTGTCTTCTCCGGATCTTGATCTCCCCGCAAAGCAAGCACGATGTTCATTTTGCCCATCCGGTAACAAGCGACGAATGAGATAACTGTTAATAACCCGAGAACCGCAGCGCAAGACAGGGCGATACCGCCCAAAGATACATAAGGCATAATAGGAATTGAGTTTGCACCATAGGCGTAGAGCAGGTCCTGATTAAACCATTCAAACAGACGAATGACGCCGAAGCCCAGCGGTATTCCCAGCACAATACCTACGCCCGTACTTAATAAGTTGATTAATGTCGTTTCGATGAAAAAAATGGCTCTTACTTGTCTGTTTTGAAAGCCGAGCGCACGCAGCAGAGCTAAGGATTCCTTGCGTGAATAGACCAGCATTTGCAGAATTTGGATCATCAGCAAGGCTCCGGCCAAAATAGCGGTTAGGCTGCAAATGATAAAAATAGCCCCATGCCGCTGTTTCATTTTGTTTACCTGGTTTTCATCCGCTACTTTCTGCTCATGCAGATCGAACAACGGCAGCGGGGTCGGAAAGCGTACGGCCGATTGTTCTGCTAATGTATAATCTTCCCGGCCAGCCAGGATAGAGGTGAAGGCTCCGTCAGGAGCTGCGCTTAAATTTCGGGCTTGGCGGATTCCCATAATGAGGGTTCCTTCGGCAGCGAATAGGCCCCTATAACCGGTTATGCCTTCTTCTTTGACGATTTTCTTCACTTGAAAAAGCTGAGAGTTTCCGCGTTTATCAGGGATCGCCACCGTATCGCCCTCGACGAGACCGAGTGGCTTCGCAATCGCTTCGGATAGTATAACTTGATCGGCAGACAAGGACAGCTCCCAAAGCGGATGATCGGGATCAAATTCAGCGGCTTGAGCAAAGTCAACTCCTATGGCCAAGTAGCGTAAACCTGTCTGTACGGGCTGCAACTGACCGTCGACTTTGCTGACGCTTGTTTCAAAAATAGCAGCAGGCAGCAGCTGTACATTGTATGGCTGTATCCGTTCGGCGATCGCCTGCACTTCCTCTTGCGTGAAATGAGGGGTTCCTGCCGGAGGCTTCAATTCCCAATCAATCGGACCATAATGCTGTTTCAGCCAGCGGTTTCCACTTTCATCAAACGATTGAAAAAAGACAACGGCTGCCATGATCAATGCAGCTCCGATGCAGCCGCCCAGCACGGTCAGCAGCGTATGCCGGGGCTGGGTCCACAGGTTCCGCCACGCCATACGCCACACGAGGGAAGGAGTCAGCATGCTTCTCATCGTTCCGCCCCCGCTTCCCCGTGGTCGATGATGCGTCCGTTTTCCATCCGGATCGTCCGGTCCGATTGGGCAGCGATGCTTTTATCATGGGTGACCATGACGATTGTGGTACCCATCGTTTCGTTAATGTGCCGCAGCAGCCCGACAATTTGTTCGGAGGTCTCGCTGTCGAGCGCACCGGTTGGCTCATCGGCCCAGAGGACAACCGGGTCGGAAACGATGGCACGAGCAATGGCAATTCGCTGGTTTTGCCCTCCTGACAATTCGGTTGGGCGAGCGTTTAACTTGTCGCCGAGACCGACTTGAGTAAGGGCGATTTTTGCTTTTTCGTTCGCTTTCTTTGTCGGCACTCCCTGTCCGATCAGCGGGAGCGCCACATTCTCCAGAGCGTTCAATACCGGAATTAAGTGAAAGGATTGAAACACGAATCCGGTCTTGTTCAGACGGAAAGCGGAGCGCACTTTTTCTGCTGCTCCATACAGATCAAATCCGTCGATAAGGACGGTTCCTTCTGTCGGAAGCTCTATCCCGGAGAGGACATGGAGCAGGGTCGTTTTACCGCAGCCGGACGGTCCGACAATGCTGATCATCTCCCCTCTGGCGATCGATAGATCCACTTCTTTAAGGGCTCGTACCATCGAACCGCCGGAGCCGAATGTTTTTGTGAGTCGGTTTGCTTGAATCATCTTCACACCTCTTTATTGAATGTAAGTCATAATGTAACAAACCATTATGAAAGAGTGATGGAGGAAATATGAAGATGTTGTGCAGATCGCAGTCTCATGCTTCAGGGTCATGGAAGATAGGAATTTGGATTCGAAAGGTCGTTCCGATATTCCATTTGCTCGTGACGGTAATGGTTCCTTTATGCAGCTCGACAAGCTGCTTAACGATCGGAAGTCCTAGTCCAAGCCCGGTTGACGACCCGTTCGACGCTTCACGGCGTTTCATCGTTCCCCGATAAAAGCGTTCAAATACGTGCGGGAGTTCTTCCTCCTCCATGCCCATCCCATCGTCTGTTACAGCAATCGTACACATCGATGCATCGAAGGATACTCGGATCAGCACCGAAGAGCGCGCATACCTTAATGCATTGCCGATCAAATTGATCAAAATTTGTCTGAAGCGAGTTTCGTCGGCATAGATGCGAAAGCTGCCTTCCCCCTGCAGGCCAATCTTGATCCCGCCTGTTTCTTCTGCGTCAATGGCGAATAATTCGATAAGCTCATGAATTATATTTCGCAGCGAAAACCAGGTCGGATAAAGCGGCAGATGGCCGGATTCCGCCAGAGCCAGCTGTTGCAGGTCGGACAGCAGCTTGCTCATGCGATAGATTTCATCCTGCAGCAAAGCTGCCTGCGTCATATCCAGAGGGATTTGCTGGGTTAAACTATGGTCTAATTGCGTTCGCATCACAGATAAAGGTGTTCGCAATTCATGGGCAATATCCGCGACCATCGATTTGCGGATCGTCTCCAGACGATACAGCCGCTGCGAGATTTTGGCGATCTCAGCATCTATCATTTGCATTGTGATTTTCCCGGAATTACGGGTCTGGCTTGTCACGTGTTCCGGGTGCGTTTGAGCCAACGGTGTCAATTGATCGGATAGACGGTGGAGTAATTGAGCTTGGGCCTCATCTTTTTTTCGCAGCATCAGGTAGCTGACCACGAAAATCAACAGGCCGAAAATAACGGAAAAATAGACCAATTGAGGACTCCCGGCGATTCCGGCCGGAAAAGACAGTTGATAATATCCGATCACTTCCCGGTCTAACAGTAAAATTTGCCTTTCGCTCCCAATAGGATCCGAATTCAATGAATCGGCAGGCCAAACCAATTCGTTCTCTGCAGACCATATGTGCAGATGCCCGCCTATATCATTTAATGGGGTTGGCAGCTCCTCCTGCCGTGCCGTTTCCAGCTTTGCTATCACCTGATCCCAATCCCCAAACAGCTCGTAGAGCGAACTAAGGTACGTGCTTGTCTGTACCGTTTGCTGCCGTTTATATGGATCCTCTGTTTTGATCTGGATCCAGGCGGTCACGGCGTAGAGGCTCAAAGCACAGAAAGCCGCGAGGGTCATCGCTGTCAGAAGGGAGCCGCTTTGGGGTATCGTGTTATCGTTTCTGCTTGTTCTCCTTAGCGGCATCACGAATAAGCTCCTCCGCCGAACTTGTAGCCGACCCCATAAACCGTAACGATATATTGCGGCTGGGCAGGATCATCTTCAATTTTGCGGCGAAGATTGCGGATATGAGAATCAATAGTCCGTTCGTAACCGTAATATACCTCACCCAACGTTTGATCGATCAATTGCAGCCGGCTGAAAACCCGTCCAGGCTGTTCGGCTAAAGTGACCAGGAGTTCAAATTCGGTAGGTGTCAGCGAGATTAGTCTGTCATTCTTCTTCACTTCATGCCGAAGAGGATCAATCGTCAGTGATCCGCTCCGCAATACCTTGTCTTCCGCAACGCCGGCAGAGCCGGTTCTCCGCAGAACCGCTTTGATCCTGGCTAGCAGTTCTCTCATTCCAAACGGTTTGGTGATATAATCATCGGCCCCGATCTCAAGCGCAATCACTTTATCCCACTCATCCGTTTTGGCCGTCAGCATAATAACCGGAACTTTGCGTTCTCGTTGAACTTCCCTGCACAAATCCGTTCCGGATAGACCCGGCAGCATCCAGTCGATCAAGAGCAGGTCAAACGATTGTTTTCGAAGCAGTTCTAATGCCGCCTCTGCACTTAACGCATGGGTGACCCGGCACCCCTCCTGGCTTAAGAAGGGAACAACTCTTTCAATCATTTTAACTTCATCTTCGACCCACAATATGTTCATCTCGTTTTATCCCCTCAGCCTCGTCAACAATACCATTTTCAATCTCTTAGACGCAGTCTGTCATAACTATTTTCGTAATTATTATACCATTTCTGTTGATCAGGGGCTCAAGCGGGTGTTTATAGGTGACGGTTGAGTAAACGTGACTGAATAGACATCACCATTTCGCTTGGTAAAGTGAGAGTGTCGAGCTTCCGCTACCACACAGAAGAGAGTCCTCATAGGATAGAACAAAAGCAAACACTCGATCAACTGCAATAAGAAATCAAACCCGCTTTCAGGAACTGAAAATCCTCAAACTCTAGAATCATGCCGAATTCAAAAAGAAATTTGGTTTATCCTTGCTGAGTTCCACGAAGTCTGCTTTGTCCAATTAAATCAAGGCTTGTCTGCCGATTTCAAGCTGAGAAATTTAGTATATAAGCATTTAGCCGGCAAAAAGGTTCTTTTTTTCCAAGAAGGCATTTATTATCAACCCCGGCACTGCCAAATAATGAAATTTTCATGTAAATGGAAACAGCATACTTTCATTTCAGTGTACAATGTGATTTTTTTCACCGATCAGAAGCGAGCGTTTCATTATAGTTAGAGTACAAAACAGGGTAAATAAAGTTAGATTGCTTCATTAGTGTGAAAATTGAAGTTAGATGAATATCATTAGTGTGAAATTTGAACTAAATGGATTTCATACAGTTAGATTTCTATATTCGGGAGAAATATGAATACTAAATGGAAAACCTACAGTTAGTTCGCGCAAAAAGAGCCTTTTCCCCCAAAGTTGCCCATTTTAACAGTATTTTTTCCAGTTAGTTTGATCATTTTCGCCCATTCGCTTGAATCTACCTGTACAAAATACAGTTAGAGGCGCCATTCCGCTTGCAAGAGCACCAGCAGAAAATGAAAATAGATGGATTTTCAAGGTAGTTTTCGTTATTCGCCCTAAGAAAAAAATTAACCACATATTTCCATTTACTCCTTTATGCCACTGATACAGAGTCAAAATCAGTAATGGATCTCCGATTGCCCAACTATATCTAGGCGAATCGGGCAAATGAAAAACCGCGACCCAATGATCGCGGTTTTAACTAAATATTTCCCGGGAAAACTAATATTGGACAAGAGAGATGACTTCCAGACCTCCAAGCTTCTCTCTTCCATTCAAATACGTAAGCTCGATTAGGAAGGCCCCTGCCACGATTTCTCCACCCAGTTGCTGAATTAAATCAATGGTTGTAGATAACGTTCCGCCGGTAGCCAGCAAATCGTCAGCAATCAACACCTTGCTGCCGGGCTGTATGGCATCCCGATGCATAGCCAGCTTGTCTTTGCCATATTCCAGCGCATAACTGGCTTCAATACAGTCTCCAGGCAGTTTGCCGCTCTTGCGGATAGGCACAAAACCAACCCCCAAAGCATAGGCCAACGGCGCACCTATAACAAAACCTCTCGCCTCAGGGCCGGCTACATAATCTATCTCGTAGCGGCTAACCTTTTCTTTCAGTGCATCAATCGCCTCTTTGTAAGCCAGCCCGTTCTTGAGCAACGTTGTAATATCCTTGAAGCGAATGCCCGGCTGAGGGAAATCGGGAATCACCCGAATATGCTGCTTGAAATCCATATTGTTCCTCCGTTATCTATTATTTGATTTTTGTTGCGGCAATCGTGAAACAATCCAACGGCTCAGTTCCTTCGCGGAGGAATACATCAGCATTTCCTCAACCCGCTGCCGGTCTATATAATTGCTGTAGAGCCTGGAGGATGACAGTTCTCTCTTGGCCGGAGAAGCTACGCACCGGTATCCGGTTCCGTCGCGTTCGACAAAGCTCAATTCCTCAAATACTTTCATAATAAACTGTATTGTACTTCGCGGCAACCCAGATCTTCTGCTAATATAATCCACCAAAACATTTTCTTCGACCGGTGACTGTGCACGCTGCATTAGCACTGCATACACCTGCTTAAACTGCTCCCTTCCCGGTATCGTCCTCCTTCCGGGAGACGGTTCCTGAAATACGCTGTATATCCTCTGTACCCCTGCGGCTTCGCGCAGCGCCAGCTCCAGCTGGTTCTGCCCCGGAGGCATAGAATAAAGAATCAAGTCCGTAATTTCAGAATACGAATGCTTCAGATCATTATGTATATCTGTCCATTGACCCGTGTCTTTAAAGCACCAAATGCTGCTTCCGGATTTCCATTCCGGGGGGAGTCCGGCAAGCTCTTCCTCACCAAATATAACAACAGCCTTTTTCCGTTGGCAAGAACCGAGATCGGGTTCCGCAGCCCCTTCCGCAAACAATTCCGCCCATCGGGAATCTGTGCTGCGTATTCCTCTCCAATCAAATACTTGTGGCTCAGGTACCCGTAAGTCGTGAATGATGATTTGGGGTTTGCGGATACCGTTCCATTCGTTGACAGACAACTCCCCCAATATATCTATCAATGCAGAGGGGGCGATTCTTTCGGCTAAAGAGCCTTTGCCGAAACCGACCGCTTCGATGGCCGGCACTTGCCTTTGTTCCTGTACCAGAGTCAGCTTCAAATGCTGTTTCTCTCGCCCTATTTTCTTGCAATCCTGCAGTTCCAATTCATTAATGACTATCCGTGGGGATGGATTGCCCATTCCGAAAGGGGCCATCCTTTCCAACTGCGTGATACCTTCTAACGTCGCATCCTCCAGGCCGCAGTGGAAATCGACCTGAATCTCCGGAATCAGATCCTGTTCGGTCAGACAGTCTGCTGCGTATGCCTCCAGCCTGAGCTTAAGCTCAGGAATACGTTCACTCGCGATGGTCATTCCCGCTGCCGCTTGGTGTCCTCCGTAATGCTCAAACAATTCCGAGCAGGAGCTTAACGCCTTATATAGGTCGAATCCGGTTATGGAACGAGCTGAGCCTTTGGCCAAGCCGGTTTCGGGGTCGATGCCCAGTACGATGGTGGGACGATAGTATTTCTCCAGCAGCTTGGAAGCAACAATACCGATTACCCCGGCATTCCAGTTCTCCTTCCAGACCACCAACACTTTATGTCCGGCCAAGTCGGGAGTGTTCTCCAGCATGGCCAATGCCTCTGCCGTCATCTCCTCCACTATTCTTTGCCGTTCCTTGTTTAATTGATCCAACTCGAAAGCCAGGCGGTCAGCTTCTTCCCGGTCATTCGTCGTTAGTAACCGCACCGCATCGTCGGCGCTTTCGAGTCTTCCGCTGGCATTGATTCTGGGGGCCAACGAGAAAGCGATATGGCCGGCTGACAGCTCCTTTTTGTCAACACCGGCCGCATCCATCAACGCCGACAACCCCGGATTTGTCGTAGATCGCATAGATTCTATGCCCAGCTTCACCAGGACGCGGTTCTCATCAGTTAGAGGCATCAGATCGGCCACCGTGCCCAAGGCCGCCATCTCCAACAGCTCCTGAGGCAAACGGCCCAACAGGGCATGAGCCAGCTTGAACGCCACCCCTACCCCGGCCAATTGCTTATAGGGATAAGGGCAGCCCGGTTTCTTCGGATTAATGACCGAATAAGCAGGAGGAAGCTTCTCTGGCGGTTCATGGTGATCAGTAACGATCACATCTATTCCAAGAGAAGCCGCATACTCCACCTCCGGCCAGGCGCTGATCCCGGTATCCACCGTTATTATCAACCCGACTCCGCTTTCCTTGGCTTGATCCAGGGCATTCTTGTTCAAGCCATAACCTTCATGAATCCGATGGGGGATATAATAGTCAAAGCCGGCCCCCAACTGTCTCATTAATTGTACCATCAGAGAAGTGCTGCTGACTCCGTCGGCGTCATAATCTCCATAAATACGAATCCATTCCTTGCGGTCCAAAGCGCGGCGGATTCTCTCCACAGCTTCCCGCATTCCGTCCATCAAATACGGATCATAGATCTGGTCCGCATCCGCCTGCAAAAATCTTCGAACCTCTTCCACGTCAGACATTCCCCGGGCAACAAGCAGCTTCGCCAGCAGCGGGGACAGATTTAGCTGCTCAATGAGCCGTGCAACCGTTGTATTGTCAACTTCCTTAATTTTCCACCTCGCTCTGGAAGCAAGCATCCTATCCTCCCCCTTTCCTAATGAAGCAGCGTTCTGTTCTCCAGATCATGTTCCATGGCATTCCGATAAGGGTATCCCCCGTCATACGGCTGTACATTAACCAACACATCGGCAATATGCATAAACCGCTTCATCAGATGATGCTTGACCAATCTGGCAATGTCATTGCCTTCCGACACTGAAATCTGCGGGTTAACGCTCACCTGCAGCTCGACCAGAACAAAATGGCCTTGCTCATAAGCCTTTAAATCATCTACTGCTATAACCCCTTTGACCCGTTGGGCCGTGCGAATAAGCTCCTCCACATCTTCCTGTTCCAAAGCTTGGTCTCCGGCGGCAGGCCTGGCATCGTACAGCATCCGATAACCGGATCGGAGCACGAGGAGCGTGATTGCGATGGCCGCTAACGGGTCCAATATACCAATCAGCGGAAGCTGCAGCCATCCGCTGCCCCAGGCTCCTGCCGAGCCGATCAGAGCCATCAGTGAGCCCGCATACGATAATTTATGATCCCATTTATTACTCTGCATGGATCGCAGCTCTTTACGTTCACCGCCGTTTCTCGACCGGCCCGCAATCCCTTTCAAAATTATGGACAGCATAGCCATCGGCAGCGCAAACCATTGGACAGGTAAATAGCTGCCTTGTTGGAGTTTGCTTACGGTACTCCACCCAAGCTCTATTCCGGCAACAAGCAGTATGGCCGCGGCCCCGACTATCCATGCACGGCTTGCTTTCCTCCGCTTGCTGCCCCCTCGCGGACGGTCCTCCTGCAGACGCACGAGAGCAGCCAAATTTCGGATCCCATAAGAAGCGGTGTGTAAGGCATCGGCTATTAAAGCCGAGCTGTTGGCTAACCACCCGACGATGCCCTTGGCCAAAGCGAGCAGCAGGTTTCCGGCAATACGGATGAAAGCAGCCAGTTCTGCCTTGACATACGGATGATGAGACATAGTTGCACCTCTCTTGGGAAAAAGTATTGAAGACAAATGCCGCGGGACAAGTCTCGCGGCATTTAAAGCAAAGTCCTGTTACTTAAACTTCGTTCTTGGCGGCAGCTACTTTTTTAGTTGTTCCTGGCCACTTCGTTTTTAACAGCAGCCATAGAGGACTTGCTATGAAAATCGAGGAATAAGCCCCGACTGCCAAACCTAGAACGATGGCTAAGGAGAAGTAACGGATCGACTCGCTTCCCAAGACAAACAAAAGCACGGCTGCGATCAGTACAGTTACTACCGTATTGATGGATCTGGTCATCGTCTGCCAAATACTGCGGTTGACCAATTCGGACAGATCACTGAAGGATTTGATCTTGGCAAACCTCAGATTCTCACGAATCCGGTCAAAGATAACAATCGTATCATTAATGGAATAACCAATAATGGTCAAAATTGCCGCAACAAACGGTAGATTAATTTCCCAACGGAAGATGGAAAACAGGGTGATTACGAAGAAAGCGTCGTGCAGCAAAGAAACGATCGCGGCAATGCCGAACCTCCACTCGAAACGAAAAGCGACA
Source organism: Paenibacillus residui (assembly GCF_042677205.1). Lineage (NCBI taxonomy): Bacteria > Bacillati > Bacillota > Bacilli > Caryophanales > Paenibacillaceae > Paenibacillus > Paenibacillus residui. The sequence continues at coordinate 117,049 of NZ_JBHTIU010000074.1, forward strand.
TAAATAATAATCCCCAAGCTCGCAATCAGTACGGCATAAACGGCTTTGAGCGCGAGCTCGTTAGCCAGCTCTACATCGACGGTGTTTTCTTCCTTGCTGACTCCGTCCCCATAGACAGCGTGGAATCCTGCCATGATTTGTTCCACCTCTTGCTGAGTCAGCACTTTATCAAAACGGGCCGAAGCCGTCGTCCCGCCTACCGTAGGACTTATATCATATCCGGCCTCCTTGAATATTTGTACAACCTGCTCCTTCTCCATCGGCTGGGGGCTTGTAATATCAAGAGTGGTCCCCGCTTTAAAGTCGACCCCTCGATTCAAGCCAAACACAAGGAGAGCCACAATACCGATGATCGTTACTATTATCGAGAAAGCAAAAAACTTCTTCCGATGCTTGACGAAATCGAAATGGATATTATAATGCACGGATTTCCGCCTCCTTTACGCCGAAATATCCTAGTTTCTTAACGGCATTAGAGCGGATCAGCAGGTGCAGCAGCAAACGCGAGAAGAATACGTTCGTAATAATACTGATTACAATGCTGAAAATCAGTGTCAGTGCAAACCCTTGGATGGCTCCAGTTCCGATAAAATACAGCACAGCACCGGCCAATATGGTAGTAATATTCGCATCCATAATCGTCCGGAACGAATTTTTCGAACCTGCGCGCAGAGAAGACAGGACGCTCTTGCCGCTTCTCAGCTCTTCCTTGATCCGTTCATACGTAATAATGTTGGCATCCACGGCCATCCCTACCCCGAGAACGAATGCAGCAATCCCCGGAAGCGTTAATGTGGCGTTCATCAGAACGAACACCAGCAGCAGCAGCCAACTGAAAGTAATCAGTGTTACTGAAGCAATAATGCCCGGCACCCGGTAGAAGATGATCATGAACAAAATAATAAGAATAAAGGCGATCAGACCGGCCTTGACCGTCTTCTCAAGCGAAAGCTGGCCGAGAGTGGCGCCTACACTCTGGGTATATTTCTCCGTCAAATTCAACGGCAGAGCGCCTAGATTAATCGTATCCGCCAAACTTTTGGCTTCATCGTACGTAAATTGACCGGTAATGGTCGCCTTGTCGCTGTTGATAACATAATTTACCTTGGGGTTGGAGATCATCTGATCATCCAAGTAAATGCCCAGATTTTGGCCAATCAGCTTTCCTGTGACTTGTGCAAACTTATCGGCGCTCTTTAATTCAATAGAGACTATCGGCATCGTTCCGTTCTCATATTCCACCCTGGCTTTGCCCGGTTTGAAATCGGTCCCGTCCAGCTCTATATTGCCGTCTGGCCCACGGAAAGTCAGAACGGCCGGCTTCTTAAGCATCTCCCGGACTTTAGCCTCATCGGTAACTCCGGCAATTCTTACGCGAATCCGGTCTTTCCCCTCGGGAGTAATCTCCGGCTCGGCAATTCCTTGAGCGTTGACCCTCTTCTCCAAACTTCTGGCTGTTTCTCTTAATGCATCTTGAGTTACCTCTCCTTCTCCATGAACCGGAGTGGCAACGTACAAGATTTCAAATCCGCCCCTCAGATCGAGGCCCAGTCTAACTTTGCTCAGCAATTGCGGGCTCGTCCAGGTGATCGCACCAAGTGTAATGACGACGAGCAAAACAAATGCGGCCATTCTCTTGCCATCCATATACTGAAAGTCTCCCTTCCATACTCAATATTGCTATTATACTAACCATAAAAAAACGAGTCAATTTGCTATAAAAAGCAAAAGCCTCCTTCTAACCGAAAAAAAACCCGTTCCTAGAACGGGGCGCCCTTGAAAGCCTGCATTGTCATCCAGTTCATAAATTGGGGAACACTAAGTGACAAGATGTCATTAACCAGTTGATGAAGAGGAGGATGCCCCTTGTGACGGTATTTGTCGTTAAAATAATTCCTTATCTCCCGCTCGCTAACCTGCTCGTATCCTATGACCGCAAATTCCTCCGCTTTCATGCGGCATAAATGCAGTATCACTTCCTCCAGTTCTTCCGTCGTAAATGGTCGTTCGTGATCCATCGGCCTTCCCCTCCCCAAGGAGTTGTTGCTGACCCTGCCAAAATCAGGTGATACCAGACTATTATCCGCAGATTATCTCAATAGTCCTAAATCTTCTAAAAGTATAACGCTGAATAATGGAGAAACTCTACTTCTTCAGCCCTTCGGCCGCCCCCTAATTGATCTTACAATCGGCGATCCTCTAGAATATTCTGCGTCCAACGGCTTAATCCTGCCAAGGTTATTATTTTTCTGCTTCGATTTAAGCATGAGCTTGGCCACCCTCTGCATATCCATTATTTAAGACAACCTGCGGGTTAACGGGAAGAGGGGACATAATTTGGGAAAGTATAAGCAATCGTTTATTCAAGGGGCAATGATTCTGCTGGCTGCCGGCATTATCAATCGGCTTCTCGGTTTCCTGCCCCGGATTACATTGCCGCGTGTTATTGGCGCGGAGGGGGTTGGCCTTTATCAGATGGGATGGCCCTTCCTCAGTGTCGTGTTGACCATTACGACGGGCGGAATCCCTCTTGCCATTGCCAAGCTGGTCGCCGAGGCGGAATCTCAGGGCAATGAAAGGAGAGCCCGGCAGGTTCTCCATATATCGCTGGCCGTCATCATCAGCCTGAGTCTGCTTTTTACGCTGCTTATCGTCATCTCCTCGCGCTGGATAACCACTCATTTATTTACCGATTCACGTGTATATTATACTTTCTTATGCATGAGTCCGATTATTCCGATCGTCGGTATCTCGTCGGTTTACCGCGGTTATTTCCAAGGAAGGCAGAACATGATTCCTACAGCGGTTTCCCAGACTTTCGAAACGCTCGTCCGCATTGTTACGATGCTCCTCTGTTCCTATGTGATGCTTCCTTATGGAATAGAGTTTGCCGCGGCGGGAGCCATGTTCGGCGTCCTGATCGGAGAAATTTCCGGACTTGTCATTCTATTGTACCAATATAGCGTTACACGTAAAAAGTACAATGTTTACCAATCCGCCAAAATCGGTTCCGGAAACGGGGGCAGGCTGGATACTTTAAAAAAGATTTTTCATATTTCCGTTCCGGTAACCGGAAGCCGGCTTGTCGGCTCTTCCTCCTACTTCCTGGAATCCATTCTGATCATCCAAAGCTTGGCGGTTGCAGGAGTGGCCACCGCCGTGGCCACTTCACAATACGGGGCTCTGCAGGGCATGATCCTGCCGATTCTAATGCTTCCGAGCGCCCTGACTTACTCCCTTTCGGTCTCGCTCATTCCATCTTTATCTGAGGCTGCCGCACGCAAGGATATGCGCACGATTCATAAAAGGCTTCACCAATCGCTGCGGCTTGCGCTGGTTTCAGGAGCCCCTTTTGCCGTCATTATGTATGTGCTGGCTGATCCTATAACTTATTACTTGTACGATCAAAGCGATATCGGCGTCATGTTGAAAATGCTGGCCCCCGTTGCGCTGATTATGTATTTAAAAGGGCCGCTTGAGGCAACCTTGCAGGCTCTGAATCGACCCGGGATTGCTCTTAGAAACACGTTGATCGGCGCAATTATCAAGCTATTTCTGATTTATTGGCTGGCTTCAAAACCTAATTTCGGCATACTCGGAGCTATTATGGCCATCAATATCCACACGATTGTGGTAGCTTGGTTAAACTGGTCAAGCGTATCCAGAATGCTGAAATTTTCGATGAACGCGGCCGACTTTTTTAAAGTGGTTGTAGCGATGGGTATTACCGGCTTAGGCTGCTATGCGGTGATGAACTCCAATTGGATACAGCAGCCCTTTCCGAGATTTATCTATGCCTGTCTGCTGGGATTCACTATCTATCTCGTCTGTATTGCCATGCTTAAGATAGTAGACCGCAGTGATTTGAGGAGGGTTCCCTGGATCGGCAAAAAGCTGTAACTCTGTAACGATAATGCCCAACGAAACCCCGTCCCTTTCATAACATGACGAACAAGGCGCCCCTAAACGGGCGCCTGTTTATTTTTTATCCACATATAATTTTCCCTTATGGTCAATGGAACAGAAGAATACTTCTTTAAAATCGTTAACTCCATTAGTTTGAAGCTCATTTTTTAGCCAGAAACGGGTTTTTCCGATCTTATCCAGATTTTTATCCTGCACCTTTCCGTCCATAATAAGGGGAAGAGGCAATCCTTCGTAGCGGACTTTTTCCTTTGCCGGTTTGGCCGGAGGATTGACTGTTTGCGCCTGGGCCTGAGTTTGAGCCTGTGCTTGCTTGGACTGTTTGTTTTTCTTCTTCTTGCCCGCTTGCCCCTGTTGTTTGGATGATTGGCTAGAGGACTGAGGCTGGGGCTGGGGCTGACTTGCCTGTTGAGTAGATAGTGATTGACCTTGCGGTAATTGCTGAGCTTGATTTTTTTGCTTTTCTACTACCGTAAGCTTTCCTGTAGTTTCCAAAATGGCGAATTCAACATCGGAAACATTCGTAATTTTGTTTTCGCGCAGCTGAAGGATTAAATCATCCAAATTATACCTTTGTTTCTTCATTTCTTTTCGGTTCAATTTTCCATTTTTAATCAAGTAACTGGGCTTTCCATCCATAAATACCCTGAACTTCCGGCTATAGAGCATGATATAGGCAAGGCCAACCTGAATCACGAGCAGGATGATGATGGGCAATAACCCTTCCCAGAAGGGCTTATCTTCATCCTCGATAACGAACACCGCAATTTCGGCAATCATTATGGAAATAACAAAGTCGAATACAGACAGCTTGCCGATTTCCCTTTTGCCCATAAGTCGAAGCACGATATAAACAATAACATACATGACAATGGTTCGAGTGGAAAGAATCAGAACGTCCATTGTAACATCCTCCTGTTCCCTGCTTGCACTGTTGCTCGACAGAACGAAAGGTTCAATGGGTATTCTGACCCTTACCTGCTGCTCTCATGCAATAAATCCTTGTCTAATTGCTGGCAATTCGCCATCGGCCTTGTCCCGGAAGGGATTACTGATCGCTAGGATTGAACTATTTCAAATCTTCCTTTAATTACGCCGCCGGTCATAGTAAAACAAAATAAACATATAAGGACGAAATGACCAGAGAAATCAAGGTGACCGGTGCCCCTACCTTAAGAAACTCCATATAAGAAAATGCTTTTCCTTCCTTCTTGGCCATTCCGGCCACGATCAAATTGGCCGATGCGCCGATCAACGTTCCATTGCCTCCCAGGCAAGCCCCTAACGCCAAAGACCACCAAACCGGGTTCAAAGCGGACGGAGCTACATCAAGCTGAGCTCCCATATCTTTGATTAGAGGAATCATAGTCGCTACGAACGGAATGTTGTCTATCGTTGCCGAAGCAAATCCCGAGACCCACAGAACGAGCATTGCGGTAAAAGCGATATCTCCTTCCGTAATCTGCAGCATCCCTGTAGCCAAACTGCGAATAACCCCGGCTTCAATTAATCCGCCAATGAGCACAAATAGTCCTGCGAAGAACAAAATGGTGACCCACTCTACCGTTTGAAGCATCTCTTCAACATCATTATCTTTAATAGCCACAAGCATTAGAATCGTAGCCCCGGCCATGGCAATTACGGCGACTTCAAGATGCAGGAGATGATGGATAAGAAAGCCGATAATCGTTAATCCAAGAACGATTAATGATTTTATAAGCAAGGGTTTATCCGTTATGTAGCTTCTTGCGCTCAGCTTCATCAATTCTTTGCGCTCCTTGGCCTGCACCTTGAGCTGTTTACCGTACAGCAGCTTGAAGAACAACAGGGTCACTCCAAGAATAATAAGAATAACCGGCGCCAGATGAATCAGAAAATCAATAAAATTAAGATGTGTGGCCGAACCAATCATTAGATTGGGAGGATCTCCGATAAGGGTTGCCGTTCCTCCCATGTTGGCCGAAATAATCTCGGCAATAAGGAAGGGAACCGGATTCAGCTTAAGAATACGTGTTATAGAAAACGTAATCGGCACCATTAGCAGCACAATAGTCACATTATCCAGCAAAGCCGAGCCCCCTGCAGTAAGCAAAGAGAGAAGAATCAGAATCCGGATCGGGTCCCCCTTGGCTTTCTGCGCCGCTCGGACCGCCAAATATTGAAAAACACCGCTTTTGCTCGTAATTCCTACAATGATCATCATGCCGATTAATAAAAATATCGTTTTCCAATCCACATAGGATTGATAGGCCGCCTCAAAATCAACCAGACCCAGGATGATCATCAGGATAGCGCCGGCCATGGCAATCACTGCCCGGTTCCATTTCTCCGCAACAATCAGTGCGTAGCTGACCAGGAAAATCACTACAGCAGCAACGACTTGCCAGGTCGCCGCTTCCATCGATAACTCGTTCATAGTTGCACTCCTTTGTGTTTCGATTGTGCTAATTGAAGATTATACATAAATCTTCCAATCCCGTCTATTACCTGCTCAACCTTTCCCTCCTTTGTACTAATCACTCCGGCTTGGCCATACAATGTACAAGGATGAGTTTTGCATTCCCAAAAGTAAGGAGGAAAGCTAAATGGAAACCAAGAACGACACTTCCCGTGTACGGATTCAATCCCCTATCCTGTCCGGCCTGCTGTATGCCTTCATCATTATGAGTATTGCGGCCGTCATTACTTCTCTTATCCTTATGCTAACGGATCAAAAAGAAGACGCGCTTCCTGCATACGCATACATTATCCATACCATTTCGTTATGCCTGGGAGGATGGGTTGCCGGCAGGAAGGCGGAGATGAAAGGATGGTATTACGGGGGGATTCTGGGGCTGGTCTATAGTGTGATTATAATTATGATCGGTTTCCTCGGATTTGATAAAGGCTTTGACTTAAACACGATTTTATTCAGCGCAGCGAGCTTCTTTATCGGGGCTCTGGGCGGCATTATAGGCGTAAATACCCATAAATAACTTACCATTTACAATCCGTCCTAATGTGATATAATACGGTTCGTTGTGTTTTTTGGCGACAGACAACCACATTAGGAGGCATCCATGATGTTTAACTTCCACTCTATGACAGGGGTAACCATCTGGACCATTGTTGCCGTCATTGTATTGTTATGGCTCGCTGCGAGAGCGAATCCCATAACGGTGGCCGGTTCTTTCGTACGGGAATTATTGTCATCCCGCAAATACTTTCTTCATTTTGCGGCTGTTATAGCCATCCTGTTAGTAAATAGGCTCGAGCTTTGGGTCGAGGAGAAATTACCTGCCCAGACCGATTTTACACCTGCCATCTTTCATTTGGAGGGTAATCTGGTAGCTTCCATACAGCACTTTTTTGAACATCCGACGCTGACATGGCTCTCTTCCTTCTTCTATGTTGTTGTCTTTCCGGCGGTCATGATCGTCTCCATTGCCGTATATACCTTTCACAAACGGCAATCTCTTTTTTATGCGGTTTGTTATGCCATAATCGGCAATTATTTGGTGGCGTTCCCGTTTTACCTGTTTTTCCCGGTTTTTGAAGTCTGGTCTTTCCATCCCGACGTACGTCTTCTGATTTTGGATTCGTTCCCGACCTTTGAAGAAACCTATCGTTCTCTATCAGGTCTGGATAATTGTTTCCCAAGCCTTCATACCTCGTTATCCGTTACTATGGCCGTCATCGCTTTTAAATCAGGGAACCGATTCTGGAGGTGGTTTGCGGGCCTAACCGCGGCCTTCATCATCTTTTCCATTTTCTATTTGGGGATTCATTGGGTTACGGATATGGTCGCAGGAGTTGTGCTTGGCGTTAGCGCTGCATTGGCAGGCATAAAAATCAGCGAAAGAAAGACAGGAAAATCCAAAGTGTACAGTTCTCGGAATGACAGCCTGGGACAGTAAATTGTCAATTGTTGGGGAGCTTGCGGAGAACAATGTGTATAACCGGGAGTCCGGACTTTACTGAGGATAAATGTACGAAACCATCTCTCAAACGTAAAAAAGAGCCTGAACAGGCTCTTTTTTGTTACCTCTATGTACATGATCTTCCTGCGGCGATACTCTTCTCTTATGATTCGGAGCTTGAGGAGACGACGGAATTAATCGCCGATCTTTCGAAGGTCATCTTGGTCGCATCATTCACCCGCAGCACGCACGTATCGTCTGTAATCTCGATAATCGTTCCGTGCAGCCCGCCGATGGTGATAACCTTGTCTCCCTTCTTCAAAGCTTGCAGCATCGTGTTTCTAGCTTTCTGCCTCTTCTGCTGCGGACGCAGCAACAAGAAATAGAGGATCAGGAACATTAAGGCAATCGGCCAGAGGGATAGAAGCAAATTGCCCGTACCCACTGGCTCAGCCGCCGCTTCAGCCATATATCTCATTAACATTCACCCCTTTCCACTTCGACCCCGATTTAGTTAAAATCCACTTGTGTTGTCATTCATTCCATACTGCTCGAAGAACTCATCCCTGAAGTCCTGTAAACGGTCTTCACGGATAGCTTGTCTTACCTTGCGCATCAATTCCAACAGAAAATGCAAGTTATGATACGTAGTCAGACGGATCCCGAACGTTTCATCCGCTTTCAACAGATGGCGAATGTAGGCACGGGAATAATTGGAGCAGGTGTAGCAGCTGCATTCCGGATCCAGAGGCCCGAAATCATCTGCAAACTTGGCGTTGCGGATCACCATCCGTCCCGAGCTGGTCATAACCGTGCCGTTGCGGGCGATCCGTGTCGGAAGGACACAATCGAACATGTCTATGCCGCGCATCGTTCCCTCTATCAACGCGTCCGGAGATCCCACTCCCATTAAATACCTTGGTTTCCCTGCGGGAAGCAAAGGAACGGTGTAATCCAGCACCTCGTACATCAATGCTTTAGGTTCTCCTACACTCAGTCCACCAATAGCATAACCCGGGAAATCCAACGAAGTCAACTCCGCCGCACTCTGTTTTCTCAAATCCTCATACATCCCTCCTTGAACAATTCCAAACAAGGCCTGTTCGTCCGGACGGGCATGACTTTGAAGGCAGCGTTCCGCCCAACGGGTGGTCCGTTCCAACGATTGCTTACAGTAGGAATGATCCGCCGGATAAGGAGGACATTCATCGAATGCCATCATGATATCCGAACCGAGCGCATTCTGAATTTCCATAGCCTTCTCCGGAGAGAGGAACAGCTTATCCCCGCTGAGATGAGAACGAAATTCAACCCCCTCTTCGGAAATTTTGCGCATTTCGTTCAGGCTGAACACTTGAAATCCGCCGCTATCGGTCAGGATGGGCCTGTCCCAATTCATAAAGCGGTGCAATCCCCCTGCCCGCTTAATGATTTCGTGACCGGGACGCAGGAACAGATGATAGGTGTTGCTTAAAATTATATGCGCGTCCATTTGCTTTAATTCTTCCGGGCTCATGGTTTTAACCGTTGCCTGAGTGCCTACGGGCATAAAAGTAGGAGTCTCTATCACGCCGTGAGGAGTATGGACACGTCCCAGGCGCGCTCCCGTTTGCTTGCAGGTTTTAATTAATTCATAAGTTACCGCCGCCATAACCGCTCATCCCTTTTCTCTTTTGCATTAAATGTTTTACCGGCTTGCCTGGCCGTTAATAGATAAACATGGCATCTCCAAAGCTGAAGAAACGATACTTGTGTTGAACAGCTTCCTCATAAGCTTTCAGTATGCGCTCACGACCGGCCATTGCGCTGATCAGCATCATTAATGTAGATTTCGGCAGATGAAAGTTCGTCAAGAGAGCGTCCACAAGCAGAAATGGCACCCCCGGGTATAGAAATATATCTGTCCACCCGCTGCAGGCCTTTATCTCTTGCAGTGCTTCCTTGTCCTGTACCATTGGTCCGGCTCCCAGTCCACAAACTCTTGCTGCCGTTTCCAATGTTCGCGCCGATGTTGTTCCCACAGCAATAACGCGGCCCCCGGAAGCCCTGGTTTCATTGATGGCATCGGCAGTCTCCTGGGGTAAGCTGTAGTACTCCGCATGCATTTCATGCTCCTCAACGCGGTCGACAGATACCGGGCGGAACGTTCCCAGACCAACATGCAGGGTTACATAAGCGATACGGACTCCTTGCCGCTGCAGCCTTTCCAAATATTCGGTCGTAAAGTGAAGCCCTGCCGTCGGGGCCGCCGCAGATCCTTCATGCTTCGCATAAACGGTTTGATAACGCTCCCGGTCTTCGAGCCTTTCCTTAATATAAGGCGGAAGCGGCATTTGTCCCAGGCGATCAAGAATCTCATTGAATATTCCTTGATACTCAAATCGCAGAACCCGGCTCCCCATTTCTCCCGCTTGCTCCACCACCGCTGTGAGCAGCGGCTGACCGGCGGAATCGGGGGCCCCCTCCGATGCATCGTCCGAACCGAACTCTATCCGTGAGCCTTCCTTGAATCGTTTGGCCGGCCGCAGCAATACTTCCCAGCGGTCTTCCCCCAACGATTTGAGGAGCAGTACTTCTGCCTTGGCACCGGTATCTGCTTTATAGCCAAAAAGCCGGGCTGGAATGACCCGCGTATCATTTAACACGAGTAAATCCCCGGCTTTCAAATAACTTTCCAGCTGCTCGAAAAGATGGTGTCCGATCCGGCCCGTCTGCTTATCCAGAGCCATTAACCGGGAATGAGTCCGGTTCTTCAGAGGTGTCTGAGCAATTAATTCCTCAGGCAGATGATAATTAAACAATTCTACATCCATAGCTATTATTCAGTCCTTAGTAATGGTAACTCCCTTATAGTAGTGTTCCAAAATTTTCTTATAATCATAACCTTGCTCCGCTAATCCGCGGGCACCCCACTGGGACATGCCCAGACCGTGGCCGTTGCCTTTGCCCCTGAATATAAATTTCTGGTCCTTGGTCGCCAGACGTACGTCACCGGCCCCGTTCAATACCAAGAACTCGTTGGGCAAAACGGCGCTTGGCGAACCACCTTGCACTGCGTACAAAGATAATGCGGATTCCGGGTAGGTCCGGGATACATCATTTGCTCCCAGTATAGTATACCTTCCCGTTTCTTCAATTTCAAACAGGGTGCTCGGAAGGCCTCCCATCAGCGTACGGATGGCATCGGGATACTGTACCCGGACGGCTTGGCCGTTAGCCTTAATTTCGAGAGCCCTTCCGCTAGGCCCCCGCTTGGATACCTCCAGGCTTCTGACCGGCCCGGCCAAAGGCTCCGCCAGCTGCTTATTCATAATACCGGTCATTTCAGCAGACGTATAGGTGCCTCTTATCCAGGAATAGGCATTGCTCTCAATCACTTCATCTAGAACAACGATTCTATCCCCCTGGTTTACTTTATCAACAGCAGAAGCTCTGTTCGTATCAGGAAAAGACCGGACATTAACCCCGTTCTCCGTAGGCTCGTAATAAGACATGCCCGCTGCGTTCTTGGACCCGGTATCCTTTAACAAATCGGATCGGATATACCCGGTCTTCCCGTTAGGCAGCCACACAAAGTACCAGGTAAGCTTGCCCTTCTCCGCTATCGAATCCGGACTGTTTACACTTGCGTAATTGGGGGCCGGATTTCCCCAAACCTCTTCGGATTCGGCGGTAATCCCGCCTCCGTTTGAATAAAATAACGGACTGAAAATTCCCTTGCCCATTACCATGACCTCTCCGGCGGTCGCATTAACGGCCTCGATCACATCGTCGAATTCTACACCATTGTAGGCCTGATCGATGGTACTGTCCGTCACATGGGCGATTTCATATTTCATTCCCTTCTCCAGAGCATAGCTGCGGGCAGTTACCGCTTGTGCCTTGAGAGCCTCCATGGGCCAGCCCTGGCCCATCTCCGTGCTCACGACGGAATATAAATAGTGTTCCAAAGGAAGCTCATTCACTACAGCAAGCTTCCCGCCGTATTGACTTAACTCGAGACTGCCGCGATAAGAGCGGTTGTCTTTCTCGGTTACTTTAATTCTGGATTGCTGGGATGATGAAATCCACAGCTTGCTGCCGGCATTGAATTGCAGATGCGGCAGCGTTTCTCCCATTCCCTGAGTACGATCATCCCGCTTAACCGCATACGGTTGCGAAGTATCGACCTGTACCAGCGCCAGCTGCGGCATCACCTGCAGAGCTTGTGCCTGTATGGCGGCCATTCCGGTCTGGTCGGCCTCTTGTCCAATCCACGCGGAGAAAGCCGGGTTCCCGGCGCCATCCTCATGATAAGCGAGCACAGCCGGCAGTCCGGCCTGCTGCAATTCCGTTACCCGGGCCGAAGCTTCCGCTTCCGTAGAATAAGTTCCCGCACTCCAACGGAGAGGGCCGGTCAGGGACTGGGCAGACGCCGATGCGGCCAAGGAGGAGTCGGCCTTTACCTTGTCCCGTGCCGCTGCGGCTAAAGCAGCATCGGCATAACCGCCGATACCAACCTGATATACTTCCTTACCCTGCTTGGCTGCAGCAAATAATGTGGAGGAATAGCCGGCTTTAACCAGTTTATCGTAATAGGCTTTAGCCGCCGTATACTGATCCGTCTCCATCAGAAGAACGCCATATTGATCCAGGCTTGCCCGCAGTGCCGACGGAGCCCCGTCCGGCACAATTGTGGGGCCGGCGGCTTGACGGAATCCGATGCTGAGCCCGCCATCGGTCGTGACGGTAACTGCAGGTACGGAAAGTTTATACTTAGGCGATTCAATATATAAAGCGACCCGGATCGTATCCGTAGTAGCGACGGAGGCTTTAGCCGCTGGAACCGGTCCCGGAAGTACCGGCGAGCATACAATGCTAAACGCAACTACCCATTTCAGCCATTTCGAACGCTTAGGTTGTGGTTGTGTCATTGACAGGTTGTCTCCTTCATCATTCAGTTTAACGTGAGAGCTATGGACAGCCCCTGTAGAATATAGACTCCTACTTCTGGAAAAAGTTGCACGCGCTTTCCCCTGAAACCCAAAAAACCTTATCACAGGCGATAAGGTTCATTCTTGCTCTTATCTCTTCCCCGACTCAGGTTCTTCCTTCTTATCCATTGGCAGATGAAGTTGACAGCTCCCCGATTCACAATCTTCGTTCCGTCCGAACAGCTTATACCGGTTGTCGGCGATCCACTTATAGATCCGATCAGCCACAGGACGGAGGAAAGGAATACGGTACAGAACCGCGATCCATCTCCACCCCCTAACCTTGGACATAATCCGGCAGACAGCCTCTGCCCCGCGGTAAACCTGATTCTGTTCATCGATAACATGCAACTGCGATTGCAGTTGTTCCGGAGTCAATCCTTCGGGAAGCTGCGAAATTTCGGCCTCCTGATAAGGAATCATAATCAGTTCACAGCCGACCTCCAGCCGGCTCAATGTATCCACCGTTCTTCTGCACAGCACACAATGGGCGTCGTAGAGTAAAGTAAGGCGCTGTCCGTTCTTCATTCCTTCTTCTCCGGCGGCTCTATTCCCAGATGTTGATAAGCATGAACCGTGGCCATTCTGCCGCGGGGAGTTCTCTGCAGGAAGCCGATTTGCAGCAGATAGGGCTCATACACATCTTCGATAGTCTGCCCTTCTTCCCCGATTGTTGCGGCAATCGTATCCAATCCGACCGGCCCCCCTCTGAAATGGGTAATGATGGCCTTCAGCATCTTATGGTCGATCTCGTCAAGCCCAAGCTTATCCACCTTAATTAAACGGAGGGCAACCTCGGCGATTTCCTTCGTAATCATCCCGTCCCCTTTGACCTGGGCGAAGTCCCTTACTCTCTTCAGCAGGCGGTTGGCAATACGCGGAGTGCCGCGGGAACGCATCCCGATTTCCATGGCCGCCTCGCCCACCATCTCCACCTGCAGAATTTCGGCAGCCCGGCTCACGATATAGGCAAGCTCCTCGTTGGTATAATACTCCAGCCGGCAGACCACCCCGAAGCGGTCTCGCAGAGGAGCGGACAACAGCCCTGCCCGGGTAGTAGCTCCAATCAGGGTGAACGGAGGCAAATCGAGACGGACGGAGCGTGCGCTAGGCCCTTTGCCGATAATAATGTCCAGAGCGAAGTCCTCCATCGCGGGATACAAGACCTCTTCCACGGTGCGATGCAGCCGATGAATCTCATCGATGAACAGCACATCCCCCTCTTGAAGATTGGTCAGGATCGCCGCCAGATCGCCCGGCCTTTCAATAGCCGGACCCGATGTTGTGCGAATGTTGACTTCCAGCTCGTTGGCGATAATATTCGACAAGGTTGTCTTCCCGAGACCGGGCGGACCGTAAAGCAATACATGATCCAGCGCTTCCTTGCGCATTTTGGCTGCTTCTATGTAAATTTTCAAGTTTTCTTTAGCTTGTGATTGTCCGATATATTCAGCCAAATATTTTGGACGAAGACTGAGCTCGACCGCCTGGTCCTCCATCATTAAATTAGCTGATATGATCCGTTCGTCCATGACTGGTCCTCCTTCTCCCTATGCTCCCCTCAGCCATTAACCTTGAAACAAGAGCTGCAGCGCCGTCTTCACGACCGTGTCTACCGGGTCCGAATCCGCCGCTCTCTGCTTGACCGCAGGCCATACTCTATCGATTTCTGCTTCCGAATACCCCAGCGCCATCAAGGCTTGCTTGGCCTCCTCTTCCGAGGCGGATAATCCTGACATAGGCCTGGAAACCGCACTGGACGCAAGATCGGCATTGCTCCAACCGGCCGTCAAGTCGCCGAGCTTATCCTTCAGATCGAGAATGAGCCGCTGCGCGGTCTTCTTCCCTATCCCCGGAAGCTTGGTCAAGAAGGAGATGTTCTCCTGACAGATCGCTGTAATGACCGCCTCCGGCTGACCCGCAGACAGAATTCCTATAGCTACCTTCGGCCCGATGCCGTTCACCTCGATCAGACGGCGAAACAGCGACTGCTCCTCTCTGGTAGCAAAACCGAATAACAGAATCGCGTCCTCACGGACATGCTGGTGGGTATACAGCGTAACCGGTTCGTCGGAATGTCCTCCCAAGGCGTAGGGATTGGCGCAATAAACCTGATACCCGACCCCGTGAACATCCAGAACGGCGTAATCCTTCTCCCGATGGACAAGTTGACCTCTCAAAAAATCTATCATCGTTTATATACCTCGTTCATTTTTTGCATAAGGACATAGGAATGGGAATGGCAAATGGCTACCGCCAAGGCATCGGCCACATCATCCGGCTTGGGGACTTGTGACAGCTTAAGAAGCATCTTGACCATCTCCTGCACCTGCTTCTTCTCTGCATTCCCGTAGCCGACTACCGCCTGCTTGACTTGAAGCGGGGTATACTCCGCCACCGGAAGTCCGTTCTGCGCCGCTGCCAGCATCAAGACTCCCCGGGCCTGCCCGACGGTAAAAGCGGTCGTAACATTCCGATTGAAATACAGCTTCTCTATGGCTACCGCCTCGGGCTTATATTTGTCAATCAATTGCAGCGTAGCGTCATAGACTTCCTTGAGCCGCAGGGAAGGCTCCGTGTGGGCCTCCGTCTGGATGCAGCCGTACTGTACCGGAACCAAGCGGCTTCCCAGCTTATCGATAAAAGCGAACCCGACAATCGCAATCCCCGGGTCAATTCCCAATATTCGCAACAGCTTTCCTCTCCATTCTCCGCTAAAGCCGGATACGGATATTATATCATCGGTATCCAATTGCCGTTATTCTCACGAAATATGATTAGGGCAGTCCGGGACAAGCTCGGTCTTCCAATCATTCCAATCATTCCAATTATAAATCTGCAGACTGGCGAACATATGTATTCCTTGTCATTATAACAGATATTCTCCTCAGTGAGTATACGCCGGGAGACTTTCCTTCCTTTTTGGCTTACGGAGAAGCCTGAGAAAAACAAACAGACAGAGAAGGAAAGAACTTTCCCTCTCTGCCTGGGCATTCGGAACTTAGATTTGTATTCCATTGCGATGCAAATGCTATTCGCTCTTGCCACCCTGAACCGCATAGTCGCTGAACGTGGAAATAACGCTGTTATAATCATCGAGGTCCAGAATCCGAATTCCGTCATACAACTGATTCAAGGTTTCGCTGGGAAGACTGCTTTTCAAATGCTGAACGTTAAGCTGGAAGAACGTCCGGATAATTTGCTCTCCTGCGGGCATTCCCTCAAACAAAGACAGATTGCCGTCCTTGTCGATTCCGAAATAAACATTCCCTTTGCATTTTTCCGACAAATCGTCTATCTGTTCCGTTAAATAAACCTGCTGATTGTCCTGCAAAGATATAACTGCCCTCGGGTTCTGTAAAGAATAGTCGGCAATTTCTCCGGGCTTTAGCCATCCGAGCTGCACGACCTCCTCCCCGCAAACGTAATTCTTCTGGTGAAAGACCAGCTTGGGCTCGTTATCCCGCATAAGGACGTCTAAGACGGCCTTATTGCCTTCCTGTGATTCCTCCGGAGAATCAACCCGGGAACTCCATACGGACAAAGATTTTTGCTCCTGCGTTCCGTTCGAAACCGTCCTGTTCTTGTTCCAATAATATGCCGAAGCCGTTACGGATACGCCCGCGGCCAAAATAACGAGCCCTAACGATAACCATCGTTTTTTTTGCTTTAGCAGCTTCTTGAGCTGTTTTAACAGGCTTGATAAGCTCACGGTAATCCCCTTCTTCTGAATTTTTTTTTAGTGTTTCCAGAATGAAGGGGATTATACGTTAATAACCGGATCTAGTAATTAATCCACGGTTGGTTGGTTTTCGTTTTTTTCACGGTGCTGCGTTTTTTCTTCTTGCGCGGGTAGGAATGCAGAGAGGCTTTGGTGCCGGATCCTCCTGTTTTGGTACGGCTATTCTTTTTTATTTCAGCGGTTTCCTTATTCTCTGCCGCCTCGCCCGGGGTCGGCTCTTCATTGTCCGTTCCTCTGGATTGGGAATGCTTCTCTTTGGAGAAGCCGCCGGCATACGGGGCATCCATAGGCCCGTATGTCCATGGGGCCGCCGGGGACCAGTAAGGCGCATAGTAAGGGTCTACTGCAGCAGCTCCATATTGGATTGCCGGCATCCCAAACGGTAGAGGGCCCATATTGGGAAAAGAACCCGCATTAGCGGCTGCCTCTAGATTCGGCATGGAATTTATCTTCGGTCCGGATTTGGCCTGCGCCGCCAAATTCGCATTTGGCGATGCAGACACATTCTCTGCCCCGCTCTTAGCTATCGGCCCGCTGTTCGGCCAGTGGCCCATCGGCTGCATATACCCGCCATCCTGCGGCCAATAGCTCATCGGCTGCATATACCCGCCATCCTGCGGCCAATAGCCCATCGGCTGCATGTTGCCCCCGTCATGCGGCCAATAGCCCATCGATTGCACATTGCCCACATTCTGCGGCCAGTGGCCCATCGATTGCACATTGCCCCCGTCATGCGGCCAGTGGCTCATCGATTGCACATTGCCCCCGTCATGCGGCCAGTGGCTCATCGATTGCACATTGCCCCCGTCATGCGGCCAGTGGCTCATCGATTGCACATTGCCCCCGTCATGCGGCCAGTGGCCCATCGATTGCACGCTGCCCACATTCTGCGGCCAATAGCCCATCGATTGCACATTGCCCACATCCTGCGGCCAGTAGCCCATCGATTGCACATTGCCCCCGTCATGCGGCCAGTGGCTCATCGATTGCACATTGCCCCCGTCATGCGGCCAGTGGCTCATCGATTGCACATTGCCTCCGTCATGCGGCCAGTGGCTCATCGATTGCACATTGCCCCCGTCATGCGGCCAGTGTCCTGCCGAATGTATATGACCGCCATCCTGCCAAGTTCCGGCCGGATTTTTATTCTCGGCCTTCCCTTTTTCCTGTACCGGGCTCACATTCGCCATAGGGCTAACGTTTGTCATCTGCACAGAATAAGGCTGAAGGCCCGGATAATCCGCATAGGAGGCATGATGATGCCCTTGGCATCCGCAATCGTGCTTACCCTTAGACTCGTAAGAATAAGGCGCATATTGCGGCTGCGGCAGTACATTCGGGTCAACTCCCGAAAGCTGCGGGAGGTTGGCATACTCATAAGGAGCGTTCAAGGCTGCCTCGTTAGACGTTGGCCAGGAGCTCCAGTCTTGATAAGGGCTCACTTGCGGCTCCACATTTGCATTCGCTTGAGCCCAGCCCGTATATTCCACGGCAGCTTCAACGGCAGGCACATTATACTGTTCAAACAAGTGCTCCGTATACATAATAGAAGGATATGAATGAGGAACCGATTCTTTCTCCAAGGGGGCAACCAAATTCACATTCTCCTCCAGAGCTTCCTGATGTATGTTTTCCTTAAACGGCAGAACGGACGGGTATGCTTTCTCCTCTTCCTTCTCTACCGCCACCTCTTTTATTTCTTCCAATTCCACGACTTCTTTCGGCTCGACCTTTTCCTTCAGAAGTTCTTGTACTTCTTTGGCCTCTTCTTTGATCTCTTCCTTAGCTTCCTTAACCTCTTCTTTAACTTCTTCGATCTCTTCCTTTACCTCCTCTGCCATCGGCAGAATTGGAGCTTCCGGCACAATCGGGGCCGTATTCTTCTTGTGCGGCGGTACAGGCATGGTCATTTCGGGCATAAGATTGGACTCCGCCATAGCATTCATCTCTGCCATCACATTCAGTTCCTGCAGTGAGGCTTCTCCAGGAACATTCGGTTGATTGCCCCCATCAGGATTCCACTTGGGGATATAAACCAATTGTCCGGTCATTAATATACTTGGATTTTTAAGCTGCGGATTGGCGTCAATCATAGCCTTGAGCGGAATTCCCCATTTTTTGGACAATTTCCACAAAGTATCCCCCTGCTTAACAATATGTTTATGTGCAATGTCGCTTTCGGGGGGTTCCATCGGTATGGAAGGGCTCGGAATTTTCACCTTCGTGCCGACATCAATTTTGTCCGGGTCTTCAATTTGCGGATTAAACTCGATCAATTTGTCGAGATCTACATTGTACTTCTTCGACAATTGATACAGCGATTCACCTTTCTTGACGATATGAATTTTCAAGCCTAAAACCTCCTTGTAATGTACGGAGCGAGCCGATGGCCTCAGGCCGACTTCTTCGGTAGCCGGTGTCTCCCGCTCCGCGCCTGGTGATTGAAGCTGGAATCAACCTGACCTTGCCCCCGGCACCTTCACCGTGCCCAGAAATGACATTACATTGTATGCAGGAAATAGGCTTTTGACATCCTTTACGCAAAAAAAACTCCCGCAAGACTAAACCGTCTCGCAGGAGCTTTGTACTTTATAAAAAATTATTCGTAAACTTTAACACCGTCAACTTCTACGATATTCCGGAACTCCTGAAGAAGACGGGTGGTGATCGGGCCTGCCTTTCCTTCACCGATGATGCGTGCGTCCACTTCCCGAACGGCAATCACTTCCGCTGCCGTACCCGTAAAGAACACTTCATCCGCGACATACACATCATGAAGGGTGAACGGTTCCTCTTTGACGGTGTACCCGATCTTTTGACAAATTTCAATAATCGCTGCCCGGGTAATTCCTTCCAGAGCTCCGCAATAGCATGGAGGAGTAAAGACGGTTCCACGCTTAACGATAAATATATTATCCGAGGAGCCTTCGGCTACATACCCTTGGGAATTGAGCATAATAGCCTCTCCGACCCCGGCCAAATTGGCCTGGATCTTAACCAGAATATTGTTCAAATAGTTCAACGATTTGATCTTCGGATTCAATGCATCCGGAACGTTGCGGCGAGTCGATACGGAAACGGTCTTCAAACCGTGAATGTATGCTTCCTCCGGATAGATGGAAAGCTGTTCAACGATAATGATGACGCTGGCTTTGGGCGAGCGCCGCGGGTCCAGACCGAGGTCCCCGGGACCGCGCGAAACGACAAGTCGGATATAGCCATCCTTCAATCCGTTCCTGCGAATGGTTTCCACTAAAGCTTGCTCCATCTCCGAGTACGTCAGGGGAATGTTGAGCATAATCGATTTGGCGGAATCGTACAATCGGTCCAGATGTTCTTTGCATTTAAAAATATTTCCGTTATAAATACGAATACCTTCGAAGATTCCGTCACCGTACAAAAAGCCGTGGTCATAAACGGATACGGTCGCTTCCTCTTTAGTTACATATTCCCCGTTTAGATAGATCCATTGTGACATGGATGACTACACCTCCATATGTGCTGTGTCAGAAGTTTCGTAATTATAGCTGGGATAAGAGCCCAGAATACGGACCTGGCAGCCCAGAGCCTCGATTTCCTCGATGGCTGCCGGCATCAGTACGGAATCCAAGGATCCTTCCGCATCGATATAGAAATAATAAGTTCCGAGCTTCAGCTTGGTCGGCCGCGATTCTATTTTGGACAAATTGATTCTCCTCCAGGCGAAAGCGGACAGCACTTGATGCAGGGCGCCCGGGTAATCTTCCGGAAGGGTTACAAGCAGAGTTGTCTTGTATTTATTTGCAACTTTGAGCGGCGGTGAAGAATTCCCCACCAGGATGAAGCGGGTGAAATTATTCTGGTGATCCGTAATGTTGGACGCCAGAAGCTCCAGTCCATACTGCTTAGCCGCCAGCTTCGTGCCGATCGCCGCGACAGCGGGGGAAGCCAACTCCCGAACTCTTCTTACTCCCTCCGCAGTGCTGCTGACAAATTCGAACTTGACCTCCGGCAGATGTGCCTGCAGGAAGTTACGGCATTGAGCGATAGCGACATCGATCGAAATGATTTTCTCAATTTCCGCAAGCCCGTTCTCCTGGGGTTGCTTGAAACCGATTAAATTCTGAATTGAGGGATAAATCCATTCCGCTTGGATCTGCAGGTCGCCAAGAACGAGCTGGTCAACATGCAGTTTGACGGAGCCGTCGATCGTGTTTTCAATCGGAATGACACTGACATCCGTGTGACCCGATACGGTAGCGTTATATACGTCCGATATAAAGCTGTATGGAATATATTCGTAAGACTCGTTATTGAAAAAATATTGTGCAGACTCTTGAGATACCGTTCCCTCGGGTCCAAGAAAGGCTATTTTGGTCACGCCCGGACCTCTCCTTTTTATCCTGTCGATCCTCTTTGGCCATTCCAACCTTAAAGTACATACTTACTGTCGGAATTCGCCAAAATATCGAGTTTTTTCTTCTGAATCTTAACACCTGCCATGCGAAATTGCAAGACAGCGGCCTGTTCCCCGGAAGCTAAACCGGTAGTTCATAGCCTGGCTTCCGGGCTGTTACGCACGTTATCCAGGAAGCTCCGCTGCTCATCGAAATGATTGAGTTCTTCAACCCCATGCAGGGCAGGCTTCAACCACATCGTCTGTGCCGGCACTCCCTCCCCTTGCAGCGTCGATAACAGAAAATGCTCCAGTTCGGAACGGCTTTCGCTCTCCGCGTCAACTAAAGCGAGAAGCGTAGGTCCTGCCCCGCTAAGAGCTACTCCTAATGCCCCATAATCCGTAGCCTTGTCCAGTATTGTCTTCATTCCCGGAATCAAGGAGGCACGGTAAGGCTGGTGAAGCGCATCCTTCATCGCATGGCGTATGACATCATATCGTCCGCTGCATAATGCAGCCACCAGCAAGGAAGTGTGGCTGACATTGAAGACGGCATCCTTCAGAGGAACCTGCTCAGGCAGAACCTTCCTCGCCTTGTCCGTAGACAGATGAAACTCCGGAATAGCGACGAGCACCTCTAGATTCGGCCGCGGTTCTATCCGGATATATTCCGCCCGCGAACCATCCCAATAGGCCGTTATAATGCCTCCGAACAAAGAAGCACCGACGTTGTCGGGATGCTTCTCCAAGGCACTGGACATCTGGAACAGCTTGTCATCCGAAAGCGGACTGCCGATCAGCCGGTTCGCCGCCGCCATCGCTCCGACGATAGCCGATGCGCTGCTGCCCAGACCGCGGGTAAGCGGGATCTCGCTGTAAACGGATATTTCCAATTCCGGGCATTCTACTCCCGCCTCCGCAAATACCATTTGTGCTACCTTATAAATCAAGTTGCTTTTATCGGTCGGCACCTGCTCCATATGATCTCCGTAGAGCTGAATCTCCGTGCGATCGGATGCCTTCATTTCGATCCAAGCATACAGGTTGAGGGCCATTCCGAGGCTGTCAAATCCCGGTCCGAGATTGGCGGTACTGGCGGGAACCTTGACGCGGACTTTTGCCTTGTTCATGTCGTTCACTCCGGTTTCTTATTACGATTCGAGCTTACGGATAGCTTCCATAACGGCCTGTTCGTTGTCTTCGACAACAAGCGGCTCCGATTCTACGCTCTTGATGGCGATATTCGGATCCTTAAGCCCATGTCCGGTCAGAACGCATACCACGGATTCTCCACCTGTAAAATAACCTTCCTTATTGAGCTTCATCACCCCGGCTATCGAAGCGGCCGAAGCCGGTTCGGCGAAAATTCCTTCCTTGGAGGCAATGGTTCGGTATGCGTGCAGAATTTCTTCATCCGTTACATAATTAATCTGCCCTCCGGACTCCTCGGCCGCATTAACGGCACCTGTCCAGCTCGCCGGGTTGCCGATCCGAATCGCCGTAGCTACCGTCTCCGGCTCGCGGATAGGCTCGCCTTTAACGATGGCCATGGCACCTTCGGCCTCAAAGCCGATCATCTTAGGCAGGGAAGAGGTTTTGCCAAGCTCATTGTATTCCTTGAATCCTTTCCAGTAAGCCGTAATGTTCCCGGCATTCCCTACCGGTATGGCCAGATAATCAGGCGCCTTGCCAAGCTGATCGCAAACCTCGAATGCGGCGGTTTTCTGACCTTCAATCCGATATGGATTTACGGAGTTAACCAATGTGATCGGATGCTTGGCCGTAATTTCCCGGACGATTTCCAGAGCACGGTCGAAGTTCCCTTCAATGGCGATTACCTTGGCGCCATAAATTATCGCCTGGGCCAGCTTGCCGAGAGCAATATTATTGTTAGGGATGAGGACGATACAGTTTAAATTGCCGCGTGCCGCATAGGCGGCTGCAGCAGCGGAAGTATTCCCCGTCGATGCGCACATAATCGTCCGGCTTCCTTCCTCCATTGCTTTGGCAACGGCCATAACCATGCCGCGGTCCTTGAAGGAACCGGTCGGATTAAGCCCCTCGTATTTGAAATAAACGTCCAAATCCAGCTCATCCGACAGCTTCTCCGCGCGAACGAGCGGAGTATTTCCCTCATGAAGAGTAATCATTGGGGTACGATCCGTTACGGGTAAATAAGCTTTGTAAGTTTCAAGCAATCCTAGATATCTCATCTTTTCAGACTCCTAATTATAAATTTATATCTTCTTCGGATATCAGCCTTCCACACGATACACGCTTTGCACTCTATCAATGCCGTCCAAAGTTTGGAAATCCTCAAGCACCTTCGTCATGCTCGCCTGGTTGGCGTCATGGGTAATAATAATCAGCTCCGCTTTCGGATTGTTCGGGTTCGGCTGCTGCAGCACCGACTCCAGGCTAACCTCATGCTGTGCGAATACTTTGGCAATTTTGGCAAGCACTCCGGGTTCGTCCTCCACATGGAGCAGCATAAAGTTTTTATAATCGACCTGTTCCGCCGTTCTGAGCTTCTTCTCTTTATACGGGGTAAAGACTCTGCGGCCGCTGACTCCCAGATTCCGGTTCTTGGCTACCGCCACCAGATCGGCCACAATCGAGGTGGCCGTAGGCAGCTCGCCGGCACCCGGCCCATAGAACATCGTCTCTCCCACAGCTTCGCCATATACATAGACAGCATTAAATACTCCGTTAACGGAGGCCAACGGATGGCTTCTGTTAACCATCGTAGGCTGTACCGTAACGCTGATCGAGTCATCCTTGCGTTCCGCTATTCCAAGAAGCTTCACTTCATACCCGAGCTTCTTCGCATACAGAATGTCCTCTTTCGAAATCGAGCTGATTCCCTTAACACTCACATCGTCCAGAGATACATTGACGTTAAAGCCCAGTGTGGCGAGAATCGTCATTTTCCTGGCGGCATCGAGCCCCTCCACATCGGATGTTGGGTCAGCCTCGGCATACCCCAGCTCCTGAGCTTCCTTCAGAACATCCTCGTAGGAAGCCCCTTCCTGGCTCATTTTGGTTAAAATATAATTGGTAGTGCCGTTCACAATTCCCATAATTTTCGTAATTCTGTCCGAGGCAAAGCCTTCCACCAGCGTACGGATAATGGGTATTCCCCCTGCCACGCTCGCTTCATAGAAGACATCGCAGCCGTTCTCCGCTGCCTTGGCGAGAATCTCCTGCCCGTGAAGAGCCATTAAATCCTTATTGGCGGTGACTACATGCTTGCCGCGGCTCAGGGCTTCAAGTATATAGGTTCTGGCGGGCTCAATTCCCCCCATAACCTCCACAACAACATCAATCTCTTCATGGTTGATAATCTCCCACGGATCCTCCGTAAGCTTATCCGGTCCGACAGTAATGCTTCTCTCCTTGCTGCGGTTCTTGACCAGAATCTTCTCTATGGTGAGAGAAGAACCCGTTTGCATGACCAAATCTTCCTGGTGTCCTTCCACAATCCGGACCACGCCCGTCCCTACCGTTCCCAAACCAAGCAATCCCGCTTTTATCGGCTTCATCCACTATTCCCCCATCTTCCAGTCTTTCTATTCTCGTGTATATATGCCCGGCCCTATTAGCTAGGCAAATGAAGCTACTGCAGGTCTGTCCGGAATTCCGGCACCCGCAAGGAAATACATCGCACTAAAATAAATCTGATCGCGGTTCTCTTGAATGGAGATTCCCGTCCATCCTGCTCTCGTATCCCGCCAATGAGTGGAAATCGTCCCGTTCCCGGTCTCCCGAACCGGTCGGACAAAGCTATCCCTGCCCGATGACGAGTGCTTTGCGAACCCCGTCCATATTATTCAAGGCTTCCAGCATGCCGCTAATCGGATCGTCCATTCGGGAAGTATCTACAGAAATAACGACGTTAGCCATCCCCTGCAGCGGGATGCTCTGATGAATAGTCAGCACATTCCCTTCCAGGCCGGCAATACAAGCCAGCACCTTGGACAAAATGCCTGAACGGTGCTCCAGATTCATGGAGACCGTCACAATTCTCTCCCTGTCCACCTTGTTCAAAGGATAGATGCCGTCTCTGTATTTATAGAAGGCGCTTCGACTGATCCCGACTTTATCGACAGCTTCATGGATCGTCTTCGCTTCGCCCCGGGCCAGCAGGTCCTTGGCCTCCATCGTTTTCAGAACGGCTTCCGGCAATATATCTTCTCTAACCAGATAAAAAGGCTCCCTTTCATTTCTAGCGGACATATTGCCAATCGTCCTCCCCATACATACTTTTGTTTCTATATAGTGGACATTATAACGGATACCCCGCTTGGTGGCAATAGGCAATTATTAACCGCGAGCATGTGCAAAAAGAAAAAACGCAGCCTCGCCTTCCCTCATGGAAAGGCGGTCTGCCTATTTCTTGGGGTCACGAGTTTCAATCGTGATTCCCAGGTGAGACTATTGTCTCTCCAGCCCAGCCCCTGTGGGCGGTTATCCCCTATAATCAGATTAAAGGCCGTCTTTACCCCTGCTCAACAAACTCGAACTCAAAATCTCCAATCCGGATAATGGTTCCGTCGGTAGCTCCGCGTTTGCGCAATTCATCGTCAACGCCCATCTTGCGCATAATACGGGCGAACCGCATCACCGCATCATGAGAGCCGAACTGGGTTCGTTTCAACAAGTTCTCAATAGTGGGACTTTCAACGACATAGACTTCGTTCTCCCGACGGATAGTGAAGCCTGTATCGGTCTTTTCTTCGTAACGGTAGATCTTCCGTTCTTCCGCTTCCGGCACTTCTTCCACATGCGGTGCGTCGGGAATGGCGTCCAATTGATCTGCCACCTTGTAGATCAGCTCCTGGATTCCTTCGCGCGTAGCTGCGGAGATAGGAAGCACTTCCTCGATTCCATGGTTCTCCAGCAGAAGCTGCCTAAAGCGCTGCAGCTTCTCTTCCGCCCCAGGAATATCCATTTTGCTGGCAACTACCAACTGCGGACGTTCCTCCAACTTGGCATTATAAAGCTTGATTTCCTCGTTGATCTTGAGCCAATCGTCATAGGGATCTCTTCCCTCTTCCTCAGTGACAGCCATGTCCACAACATGGACAATGATCCGGGTGCGCTCGATATGGCGCAGAAATTCATGGCCCAATCCCACACCTTGATGAGCGCCTTCAATCAGGCCCGGCAAATCCGCCATGACGAAGCTTCTTCCGTCCCCGACGTCCACCACTCCCAGATTGGGTGTCAGGGTAGTAAAGGGATAATCCGCAATTTTCGGCCGTGCGGCCGAAACGACGGAAAGCAGTGTGGATTTGCCCACGCTTGGAAAACCGACAAGCCCTACATCGGCCATCACCTTCAATTCAAGGATAACCCACCGTTCCTGGCCTTCCTCACCCTTCTCGGCAATTTCCGGGGCCGTATGCTTGGCGGTAACAAAGCGGGTATTTCCACGTCCCCCTCTTCCACCCTTGGCGACTACAACTTCTTGACCGTGTGTGGTAAGATCGGCGATGATCTCTTGAGTATCGTCATCGATAACGACCGTTCCCGGCGGCACCCTAACGATCATATCTTCCGCATTGGCGCCATGCATCGATTTATTCCTTCCTTTAACGCCGCGCGGAGCCTTGAAATGACGCTGATACCGAAAATCCATCAGCGTCCGCAGCCCTTCGTCCACGCGAAAGATGACGTCGCCTCCGCGTCCTCCGTCTCCACCCGCCGGACCGCCTTCGGGAACATATTTTTCCCTCCGGAAGGCAACTATTCCGTCTCCTCCATCGCCGCCTTTTACGTAAATCTTGGCCTTATCTACAAACATAAACGGTTCACCCCGAATTTCCTACATCTATAGTATAGATACGCACAGCTTGTTCTCATATCCGGCCCGCTGCATTCTTAAATCGGCAGGTAAGCACGACATGGTTCTGACCGATTTCCTCCTCTATGTAAACCCGGCTGTTATTCCGGCGTTTCTTCATCGCCGTCACAGCCTCTCCCAGCAGATCCTCGCGATAATTTCCGTCATAGACAAAGTCAAGCAGCAAGTCCGTGTCCTCCAGCCCTATTTCGATGCTTAGCCGGTTTGGTTCCCCGTCGCTCCCTTGCGCACAGCCGCAGAAACATTCCACGGTCTCCTTCAGCAGGGAGGTCACCCCGTCCTTCTCTACATTTAGCTGTGCCAGATTAATTTCCTGCTCAACGTTTACCTCCAATTCCAGCGGGCGCTTGTCCGCACGAAATGACATCAAATACGCGATTAACGAAGAAGAGCCCAACTTGGCCATGCAGCTTTCCTGATGCATTCTTGCTTTTATTTTATCCATATAAGGCTGCATACTATCAAATTTCTTGAGCTTCATTAAACCGAGCAGCACTTGAAAATCATTCATCCAATCATGCCGATGATGACTCACCGTCTGTATAAGCCGATCATCACAGGCCGCTTGCCGGCGGGCTTGCTCCAGCCTGAGGAAAGCATAACCGCTTACAACCAGCAGTGCAGCGAACGACCAGCGTGCAAAAAATGGCATCGCAAATGCAGCAAGACTTAATAATGAGGCAACAAAAATAACCAATGTCAATGCCTGCAGCAATTTCATCCGGTTCATGGCTTGCACCGTCCCCTATGGATTCCACATTGTTCAAGTATAGCATTTTCCTACTCGAACTGCATCCGCCTAACTTAAGAATGATCCGGCGAATGTCATGGGACACACTGTTCAGAGCGAAAAAAACTCCGGCAGAAGCTGCCGGAGTCTGTTCACCGTTGATTATCTTTCTACTGCTGCTGCTACAGGGGCAGCTTCAGCCGGGTAGACGCTCACTTTCTTGCGATCGCGGCCCCAGCGTTCAAACTTAACAACGCCTTCCACTTTCGCAAACAAAGTATCGTCGGAACCGATGCCGACATTCGTTCCCGGATGAATCTTGGTTCCGCGTTGGCGAACCAGGATGCTTCCTGCCGTTACCAATTGGCCGTCGGCACGCTTGACACCCAGACGCTTGGCAATGCTGTCACGTCCGTTCTTCGTGGAACCGACACCCTTCTTCGATGCGAACAACTGAAGATTTAACTTCAACATGTCTGTCTACCTCCTTTTCCCAATTTATTCTTAACCGTTATATAGGAACCGTATGATTGTTCAATGGATTTCAACGTGACCACCATAGCTTCCAGCAGCAGCTGAAGCTTCTCCTCTTGCTCCTGCGGGAGTCCGTCCGGAAAGCAGGCCGTAAGCCAGCCGCTCTTCATCTCGGTGTCCGGTGCAATGCCTAGCAACTCTTCAACGGCATTAATCGTTCCGACCGTTACGGCCGAAACACCGGCACAAACGATATCTTTGCCGGATTCGGCAAAGTCGGCATGTCCTTTCACTGAGAAGGATTCAATGGTCTCATCCGATGCCCGTCGCGTAATGATTACTTTAATCATCGGAAGGCTCCGGTTACGCTTGAATCTTTTCGATCACTACTTTAGTGTACGGTTGACGGTGTCCTTGCTTGCGGCGATAGTTCTTCTTAGCTTTGTACTTGTAAACGATCACTTTGCGGCCTTTGCCCTGCTTCTCCACTTTCGCGGAAACCGAAGCGCCGGATACGACCGGAGATCCGATCGAAACGCCTTTGTCTCCCGAAACGAGAAGAACACGGTCGAAAGTAACCACATCGCCTTCGTTAACATCCAGCTTCTCGATGTAAATAGCATCGCCTTCTTGAACCTTGTACTGCTTTCCGCCAGTTTCGATAATTGCGTACATTCGTTGCACCTCCTCATGTCTCAGACTCGCCATCGTCCAGGTGGCCTTGCCCTTGCGGAGCCCGGTCTCTTGATAACCCGACATGCGCGGTTACAGCATGCTGCTGCAACATACTGAATCATTCTATCATATTATATCCCGTAAATCAATTCAAAAAATTAACGATAGCCCATCGGGTGGCCGGAATTCTTCTGCCCATTCAGCCGAGGCGGGCAAGCACCTCTTCCAGCCCCATATCCTTCATGGAGCTCAGGCGCAAGTCATAATGTCCGAAGGTCAATTGCTCAGTCAGCTTGTTCGGGACAATGACACAACGCATATTAGCTCTGAAAGCAGCCAAAGCCCCATTAGGAGAATCTTCAAAGGCGACTGCCTGCCGCGGATTCACCCCCAAGGCATCCAGCACGTTGAGATAAAGCTCGGGATCGGGCTTAACGCGAACCGCATCTTCATGCGTCCGGATACATTCAAAATACGGAACCAGCCCCAGCTCCTCCAAATTCGGCATCACCCAACTCGAAGGGGCGCTCGAGGCCAAGCCGATCCGTAATCCCATCCTCTGTGCGGCTTGCAAATAATCCTCCACCCCGGGTCTGGTCTTCTCCGTATGAATAAGTTCAGCATAGATTTCTCTCCGGCGTTCTCTCAGACGTTCTCGTTCCAGCGTCCTGCCGATGGAAGATTCCAGGTAGGAGTATGGGCAGAAGGTATTCGTATCCCCGCCGATTCTGCTGCTGTATAATTCAAGGGGCAGCTCTACTCCATATTCTCCAAGCAGATTAACAAATGAATAGTATTCATACGTTTCCGTATCCCGGATCAGTCCGTCAAAATCGAAAACAACCGCTCGGATCATCCATGTCTCTCCTTCCCTAAAAAAGAGATGTATTATTTTATTACGTTATCACTTTACCATATTAAAATAATATCATATTATTTACCTTTGGCAACCTTCTTGCTCCATATAATCCCTTTTTTTCTAAGTCCTTTTGTTTCTCAATACCCGGGAAGTCTTTCCTACCTGGATCAACGGGCCCATGCCTTTCCTTTCGAGGAGGCACAATAGACCTACGCCTTTCTTTTTTCAACATCAGGCAGCCTTTTATGATAAATGTAAAATAACTCCATTTTACGAACTTTGTTTTTGGCCAAAGCCTGCAAAAGTGCATCCTTTTGGACGAATTGATTCCGTGTCCGCTGCAAAGCCTGCGAATCTGCATCTTTCTTCTCGTTTAAAGGGAGTTCGGGTTGATCTTATAGGTAAATTCGTGCATTTTCGCAGGCTTTTCCCCATAATGTTCTGAATCGATTCATAATAACTGCATAATCGCAGCAATTTATCTTCCGCCTATGAGGTAGTTGTGAAGTTTCGTTCGTTTCGTTATCTGAAGCATAAGAGACTCTCTTCGATCTTGATAGAATTTTGGTCAGGTTCGACCTGTTAAACATAGCAGTATCTTTTTCTTATCTTCGCCGTCATCACAAGTTTATTTAAGTGCGAAAGTAGCTGAGTTATAAATATAATGTGGATTATAGAACGTATTTCTTTATATTATCGTCTGAAAGGGGTATGCAGGATGAAAGAGTATGTAGGGGCTTGTGTCCGGTGCGGGGTAAAAATTTATTGCATGGACGGTTTTCTAAACGGCACGGTAGCCGAAAACGGGGAATTGTACTGCTTTGAATGTCACGATAAGCGGCTGGAGAACACGGAAAAATCGTCAAGGAGCTCAGAGGATTCGGAAGTTAACAACTCTTGAACAAAATGTAAAACTTATCATTGCGAAGAGAGACAGAAGGGCATACGGGGCGGCTAAAAGTCGGCTTCCCTATGGATTGCTAGGTGTGGCCTTCAGGAGTCTGGCAGCAAATAACACAGACGCCCCTACCCGCATTCCGCCTCGCGACGGGACACCCTCCTCTTGCTCTTGGCCAACGATAGACGCCCGCCAGCCCTCCCTATACCGCCAGAGATCGTAAAGACAGGCCGTGGAGAAACTGCAGGTCTTTTGGAGAGAAACGCGTGCAACGCCTTATTCTAAAGCAATAGTGCAGGTCTTTTTGGGTAAAAGTCGCCACATGCCTGATTCTAAAGCGATAATGCAGGTCTTTGGAGCGATTTTTTGCGAAATGGCCCCATTTCGTCCAAAAGACCTGCACATTTGAGCGTCTTTCGCTCTCTTTTTGGAAAAAGGGAGGAATTTAATGTACTATTGCTCGTCTTTACTTAGCAACTGCGTTTGCCATCGGCTTTGCAACAGCTTGCTTGCTATCGGCTCTGCAACGGCGCTGCGATCGGCTTGTAACGGCGCTGCAATCGACTTGTAACGGCTTCGCAATCGGCTTTCAACCGTCATTTGAACGTCCCCTGCCCGTCCTTACTTTGCAATAGCTTTTGCTATCCCGAAGGACAAAGAGTATATCTAGCCCTCCCTGGACAGCAACCTCCCACTGCCTCCACATACCGGGCACCGGCTATTATCATCAATCGCCGGCCGGCTCCTCTGACGGGTCAATTCGAACAGCCCCAGCCTCGTCCAGCCAACCAGATTCGTCCGGGCCCGATCGCCGAGAACCTCTTCTTCCAGCACTTCCTGCACGCCTCTTCGGTGCTCTTCCTCCTCCATATCTATAAAGTCAATCAGAATGATGCCTCCAAGATCCCGAAAACGGATTAAGCGGGCGATCAAACTCGCAGCTTCTCTATTTACGACATAAGCCGTCCGTTCCAGGTTGTCCTGTCCGGTATACTTGCCCGTGTTCACGTCGATGACCGTTAAGGCTTCCGTCCGATCGACAACGATGTATCCTCCGCAATGGAGCCAGATTTGACGCCGGGACATTGCTTCCAGCTCCGCTGAAATCCCGTATGCTTCAAAAAGCGGGGTCCGATCCGAATATATCCGGACTCTCTCCGTCAGCTCCGGCGCCATATCGTCGAGCATCGCCTTAATTTCCGCACCGACCTGAGGCTCGTCCACCACCCACTCGTCCACTCTCTCGTTAAATAAATCCCTGACCAGTCTGGGAAGCAGAGACAGGTCCCGGTACAGCAATGCGGGAGCTGTGCTGCATTCCGCTTTCCTCAAGATCGAGGACCACACATCCTTCAGCCATTGGAAATCTTGCTCAAGAACTTCCGATGATTGCCCCTCCGCCAATGTCCGCACAATGATGCCGTCGCCCGGCTCACGAAGGGCTTCCGCCAATTGCCGGAGGCGGGTCTTTTCCTCCGGACAGTTAATTTTTCTCGAGGTAGCTACGTAATCCGCTTCCGGAAGGAAGACGAGCCAGCGCCCCGGAATGGTGCAGTGAGTCGTTACCCGCGCCCCCTTGGAACCGACAGGCTCCTTCTTCACTTGCACGATGACCTCCTGCCCTTCCTTCACCAAATCGCGAATCGACGGTTTGTGCTCAGGCTGCTTCTCCAAGTGGGCTGGCAGCAGATCATCAATGTATAAATAAGCGTTCTTGTCCAAGCCGATATCGACGAATGCCGCCTGAAGGCCGGGAACAACGTTGACAACTTTTCCTTTATAAACATTGCCCGCCTTCTCAATCTCGGATGGACGTTCCGTATAATATTCCGTCATTTTTCCGTTTTCCATGACAACGATTTTGCATAATCCTTGCTTATTCTGAACTAAAACTTGTTTCAAAAAATCACCTCTGCCCTTAACCGCTAAGCTCCATTTTACACGAATAAGTCGGATACCGCATCGTTCCTTTTTTTCCCGCTAAAATAAACATCGATCAGCCTTTGTTCCGGAACGACATGCCTGATCGACCCTTGATCCCCCATAATATAGATCAAATGATACTGTTCCCTCATCAACAGACGCATGATTTCCGTTACCCGATGCCCCCCCGAGACGATAATGGGTTGTGCTATGGTCCCCCTTATCCAGCTAGTGGCAAAACGATCATGGCGGCTCATCAGAAATCTTACGAATTGAAAAGGAAGGTGCCGGTAACCGTACCAATTGGAATAGAGAAGGAATAAGCCGATGACCAGCAAATTCAAATGGACCCCTCCTCCGTTCCAAGGGAAGACCGAAGCCGCAACGAGGCCGAAACTCATGATTAAGCTGATCCACGTCGTGAGCAATAAAGTGCGGTGATAAGGCAGGAAGTAGCTTAGCACGGCCTGTAAAATTTTGCCCCCGTCCAAAGGAAGAATCGGCAGCAGATTAAAGGCGCCTATCCATAAATTCGCCTGTATGAAATATATCCACCACTCGGGGTCAGCCCATCCGGTCGCAAGCACCAACAGAGCAAAGGCCGCCATCCACAAATTTTGCAAGGGGCCGGCTAACGCCACTATCAGATCTTCTCTGGCGGGAACGTTGCCGCTTTCTTCAACAACCGCCACTCCGCCGAACGGGAGCAGTTGAACCTCAGTGACGTTCCATCCGAAGCTTTTCGCCGTAAAAACATGTCCAAGCTCATGAATGAGCACAATGCCGAACAAGGTGATCAATTCCACAAAATACCCTGTAAACAGGGACAGAAGCATCATCAGGACAAACAGAGGATGAAAGCGGTAGCGCGTTCCCAGCCACTTAATCAAAGGCTACCACTTCCGTAGGATCAATCGATTCCTCGTCCTTCTTCACCGCAAAATATAACTGCTCCGCCCAGCGTCCGGTTCCCGATCTCGTTTTTCCAAGCAGCTCCCCGCCCTCAATCCAATCATTCTCTTCCCACAAGTTCGCCTTTAAATATCCGTATGTGGACTGCAATCCGTTAGCATGGCGGATGACTACCGTGTATCCGGTATCCTCCAAATAACCCGCAAATTCTACTCTCCCCGTATCCATCGCATAGACCGGAGCTTCCCCTGACGTCTGAATGACAACCCACGGCTGATCCGCCGAGAAGGAAGAGACTAGCGTTCCCTGAACGGGAACCGTGAAATGCTTGAGCTGCGGAGAATCCGCCCTATGCGCTTCCTGCTCCTTCTTCCCGCGAAAAGCAGGCAGGAAAGAGGGGGCTCCGCCGAAGGTGCGCTCATACCAGCCGGCCAGGGCGGTGAAAGGCATGTCCTGTGTCAAAGCAGCCCCAACCCATTGTCTGCCCTGATAAGCCCATGGATGCTCAAGCCGGAACATGCCCCATACCAGCATGAAGCCAAGGATACTGGCGAGCAGCTTCAACCAGATAGCCCTGGTGCTCGGGACTAAGCGGTTCCCTCCCGATCCTCCTTGCTCCGAATCATCGCTTGATCGGTGACCGGAGGAACTCAGCCATTGCTTTTGCTTCATTTTCCACACAAATTCCGGATCGGACCACCGTTCATCCGCGGCCGTTGGAGGTTCGGCTTCAGGGGGAGAAATCCTGGGCATTGGTTCTGCCCGATGATCATTCTGAAGCGATTTGATTCGCTCTTGCCTGCGCTGGCGTACATTGGCTTTCACTTCCACCGTTTACCCCTCCCGATTACGAGGCAGTTCAACAAGTCCCATTAGACAAGTCATTCAGGCGCTGCAACCAACTGCAGTTGGAGCCTATTCAGATCAAAATTTCGGCTGATGCCGCTTAAGATCATTAACGGGAACCTGTTGAACTCACACAGCTTGTTTACTTCATCCTATGAGGGGCAAGGAGTATTTATGTATAGGGCTTATCCGCAAGAAAATAAGGGGTAAAAAAATAAGCCCTGTCTTCCGCATCCCCTGCAGGGAATGGCGAAAGCGAGAGCTTAGGTCAGGCCAAGTCTTCCTCCGGTTCCTGATGAATTTGTACGCTCATGACTATGGCTATGGAGACCATATTGATCAGAAGCGAGGTTCCCCCGTAGCTGATAAAAGGGAGCGTAATTCCCGTAACGGGCAGCAAGCCAAACCACATTCCGATGTTCTGGAAAATCTGGAACACATACATCGAGACTATCCCGATGACGATAAATGACCCTCGGCGGTCGCTCGACTTCAGTGCGATCAGAATCATTCGGTAGAGGAAGCTGAACAGCAGCATAAGCAGCACCGCAGACCCGACAAAGCCGAACTCCTCCGCCACCACTACGAAAATGGCATCGGAATAGGCAACGGGAACAAAATTATTATGAATGGAATCTCCTTTCAGATAACCGTCCCCGAGCAAGGAGCCGGAACCGATGGCAATCTGTGCCCTTTCCAGATGAAAGCGGGCGTCCTTATCGGCTTGCTCCGGGTTAAGGAACGTATCGATCCTTTTGACCCAGTGCCCTTTATTGTTAGCCTGCAGGTAGGCCTCGATGGAATCGTGGTAATGCTGGTACAAATAGTAAAAGCTGCCGACGATTACGGCTACAATGATCGCGCCGATCGCAACGTGCTTGAATTGTACGTTGCCGATCCAGAGCATACCGAGCAGAATGGCGATATATATAACCGCATTGCCGAGATCCGGCTGCTCGAAAACGAGAATGAACGGTACGAAAACGATCAGGCCGATCGGGATGACATCCTTCCCCAAACGTAGCGGTTCGCCTTCTCTCATACTCATGAAGGAGGCGATCACCATAATGAGAGCCAGCTTCATAAATTCAGCGGGCTGAAAGTCAAAGCCTCCCAGTTGATACCAGCCGATGGCACCTTCCCGTACGACCCCGAATTTGTACAAGCCAAGAAGCAGTATAATTCCTAACCCATAGGCGTACCAAGAAAGCTTTAGCAGTATCCGGTAATCCAGAAGCGAGATAACAAGGAAAAGGAAAAATCCTAAAGCGTAGTAGATAAAGTTCTTGATATGGAAATTAAAATTAGCATACTTGGGCACATCTACCGTTGCGCTATAAATGAGGAGCGAGCTGACAATCATGAAGACACCCAGGATGAGAACTATGTACCAATCGATCCTCTTTAATTTAGCGAGCACAACTAATCATCCCATCCCGAAAAATTGCTTCATTTTTTTGATGATACCCGGCTTTTCTTCCAGTGAAATAAGCGGAACCGTATCCCCTAGAATCCGTCTGGCAATATTCCGATATGCCAGTGCTGCCCGGGAATCCGGATTCATGACCGTCGGCTCGCCGGAGTTCGCCGCTTTGATGACCTGCTCATCATCGGGAACGATCCCCAGCAGATCGATGGCCAGAATCGAGCAGATTTCATCAATGTCGAGCATCTCGCCCTTTTTGACCATGCTTCCTTTGATCCGATTGATGATCAGCTTCGGAGACTCCACATTCTCCTTCTCCAGCAGCCCGATAATCCGGTCGGCATCCCGGACGGCCGCATTCTCCGGCGTAGTCACGACAATCGCCTTATCGGCCCCGGCTACCGCATTTTTGAAGCCCTGTTCGATTCCCGCAGGGCAATCAATAATGACGAAGTCAAAATCCTTCTTCAGCTCCAGAACGATATCGCGGACATTCTCCGGCGTGACCGAATGCTTGTCGCTGGTTTGAGCGGCCGGCAGAAGGTACAGTTCCTCAAAGCGCTTGTCCTTGATCAATGCCTGTTTCAGCCGGCAGCGCCCTGCCGCGACATCCACCAGATCATAGATGATGC
This sequence comes from Paenibacillus residui, assembly GCF_042677205.1. NCBI lineage: Bacteria > Bacillati > Bacillota > Bacilli > Caryophanales > Paenibacillaceae > Paenibacillus > Paenibacillus residui. The sequence goes on from NZ_JBHTIU010000074.1 coordinate 153,203, forward strand.
GGTTCTCCAAGCCCATGACGACGTCCAGGTTGCGCAAGCCAATGTCCGTATCAACCATGCACACTTTCTTGCCTTGGAGGGCCAAGGCGGTACCGACATTGGCGGACGTCGTCGTTTTGCCCACACCGCCTTTACCGGAAGTGACGACAATTGCCTCTCCCAATATGCTCACTCCGTTTCCCAAATAAATTTAACCCTTGCCCAGATCCGGGCGTATACGCTGGATGTGATAGATCTTGTCTATTTCCATCCTCGCATTTTGAATATAGGCAAATTCCATCAATGCTTCGTCAATGCCCCATTCATCCGGAGGCCTGCTGAAGATGCCGGCAATTCTAAGCTGAGTAGGCCTCATATAAGATGCGGCGATAATGGCTTTCTCATCGCCTTGCGTTCCCGCGTGGGCCATCCCCCGCAGGGAACCCATCACAAAAATGTCACCCGTCGAAAGAATGCTTCCCCCCGGATTGACATCACCGAGCAGCATTACATTTCCTTCATGGGTTACCGTCTGTCCGGAGCGGACGATTCCCGTTATTACCTTTATGCCGCTTGGAAGGATTTCGGGAGGAAGGGCCGGAGAAGCGGAGGTTTCGAACGATTGAATGATCAGATTCCCGTGCTGTCCGATCAATTCCCTAATCTGTTCTTGCTCCGCTTCATTGATAACCCTTTTCCCTAAATTAACATAGACTCGTATGAGAGGACCGGACAAGATCTTATGATGCGTCTTCTCGAGTTTATGCTGCAACTCTTCCAGCAAATCCGTTAAGCGGCAGGTGTCGTCCAGAACGAACACCAGTCCGTCCTTAACTCCTTTTATCGTAACATGATGTTTGGTTGCAGTCATGTTCCTTCCCTACCTCCTGCCCTAACAATTCCATTCGCTAGGCTGCTTTTCCTTCCCCGGCCGTGAAATTATTCCTTCTCCCGCTTCTGAAGCTTCCGAATGTTGTCGAGCCACCTTCTCATCGGCACGTAAATAACGAGCGCAAACAACAGGTTAATAAAAACAGTAGGCAGCATAATATGCATAAATGCCCACTGGGGATCGATTAACCGGATTTGAGCTACCCGATAGATTCCGTAGATGATCCATTCAAACAGCAAGCTTCCGGTCACGACGATGAAGAGACTCGTCATTATATTCGCTTGCGAACGAAACGGAATAATCCCGCTTAAATAGCCTACAGCGCCCATGGCCATACAGTAGACTCCCAACATTGGGCCGTAATAGACAATATCGTGCAGCAGGCCGAAGCCAAGCCCATAAGCGAGGCCCCAGCTTTTATTGAGGTAGATTCCGATAAACATAACCGCTACCAGAACCAAATGAGGAGATACGACCACCTGCAGTTGCCAGGAGGGGGGAATGATCCATTTCATCACCGTTCCCTCCAGAACGAATAACAGCAGCAGCAGCAATGTCAGTTTATGGCGTCCCATCGCTTCACCTCGGGTCCTGAACTTCCACGACCATAAGCTCGCTGAGATGGCGGAAAGTGGCTGCCGGTTTGATTTTGGCTACATAGTTGATTCCGAAATCCCCGTCCTCTTTAGATACGACGGTGCCTATCTCAATTCCTTTCGGAAAGACAAGCCCCATTCCGGACGTAATGATCGTATCGCCTTCGGCAAGATCGTCGTTAGTGTCAATATTGGTCATGATAAGCAATTGTGATTCGTGATCATAGCTTTGAATAATTCCGAATGATTTCTCTTTGCCTTTGACCGTAGCGGCAATAGCCTTCGATTGATTATTCGTTGCATCGAGCTCTGTCAACAGCTGCACGCTGGAAGTAAACTCGGACACTTTATCAATACGCCCCACCAGACCATGGACCGAAATTACAGCCATGTCCTTGCGAATCCCGTCTCTTTCTCCTAAATCGATGTTGACGACGCTGGTATAAGGATCAGCGCTCATTGCGTAGACTTGAGCCACATGATACTTATAGTTGTCCAAGCCCTTCTGCCTTTCGGTAAACTCCAGCAGTTCCTTCAAATTTTTGTTATCCGACTCCAGCTTGTTCAATCTCATCGTATCTCGGGCGTAATGAGAAAGCGTCTCTTTGAGCACCTTGTTTTCTTTATACAAGTTTTTCAACTCGCGGATATCCTGAAAGAAACCCGCTATCGCTTGAGCGGGTCTGTTGAATAGCCCTTGGGTCCAGGATACTGTATCTTTAACAAATTTCTCAGGCCAGGTCATTCCAGGTCTCAACATCGTTAAGCCCATCAAAATAACGAAGATGATCAAGGAAACCAAAAGGACAACAATTTTTTTGTTTCCCATAAATTTGAACAAACCGATCCACCTTCTAATCTATCGTTATTTTAGCGTCTAACCCGACCCCCGGCTGTAGATTTGGCTTTGAATAAATGGATATTGTCAAGCGCCCTGCCTGTTCCAATAGCGACACAATCGAGAGGATTCTCAGCGACCATAACCGGCATCCCGGTCTCTCTGGACAGCAGCTTGTCCAAATTACGAAGCAACCCGCCTCCTCCGGTCAGTACAATGCCGCGGTCCATAATATCGGCCGCCAGCTCCGGAGGACACTTCTCCAACGTAACCTTAACCGCATCCACGATACTGTTAACCGGATCCGACAACGCTTCGGCAATCTCCTCCGAAGTGACGGTCATCGTTTTGGGCAATCCGCTCACCAGGTCGCGTCCCCTGATTTCAATCGTCTCGCTTTTTTCCATCGCAATGGCTGACCCGATTTCGATTTTCATCGTTTCGGCAGTCCGTTCCCCGATCATTAAATTGTACATTTTCTTAATATATTGGGTAATCGCCTCATCCAGATCATCTCCGGCAATACGGATCGAACGGCTGGTAACGATGCCTCCGAGAGAAATGACGGCGACCTCCGTCGTTCCTCCGCCGATATCCACGACCATGCTTCCCGTCGGCTCCCAAACCGGCAAATCGGCTCCGATAGCGGCCGCGAAAGGCTCCTCGATCGTAAACGCTTCACGGGCGCCGGCCTGCTTCGTTGCGTCCTCCACAGCCCGTTTCTCTACGGCAGTGATTCCCGACGGCACGCAAACCATAACGCTGGGATGGCGCTGAAACAGTGAACGCTGCTTCATTGCTTGACGGATAAAATATTTGATCATCGTTGCCGTTGTCTCAAAATCAGCGATAACTCCGTCCTTCATTGGACGAACCGCACGAATATTTCCCGGAGTCCGGCCGATCATTTTCTTGGCGGCCTCTCCCACTGCTTCTATAGTTTTTGTATCGGTACGCAGGGCAACGACAGACGGCTCCCTGACGACAATTCCTTTTCCTTTGACATAGACAAGGGTGTTGGCCGTTCCCAGGTCAATCCCCAGGTCTTTAGAAAATCCACCAAACATATATTTGAGGCTCCCTTCCTGCAATTCAACTGCATTTAATCATTATATTACATATACCCTTTTTCCTTCAAACTGATATAGCCCCGGTCTCCAATGATCACATGATCCAGTACGTCAATTCCAATAATCTGTCCGGCCTCCGCCAGCCTCCGGGTCATCTGAATGTCTTCGGGACTCGGAGTCGGATCACCGCTGGGATGATTATGTACACAAATTATGGACGCGCTGCTTCTGCGAATAGCCGCCAGGAAAACTTCTCTCGGATGAACGAGGGAAGCGTTAAGAGTGCCGATCGACAGCGTCTCCTGCGCCAGCACATGATTCTTGGTATTTAGAAACAAACAGACAAAATGCTCCTTCTGCAAATATCTTAGATCCTCGGAGAGCAAGGAGTAGACATCCTGCGGGGAACGAATCGTAACGGTTTCTTGAAGGGACGAAGCCGCCAGTCTCCGCCCAAGCTCTATCCCTGCCTTAAGCTGCAGAGCCTTGGCCAAGCCGATTCCTTTCGTCTCCATCATTTCGTCGATACTCATTCCGACCAGCCCGCGTAAAGAGCCCGCCTCCTGCAAAATGCGCTGGGCAAGCTGCACCGCCGACTCACGGTAGGTTCCCGTTCGTAACAATATAGCCAGCAACTCCGCATTGCTGAGTGCCTGAGCCCCATACTGCTGCATTCGTTCTCTAGGTCTGTCCTCATGGGGAATCTCGCGCAAAGTCATCGTTTGAGATTCCATTCTCTCCACTTCCTTGTCAGGATATTTTGAGCATTCCGATGATTAACGTCTTTTTCGAACGCTGGTAGCAAAGCTTCTCCAGTCCAAACCTTCACTTCTTTCCTTTGAACACGGCGCTTGCGGCAATGGATACATTGCTTACAGAACTTCGATATTAAAGGAATAAAGCATATCAGCCAGCAGATTTAACGACAGTCCGACTACGTTAAAATAATCCCCCTCGATCGCCTCGACCATCGTCGCCCCCAAGCCCTGTATGGCATAGGCTCCGGCTTTATCCATAGGTTCCCCTGTCTCGATATAGCGGTCAATTTGCCGTTCGCTGAGCGGCTTCATGGTGACTCTCGTCATCCGATGGGCCGTAAGCGACCGGCCTGACCCTGCCTCAATGCATGTGATTCCGGTAAATACGTGATGCGTATTGCCCTGGAGCATGCTGAGCATCCGCCGGGCATCCTCCCGATCGGCCGGCTTGCCGAGCGGTTCTCCGTTGTAAACAACGATCGTATCCGACCCGACAATAATTTGCCTGCCCGGGTAGGACGGCACCCGTTCGTATACGGCCCTGGCTTTTCTCTCTGACAAGGTTTCGACGATCTCCGCCGGGGTTAAATGATCTGCAACCGTTTCGTCTGCTTCACTGGCCACTATCTCATATGGAAGACCGAGAGCACGGATCAATTCCTGTCTGCGCGGCGAAGTGGAAGCAAGAATAAGACGGCTCGCTGCTGTTGGTTCCACTGCTAATCCTCCCTGGGGAATGGTCCGGTGGCCCGATCACCCGTACCGAAGAAAAGAAGCCGGTCCTCGGCGCTGTCTCGGTAGATCCGGTATGGGGGACGGGACGAGAGCCCGAAAGCACCCCGCCGTCCTCTGAGCATTAGAGCTTCCGATAGATCCAGACGGCCAGAATAATCCCTAATATGCTTATCAAATTTAGTTTGATCTGAATATACAAATCATATTTGATAATTTGTAAATCCGCTTTGGGCTGCCAAACGATATCGGCTGATTTCGTCAAAAATGACAGAGCTTGTACCGGTGCCAGCAGCTGCGTTACGATAGCCGCGGCTATAAGGCCGACCAGCAAAAACAATATCAAAGTGAACATGTTTTTCTTCATCAACCAGCATCCCTTGCGATAAACTTACAAACCATATTTCATATTATACGGGTTAACGAATGTCAATACAATGAATGTCGAAAAGATTCGTCTTTTCCCGGAATGATTGTCGAAATAAGGAAGAAACGAGCGGTTTAGGGCGTTTTTTACCCCTTTCCTCCCGTTTCGATAACAGATCGGTCTGCGATTTCCCATAAAATGGACCAAAAATAATTTCACATTGAGACACATGCCTTTGAAGCTTATTATGGATACTTTGCAGGGAGTGGAACCTTCAAAGCTAATTCCGTCCGTAACCTTACAGGGGCGGGGTCTATAGCTTCCTCTAGACGCGGTCGCTCTTCTTGCCTTGCTTCGATAAAGGTTTATACAGGAGTTACGAGGTACCAAATTATAAAAAAAATTCCGCTGCGCCCGTGCGGAATATCCGACCGGTGCAGCAGAACATGTTATTTCACCGCAATAGTCTCCAGCAGCTGCTTCTCCGTTAGAACGAAATTCATCAAGCTGGTCTGAGCCTCCCAGAGCATAGAGGTGGAAGGATTTTTCGTATATTGGTCAATCGATTGAAGCGCGGTGTTCATTGCCTGATCCAGCTTCTGCAGGATCGGCTTGACCTCTTCGGATGCTTCTTTGGCCACGGTAGAAGCGGCGCCGCTCCAACCCTCATGCCTCTCCTTGAGGGATTGCAGACTATTGCTGTCCATAGGAGTGGGACTTTCTTCTTCCAGATGGACTGCCGTCATCCCGCTGATGATCTGTACCATTTGATCGGACAATGCCAAGTAGTTTTCCAGCCCTTCAATGCTGCCCGGCCAATTCACTTTAGTCAAAGCCGGCAGGGAGTAATTTTTAACATAGATTTCGATTTGCCGTCCCTGCAGTTCCTTGCCCAAATTAAGCGCGTCATTCCGGTCGGCTGCGATACCGGCATATACATAATGCTTGTCGGTTTGCTCCGTCACCCCGGCAAGCCCCTTGCTGCGCAAATCCTCCTGGGCTGTCTGCGCCCCTTCCGCGCTGCTGAATATTCCGTTTTGCAATACGGAATAGGTTTTGGCTGCGATATTGACATCCGCTCCGCCGGCTGTCGTCTGAACGGCCGCTTCGAGCGATCCGTTCTCCGCTTGCCCGGCGGCACCTGCCGGATCGGCGGCTTCAGGCCCATTGGCGGCCGCAGCGGCTGGTGGCCCTTGCTCAGCCTGACCTTTCGTTCCGGGCTCTGTTGGAACCACCGGCTTGTCAAACATCGATAACACGAAAAATCCGAGCAGCACTCCGGTAGCCACAGCGGCGGCCACAGAGCTTATAATTTTCACCCATGGCGGCTTGGAATAACGGACATATCTTGTCGTAGTCACCACGGGCTGCTCCTCGTAGGGCGGTATGTACGCTCCGTTCCATCTTTCCTGCGGATGGTCCGTCTGTTCCTCTTCTATAATGGGAGTATGAGGGACGTTATAATCGGGAGCACGGTTTACTTTCGGATGATTTCTTTCGTTCGTTTCCCTGATCATCCGTTCTATTCTTTCCGTCTCCTCGTCAAAAGGGCTTTTCCAGGTGCCAAAATCGCTTGTATATTGGTTGAGACGGGACGGGCTTTCTTCCACCACTTGATACTCCTCTTGGTGAAGAGGGATGACCGCAGGCGGCTCGCTCTGCCGCTGGCGCTCCCCGCGCCGATTCGATTCGTTGTCCAAACGGTATGTGATCCGCGCTTTATTCATTGATTTCTCCCCTTGTTCTTCTTGGTAATACTAGCCTATGACCCGTCCAAGTAAAATATGAGAGAGAAAATATTTTCGCAGAAATATAGCAAAACCCCTTTTCTTCTCAAGAGAAAAGGGGCAGAGAATATAGGTCGGTGCGGCATCCCGCGCAAACTCGGTTATTCGTGTTAAAGTTACTGAACCTTCTGTCTGGGAGGGTTCCACTCCTTGGCCAGCCGGTCGGCAATCATCCAAATATCGCCGGCTCCCATCGTAAGTACGAGATCGCCCGGCTGTACCCGGTCTAACAAAAGATCCAGCACCTCTTCTTTAGTCGGTACATAACTCACGTTCGGGTTGCTGTTCTTGCGGATTAATTCAACCAGCTTCGCGGAAGTAATTCCTTCGATTTGGGCTTCACCCGCCGGGCTGTAGATGTCCGTAATAATCACCTCATCGGCCAGCCCGAAAGCACGGCTGAACTGCTCAAACAGGAAGAAGGTCCGGGTGTAGCGCTGTGGCTGGAACACCGCAATGATGTTCTTCCCCGTCGCCTTGGCCGCATGAATGGTCGCTTCAATCTCCGTAGGATGATGGGCGTAATCGTCGATAATCAGCACATCGTCGATTTCTCCAAGCACTTGGAAACGGCGCTTGGCTCCGCGGAATTCGGTGATCGCTTCCGCCACCTGATCGAAGGTAAGCCCCGCTTCCATACAAGTGATTAAAGTGGCCAAGGCATTGTATACGTTATGTTTGCCGGGAACCGACAGCCGGATTCGTCCTAACCGCTCACCTTTGCGCCGGACATCGAACGAAACCTTGCGGTCCCCGAGCTGCAGATCGGATGCAGCATAATCGGCTTTCTCGTCGAAGCCGTAAGTAATGACATCGCTCCGGATGCTGGGCAGCAGTTCCTGCAGATTTTCGTCATCGTAACAAACGATGGCCTTCCCGCCTTCCTTCACCTGAGACAAAAATTGAGCGTACGCCTGCTTAAGCTTATTGAAATCGCCGTCATAGTTTTCCAGATGATCCGCCTCGATATTGGTCACAATCGCCAGAACCGGGTGGTACTGCAAGAAAGAACCGTCGCTTTCGTCCGCTTCGGCAATCACGAACTCTCCCTGTCCGGCCTTGGCATTACTCCCGAGATTCATGATTTCCCCGCCGATGATATAGGTCGGGTCCTGCTGACACCGTTCCATCACCAGAGCGATCATAGAGGAGGTCGTTGTCTTGCCGTGCGCCCCCGCTACAGCCACGCCCTTCCGTTCGTTCATCAGACGGGCGAGCATCTGGGCACGGTGCAGAATGGGAATGCGCAGCTCCTCCGCCTTGCGCATCTCGACATTATCCTTCGGCAATGCAGTCGAATAAACGACCAGGTCGGCCCCCCGAACATGGTCCGCCTCATGTCCGATAAAAACCCGGGCTCCGCCTGCCTCCAGCTTCTCCGTCAATTCCTTGCGGGCCAAGTCGGACCCCGACACGTTATACCCCATTTCCAGCATCACCTTGGCGATAGCGCTCATCCCATACCCGCCGATGCCGATAAAATGAACATGCTCTGGAGTGTTCACGATGTGCTCACCAACCTTTTTCAGATTCAGATTGATACAATATCCATGAACGGACATCAGAAATTAAATACAGGGTTCCGGAAACGACAGCCAAATCCTCGGGACCGGTTCTGGCTCGCAACATTTCCAATGCCTTCTTCCAATCCGGCTCTACGGTAATCTCCGTCTCCCGTCCCAGCCCCTGAAGAACTTCGCGGGCGGTGACGGCCAGATCCTCTGCCTTCTGCCTCTTGCGGAAGTCAGGCTCCGTCAAGATGATGGAATCTGCCAAAGGCAGTATATGCCCAAAGTACTCGAAATGCTCCTTCGTGGACAGCATGCCGATCATCAGATGAAGCTTACGGTATGTGTATACCGAAGCCAATGCATGGGCCAGCGATTCCGCTCCTTCGGGATTGTGGGCTCCATCCAGCAGCAGAGGCGGTTGGTCCGAGACCAGCTCGAGCCTTCCCGGCCATTCCGTCTCCAGCATCGCCGCATACAGATCCTCTTCTTCCACGATCAAAGCATAATATTGCCGAAGCACCTCAATCGCCATCAATGCTACGGCTGCGTTCTTATACTGATGATATCCATTAAGGGATATGGTTAAACCCGGGATCTCCCGAAACGGGCTGCGGAAATCGAACTTCTGACGGTTCAATTCGGTCGACAGCTCTCTGTAATCGAACTCCCGTCCCAACAAATACAGCGAGGAACGCTTGTCTCTGCATACCTGCTCGATGACCGCAACGGCCTCCGGCTGCTCGACGGCCGAGATGACCGGGACGCCCGGCTTAATGATCCCGGCCTTCTCCATGGCGATCTTATCCAGCGTATTTCCCAACACGTCCATATGGTCATGTCCGACATTGGTAATGATCGATACGACAGGAAATACGATATTCGTCGAATCCAGCCTTCCGCCCAGACCGGTTTCCCAAACGACATAATCGGGATAAGTCACCGTAGCGAAGTAGAGAATGGCCAGAGTCGTCGTAATTTCGAACATGGTCGGATGGCCAAGCTCGGTAGCGGCCATTTCATCGGCAAGCGGTTTGATGCGATTGGCGAGCATCAATAGCTCCTCTTCGCCAATATCCTGCCCGTTAAAGCGGAGGCGGTTTGTGAACTTCTCCATATACGGTGAAGTGAAAGTACCCACTGCGTACCCGTTACGAAGCAGCACTTTGGTCAAAAAAGCGCAGGTCGAGCCTTTGCCGTTCGTTCCGGCTACATGAATAAATTTAAGCCTCCGCTCCGGATGGCCGAGCTTCTCCATGAACGTTTCCATCCGTTTGAGCCCCGGCCGGATCCCCATAGGCATAAGCCCGGTAATCCATTCGACGGCCTCGGCATAGGTTTGAAAGCTTGAGCTTGAATGCTCACTCGTTCGATTCATTGTTCTCATCCCTTTTAATATATGAAGTAAAGGCCTCGGTTTGACAGGTTCAGAATCCCAATGGGCCTGCTGCAATCAGGAAGACTTCAATTCGTTAAGCCGAGCAATCACTTTATCCCGTTTATCCGAATAGTCGGCCAGCTTCGCTTTCTCTTCTTCAATGACCTTCGCCGGGGCCTTCGCGATAAATCCTTCGTTGGCGAGCTTCTTCTCAACCCGGTTGACTTCCGCATGAAGCGTCTGCAGTTCCTTCTCCAGGCGCGCGATTTCCTGAGACAGATCAATCAGGCCTGCCAGAGGCAAGTAAATTTCCGCCCCGGTGACCAATGCCGTCATCGCCTTGTCCGGATTGGCCAGATCGGTGTCGATCACAAGCAGCGAGGTGTTCGAGAAGCGGCGCAGGTATTCTTCATTCCTGTCCAGAATCGCTTTGGCTTCCGAATGAACCGGCTTGATCAGCAGCTCGACCTTCTTGCTCATCGGCACATTCACTTCCGCACGAATGTTGCGAACGGAGCGGATGATCCCCATTAACAGCTCCATTTCCTTAACGGCTTCCGGCGCTTCGAATGTTTGCTGCTCCTTAGGCCACGGTGCCAGAGTGATGGTCTCCCCTTCGTGAGGGAGATGCTGCCAGATCTCTTCGGTAATGAACGGCATGAACGGGTGCAGCAGTCGAAGAGTCCGATCCAGCACGTAAGCAAGCACCGACTGCGTATTTTTCTTCGCTTCCGGGTCCTGGCCGTATAAGGACAGCTTGCTGAATTCGATATACCAATCACACAGGTCATCCCATATGAAGTTATAGAGCAGGCGGCCGGTCTCCCCAAAATCATAATGGTCGATCGCCCTCGTCACATCCCTTGCCGTCTCGTTAAGCCGGTGCAGAATCCAGCGGTCGGCCGTTCCGAGGCTGCCGCTAAGGTCGACATCCTCCGCCCGGAAGCCTTCGAGATTCATCAGCGCGAAGCGGGAGGCATTCCAGATTTTATTGGCAAAGTTGCGCGCCTGCTCCACCCGCTCCCATCGGAAGCGGAGGTCATGTCCCGGTGTGCTTCCGGTCGAGATCATGAAGCGCATGGCATCGGCGCCGTACTTCTCCACCACCTCCAACGGATCTACTCCGTTGCCCAGCGATTTGGACATTTTGCGCCCTTCGGCATCGCGTACGAGCCCGTGCATCAAGACATCCTTGAACGGAATCCGGTCAGTGAACTCGAGGGCACTGAAGATCATTCTCGCTACCCAGAAATAGATGATGTCATAGCCGGTCACCAGCACATTCGTAGGATAATATCGTTCAAGGTCAGCGGTTTTCTCCGGCCAGCCCAGAGTGGAGAACGGCCACAGCGCCGAGCTGAACCAGGTGTCGAGTACATCTTCATCCTGCTGAAGCTTCGTGCCGCCGCATTGAGAGCATTGGGTGATCTCTTCCCGGGCAACATGAACCTCGCCGCAATCCCTGCAGTGCCAAGCCGGAATCCGGTGTCCCCACCATAGCTGGCGCGAGATGCACCAATCGCGGACGTTTTCGATCCAATTCATGTATATTTTCTCGAACCGATCCGGCACAAAACGCACTCCTTGGCCCGATTTCTGAACCTCGATCGCTCTTTGGGCCAACGGCTTCATATTAACAAACCATTGGGTGGACAAATATGGCTCCACGACCGCGCCGCTGCGCTCGCTATGTCCTACCTGATGAACATGCTCCTCGATCTTGACCAGCACGCCCGCTTCCTTCATATCCGCAACAATCTGCTTGCGGCAGTCAAAACGGTCCATGCCTTGATACTTGCCTGCGTTCTCGTTCATCGTCCCGGATTCGTCCATAACGAGAATTTGCGGAAGCTGGTGGCGCTGCCCCACCTCGAAGTCATTCGGATCGTGGGCAGGAGTGATTTTCACCGCGCCGCTTCCGAATTCCTTCTCGACATATTCATCGGCGATGACCGGGATTTCCCGGCCGATGATCGGTAGAATCAATGTTTTGCCAATCATGTGCTTATAGCGCTCGTCCTCCGGATGAACGGCGACTGCCGTATCTCCAAGCATCGTTTCCGGCCGGGTCGTGGCAACGATGATCGAACCGCTTCCGTCTTTTAACGGATAGGAGAGATGGTACAGGTTGCCTTGAACCTCCTTGTACTCCACCTCAATATCCGATAGAGCCGTTCTCGCCGCGGGGTCCCAGTTAATGATATATTTGCCGCGATAGATCAGCCCTTTCTCATACAGGGAAACGAATACTTCACGAACCGCATTGGACAGCCCTTCATCCAGAGTAAACCGCTCGCGGGAATAATCCAGGGAGAAGCCCATCTTGGCCCACTGCTCGCGAATGGTGTTCGCATAGAGCTCCTTCCATTCCCATACCTTCTCGAGGAAGGCCTCTCGCCCGAGATCGTACCGGGACTGCCCTTCCTCGCGCAGCTTCTGCTCCACCTTGGTTTGGGTGGCGATACCGGCATGGTCGGAACCCGGCAGCCACAGGGCATCGTAGCCCTGCATCCGTTTGGTTCGAATAAGTATATCCTGCAGGGTAAAGTCCAGGGCATGACCGATATGAAGCATTCCGGTCACGTTCGGCGGCGGGATAACGATCGTATACGGTTCCGCATCCGGCCGCTGTCCCGCTTTGAAATATTCTCCCTTCATCCAATAATCGTACCATTTTTGCTCCGCCGCTTTAGGATCGTATGTGGTAGGCATTTCGATCGACGGCTGATTGACTTTCGTTTCACTCATTTCACCTATACCTCCTGTCTATTCAACACAAAATCCCGCCTCAAAGTGACGCGCGGCCTTCACAGCTTATCCCGTCCGCCCCCTTACAGGGTCGGGTCTAAACCTTCCTCTACTCGCGGGCAGGCTTTACTCTGCTTCGGAAAGGGTTTTTCCAATACTTTGCGATGCACAAAAAAACCTTTCGCCGCAAAGGACGAAAGGGTTTCTTCCGTGGTACCACCTTAATTCCGCGCAAGAATACACGCGGCACTTGAACAGATAACGGCTGCGGCCGGCAGATAAACGATGAACGTCTCATAGGACGACCGCTTGTCTGCAACTCCAGGGCGACTTTCGAACAGTTACATCCTGTGAAGCCTTACAGCCCAGGGCTTCACTCTCTGAAGGGTTGGCTGTCTACTCCTCCCTTTCCTCGTCTTGTTAAGGATATTCGGTTGTCCAACGGGATGCTTTCCCTTATGCTCCCCTAATATTCGAGAAGCTTACATATAGACTATGATAAACATATTCGACGGGTGAGTCAATATTTTCACGATTTCCCCACGAAACAGCATATCCGGGCTTGTCCTTCTCATAAACTTAGTCATACAAGAGAACCTTTAAGGGAGGGAAACCGGCGATGCAGCGGTGGTGGTGGAAAGTACGGGTTACTGTCAGAGCAGTGCTGTTCCCGTTAATTTGCGTACAATTTGTCCGAACGTTACTGCTTCCCAATCCTCTGGATGTTTTTATTTTGTTTGCTTTCTTCTTGCTTTACCTCGGTTTTTTATTCGATATGTACTGAAGCATCAGAATGCAGTCTGAGTCGGAACGGTAAGACCAAGGATGTCTCCATCCGGCCAAAAAGTAGATAAGCCCTCTGGCTTCCAATGGAAACCAGGGGGCTTATTATTTACCGTCCAGCCTGAATCAAGGAATGTAGAGCACCTGTCCTTCTTCAATCTGCTGATCGCCGAGTCGGTTATACAAAATAATCTCGCGGGGATTGATCTTGTATCGTTCCGCGATGGTCTCAATGGTCTCTTCCTTCTGCACAATACACATACGCATGCGCTTAAATTGCTGCCCGGTATCTTCTGTACGGCTGAACAGGCGTTTCCACTCGACTCCATCCGAGGATGAAGGCGGGCCTGCCTCCGTCTGCTCTCTCATCTCCGGTTGAGGGGACTCCAGCTCGATAATGTCCGTCTTATGGATCAGATTGGCGAGATTATAAGACGGGGAGGCTTCGGAGGCCGATTTTTTACCGAAAGCGATCTTCAGCTCCTGCTTCTCTTCGGGCATCGACACGGCAATCGTTTCTACCGCTTCCTCATTCGTCTCCGCACTTGCTTCCTCATTGGCTTCTGCAATCGATTCGATATTCGCTTCTACGTTCGCTTCCGCATTTGATTCCACATTCGATTCCGCAGATACGGGTTCGCCGGAGGCCTTATTTTCCTCCCATACAGGCTCTTCCGCCTTTTTTTCTCCGGTAATGCCTTCTGTACGGTCTGAGCCGGAAGGGGAAGGCAGATCCGATGCAGAGGGGCGGTGATTCGGCTCGAAAGACGGCTGCTGCACCTCCGGCACTTCCGGAGAGGCGAATGCGGTAGCGGTCTCTGAGCTTTCCGCCGGCTCCTCATACGGTTCCTCGTCGGGTGCGGATGCTTCCTCCAAGCTCTCCTCTGCATTGGAATCGGGGACTGCCTGAGCACGGGAGGTAAAGAAGCTGTCCGACCAGGAGTAGCTTTCCCTCTCGCGTGCAGCAGACTCCTCTTCCCCGGCTTGCTCGGTATTTTCCTTAGGCAGACTGTCCATACGTTCCGGAGGCGCGGAGCGGAAAGATACCGCTATAGTTTCCGTCTTGTCCGAGTCATCCCCGTCTTGTAGAACAGACCGCTGATCCTCCGGCTCTACCCTGACTTCTTCCGCCAGGAAATCCGGCCGCTGCGGTTCTTCCTGTCCCGAATCCGCGAACTCCGGTTCCACGGCCTGCGGCCGGGTCCGTGCCTCTTCGAGGTTGACCTCAATGCCTTCTGTGTCCGGTGAGGGCAAGTCAACGTCGCCCGCCCCTTCTTCATCCGCAGACTGGCGGGAATCGGTATCCGCCGGACCTTCCTGCACTTCCTCCTGGTCCTTGTCCTCGGCCCGATGGACAACGACAAACTCCTCTTCTTCCTTCCACAGTTCGTCCTGCTTGGATGTCATTTCGATCCCGTGCAGCGATAACACGCCGGTTACATTCAGGCTGCGTGCCGATAAGACATCTATATCGAAATTTTCAATTTCGACGGCAATATCCTCCAGACGGTGAATGCGGTTCATAGGCAGTGTAATTTCAACGGGAATAAAATGCTCCAACGTTCTGCTCTCTTCACCGCTGTCGCCCAAGTATGTACCGGTCAACCACAGATTTCCTTTTAAAACAGCCTGTTCGCCTTCTTGAAGCACCTGAATGTGCGGGATCATTTCGATTTCATCAAGCTCTTGAATGCCAGCCAGGCTTTCATCCAAGTGCACCCGTTCGTAAATGTCGAAGCGCAACCCGCTTTGATGCTCGGTCACCCTGACTCCTCCCTTCATGGTTCGAGACTTTCCTTGCTCAATCCATTTATATGGGAAACCTCGAGGGTGCATGCCACATTTTTTCCCGGGTGCTTGAGCCGGGCGCTTTTCTCATTGAACCGATTTCCGAAAAGGACTAACTGCGGGAACGGGCCTGAATCAAGGTAAGAAAATCATCCGGTAAAGGTGCTTCGGCCTGAATGATCTCTCCGGTAAGAGGATGGGGAAAATAAATCGCCTGGCCATGCAGAGCCTGGCGGGAAATCAGCGAATCGGCCTTCCCGTATAAGGCATCCCCGGTGATGGGATGGCCCTTATAGCTAAGATGGACCCGAATTTGATGGGTCCGCCCGGTCACCAGCTCGAGCCTAAGCAGAGAGGCCGTCCCGCAGCGGTCGATCGTTTCGTAGCGGGTAACCGCCGGCTGGCCGGTGGAGCTGACTCTTCTCCGTTTGGCATGGTGCCGGTCCCTGCCGATGGGGGCGCTAATCGTCCCCTTGTCCGGATGGATCCGCCCTTCGACCAATGCCACATAGAAGCGGCGAATGTCCCGGCTGCGCATCGCGGCATCGAGAATCGACTGCGCATATTCATTCTTGGCATAGAGAACAGGCCCTGTCGTATCCTCGTCCAGCCGGTGAATATGTCGCACACGGCAGGCTTGCCCTGTCGATTCATAATAAGCGGCGACAGCGTTAGCCAAAGTGCCCAGCCCGCCCTTGTCTTGGGGATGTACAGGAAGACCGGCAGGCTTATTGACGACAAGACAGTAATCGTCCTCGTACAGAACCTCCAGGGGCAGCCATTCCGGTTCATATCCGCTGCTCTCCTCCGGGAACAACCGGACCAGAGTACGGTTCCCCTGACACCTCACGCCTTCTGTCCGCAGCAAATGGCTGCGCAGCTTGGGCGGAATTCCGAGCCGGATCAGACACTCCTCTGCCGTCGGAGCCTCCCCGGACCCGATAATATCTGCCTCACCCTCTTGCGCTGGCGGATTTCCGGCCCTGGGCCGGTATGTAATCTGCAGCCACTCCCCTTTGCGCACAGTGTTCACTTCGAGCGGATTCCCGAAAACCATATCCCGATCAGCACCAAACCAAACAAGCCCACTACAAGAATTAAATCCAGCGGCAGCCCGGCTATATAATATTTGCTTAGATTCAAACCCGATGACCTCCTGTCCGGCATCAATGTAAAATGACCCCACTAAGTGTCGCAAACCTCCGAAGCGTATTCCGTTCACAATCCACAGAGTCAGCGACTAAACCCTTCCTCCAAAACGCGGTCGCTCTTCTTGCCTTGCTTCGATAAAGGTTTATACATTACTTTGCGGGGAGCTCCCGAAAACAAAGCTTGGCAAGGAATCGGTCCTTGCCAAGACTGGGCTAGCATAATTTAAAATGCGTAAGAGATTCTCTTAAGGGCGAAGGAAGCGACAAGGATGCTTTCGATAAACTTCCCACCCCCGCCGCTGTAGTAAGATCCCTAATATGGTTACAGCCGTTTGAGCGCTTCATAATGCCGTTCGATCGTTGTCTCGATTTCTTGCTCCGTATGCGCAGCGGAGACGAACATTCCTTCGAACTGGGAAGGGGCCACATTCACTCCGAGATCGAGCAGATGGCCGAAATATTTGTTGAACATCGTCAGATCTGAAGTTTTGGCCGTTTCATAGTTGTATACTTTCTGATCGGTAAAGAACGGACATACCATGGAGCCGACCCGGTTAATCGTATTCGGTATGCCGAGTTCCTTGGCGTTGGCCGTCATGCCCTCCTCCAGCCGAGCCGCTCTTCTCTCCAGCAGCTCATAAACTTCGGGTGTCAGCAGTTTTAGGGTCGTATAACCCGCGGCCATAGCCAGAGGATTGCCGGACAAGGTGCCCGCCTGATAGATGGGGCCGCTAGGCGCCATCTGCTCCATCAGCTCCCGCTTGCCGCCATAGGCTCCTACCGGGAGACCGCCCCCGATTACCTTCCCGAGACAGGTAAGATCCGGCGTTATCCCATACAGGCCTTGAGCGCTATGGTAGCCGACCCGAAATCCGGTCATGACCTCATCGAAAATAAGCAGAGCCCCGTATTCTGTCGTTACATCACGCAACCCTTGCAGGAAGCCGGGAAGCGGAGGCACTACCCCCATATTGCCGGCAATCGGCTCCACGATAACGGCCGCAATTTGTTCGCCGTATTTCTCGAACGCCAGCTGAACCGAAGCCAGATCGTTATAGGGAACCGTAATTGTATTGGCGGCTACTCCCTCCGGCACTCCCGGGCTGTCCGGCAGCCCCAGGGTCGCTACTCCGGAGCCTGCTTTGATAAGCAGGGAATCCGAATGTCCGTGATAGCTGCCCTCGAATTTCAGGATTTTATTGCGCTTGGTGTACCCTCTGGCCAGCCGGAGAGCACTCATTGTCGCTTCGGTTCCGCTGTTGACCATGCGGACAATATCGACCGAAGGTATCCGTTCCGCCACAAGCTTGGCCATTTCGGTTTCCAGCTCCGTAGGCGCACCGAAGCTGGTGCCTCGCTCGGCTGTCTTCTTGACCGCTTCCACCACTTCCGGGTGAGCATGCCCCATAATAAGAGGCCCCCAGGAGCCGACATAATCGATGAACTCGTTGCCATCGATATCATATATTCTCGACCCTTGCGCCCGATCAATAAAAACCGGGGTCAGCCCAACCGATTTAAAGGCGCGGACCGGACTGTTCACACCGCCCGGAATATACTGCTTCGCCTCTGCGAAAGCAGCTTTGGACTTCGTATCGATTCTACCCTGCGGCTTGTTCACCCTATTCACCTTTCCTTCTTCTTGTGTTATAAACGCGGCCGGCTCATCAGGTCTGCCATTTGCCGGGCCGTTTCTTTACCCTGACGAATACAGTCCGGAAGCCCGACTCCATGGAATCCCGCTCCCGTCAGAAGAAGCCCCGGCAAGAACCTTGCGGCCTCTTCCCGAGCCTGGCGGATGATTTCCAGATGGCCGACCGGATACTGCGGCATGGATTTGGGCAGCCGAGTAATTTCGTAGAATAAAGGCTCCGCCTCAATGCCCGTCAAATCCTTGATGTCCTTGCGGACTCTCCGCATCAGTTCCTCATCGGACAGGCCCATCCATTCCTCCTGTCCGGAACGGCCCACGTAGCAGCGGATAAGCACCTTGCCCTCCGGAGCAGTATGCATCCATTTGGAAGAGGTCCAGGTGCATGCCGTTATGAAACGGCCTTCCTTACGGGGAACTAGAAAGCCTGATCCGTCCAGATCATGCGGAATTTGGCCGGCATCAAAGGCGGATATCACATTGGCGACGGACACGTAGGTCATGCCGCCCAGCTTCTGAACCATTGGAAGATCGGGCAGCACCTTAGAGATGGCGTACGTCGGCATAGCCATGACGATTCCATCCGCATCGAAGCTGTCTCCGTTCTCCAGAATAACGCGCCCTTGCCCTTGACCCAGGCGTTCGACAGCCTTCACTCCCTGCCCGGTCAGAGTCCGTACTCCGGCCTTCTTCAGCGCCTCCTCCAAACCGCGAATCAACGTGGTCAAGCCCTCCCGGTAAGAAAGAAACACACTGTGCCGGACCTCTTCGGGAACGCCGCTCGGAGGAGGAGTCTGCCTCTTGCTCTCACTCATCCCCAGAATAATGCTGCGTTTCTTCTGCTCCAGGGCCTGAAATTGCGGGAAGGTCGCCTGCAGACTGAGTTGATGAGTGTCCCCCGCGTAGATTCCGGCCAGCAGCGGCTCGGCTATGTTATTCAGCACTTCCTTGCCTAATCTGCGTTCCAGAAACCCTCCGAGCGATTCATCCCCCGGTTCCTTCCTGCGGGGAAGCACCAAATCCATGGCCGCCCTTACTTTCCCCCAAGGAGAAATAAGACCGCTCCGCAAGAAAGGCTTCCATTCCGTAGGAATGCCCAGATTAAGTCCCGGAGGCATGCGATGCAGCTTTCCGTTGTTCATAATATAGGTTTTCTTCGCCTTGGGATTGGTTGGAACCAGCTCGTTCTCCAGGCCAAGCTCCCGGGTCAGGTCGATAATCGGAGTTTTGCGGGCCAAGAAGGAATCCGGCCCTTTCTCGATTACAAATCCGTCTCTGGCCAAGGTCCGAACCTTGCCGCCTGTTGAGGGGCTTTTTTCCAGTATAGTGATTTCAGATTTTATCCCGCTTTCCTTCAGGAATTTATCGATATAATAAGCGGTACTAAGCCCGGAAATGCCGCCTCCGATGACGACGATCTTCTTCGGTACGGTCATAGCAAATCATTTCCTTTCCAACTCCGTATAAACGACATCGGACAAGGTTTCCATATATAACGGGTCCGTATTCAAGGATTCGGTCCGCTCCAGATGCATGCCTAACTGCTCGGCAGTCTGCCGGCATTCGATATCTATGTCGTAAAGAACCTCCAGATGATCCGATACGAATCCGATCGGGCACAGGAGAACATTCTTCACTTGTTCTTCCTTGTGAATGGTCTCGAGCGTGTCAAGAATATCGGGACCCAGCCAAGGGGTAGCTGTCTGACCGGCACTCTGCCAGCCGAACTGCCAGTTGCTGAGCCCGGCTCTGTCTGCAATCGCCCGGGAGGTCTCCATTAATTGATCCACATAAGGATCATTCATCTCCAGAATACGGGCAGGAAGACTATGAGCCGTAAAAATGACACGGATGTCATCCTTCGGAACATCCCCGAACTTGCCCAATGCATTCTCCACCCTCTGCGTCAAGGCCTTCAGCAGCTTAGGGTGAAGGTGATAGCTGTCGACAAAACGGATGGACAGCCCCAATTCCTCCCCCTTCTCCTTGGCGCGTTTATTATAAGCTCCTACGCTCATCGTAGAGTAATGCGGGGCCAGAACGACTCCAACCGCTTCCGTTATGCCGTCCTTTACCATCTGCTCGACTCCGTCTTCAATAAACGGGGAAGCATGCTTCAGTCCCTGATAACAAACAAATTCGATGTCGGGGTGCTCGCGGTTCAAGGTTTCCTGCAGGGCGGCCACCTGCCGGTCGGTGTTCTTCCTTAGCGGAAAGAATCCTCCGACTATCGCTTCATAACGCTGCTTTAACTCATCCAGTTGTTCCGGAGTAGGCGGATGGCCTCTGCGGATATGGGTATAATACGCTTCGATCTGATCCATGCTTTCCGGAGTTCCATAGGACATTACCAGTACGCCGACTTTACGCTTGGACATTCGAGTTCACTTCCTTCGATGAATTAAGTACAGAGCTGGAATATTCGTGAATGAAATCCGTCAGTTCCTTCAGCTTATCAAGGGATGCCTCCGGGAACAATCCGTGGCCAAGGTTGAAAATATAGCCGGGCTGCTCCATTCCGAGATCCATGATTTCCTTCGCCTGTTCTTTAATGACGGACATCGGTGCAGTCAGCACGAAAGGATCGAGGTTGCCCTGAACCGCAAAGCGGTTGTCCAATCTTCTCCGGCCTTCGGCAATCGAAACTCTCCAATCCAAGCCAACCACGTCCACTTGGAGATCATGCAGCGCAGGCAGCAATTCTCCCGAGCTTACTCCCGGGAAATAAATTTTGGGCTCCGTCAGGTGGGACAGTTCCCGGAAAATTCGATCGATGACCGGAAGAACATACTGTTTAAAATCTTTCGGGGAGAGGGCTCCTACCCAACTGTCGAACAGCTGCACCGCCTTCGCTCCGGACGCAATCTGAGCCTTCAGGTATGCAATAACCATATCGCCCAGCTTGTCCATCAGCCGTTGCCATACTTCGGGCTCGGAATACATCAATTCTTTCGTGCGGATATAGGTTTTGGAGGGGCGTCCTTCTATCAGATAGCTGGCGATCGTGAAAGGCGCTCCGGCAAACGTAATTAACGGCACCTTAAGCTCCCTGTCCAAGATCCGGATCGTCTCCAAAATATGCGACAAATCACCTTCCACATCAATCGGGCGCAGCCGATCCACATCTTGAGCGGAACGAATCGGGTTGGCAATGACCGGACCGACGTTTTTGACTATGTCAAAATCAATGCCTAGCGAGGCTACCGGATTCATAATATCGGAATACAGAATCGCGGCATCCACTCCCAGCTTGCGGACCGGCATGAGCGTCACTTCTGCAGCCAGGTCCGGCTGCTTGCAGATTTCAAGAAGACTGTATTTTTCTTTAATTTTGCGATATTCGGGGTCGTAGCGCCCCGCCTGACGCATATACCATACGGGAAGACGATCTACCGGCTGTCTTCGACAAGCCTTAAGGAACGTGTCGTTGAAAGTCATTCTTTCTCCTCTTTTCCGTTTAAATGCTATCTTTCATTATGCCCTATTTAAAAAGGGGTAACAACCAATCTGAAAGCAAGATTCCGACAAAAATATGACAAGCCGCGATAGTCTGCGAGTTTGCGCTTCCGCCTAACCATTGGTTCATATGCTGCGGAGATGGGGTAGCTTTCGCCGTAAAAGTGCCTCTTTCGCTTCTGTAACACTCTAATGCCGAACCGTGTTTTTACTCGAGCCCCTCGGACTGCTATCCCTTTCCCTCAGAAGCACTCACCCCGAGCCGTGTTCTTTCTCGAGCTCCTCTGACTGCTATCCCCTTCCCTCAGAAGCACACACCCCGAACCAAAGTTCTTACTCGTGCCCCTCTGACTGATATCCCATTCCCTCAGAAGCACTCACTCCGAACCGTGTTCTTACTCGTGCCCCTCTGACTGCTATCCCATTCCCTCAGTAACGCCGATCCTGAACCATAGTTCTTACTCGAGCCTCTCTGACTGGTATCCCTTTCCCTCAGAAGCACTCATCCCGAACCGTGCTCTTACTCGGGCCCTTCTGACTGGTATCCCTTTCCCTCAGGAGCACTCCCCCGAGCCATTGTTCTTACTCGAGCCCCTCTGACTGGTATCCCTTTCCCTCAGGAGCACTCCCCCGAGCCATTGTTCTTACTCGAGCCCTTCTGACTGGTATCCCTTTCCCTCAGTGATGCTCATCCCGAACCCGCGTTTCTTCCTCGGGCCCCTCTGACTGCTATCCCATTCCCTCAGTGATGCTCATCCCGAACCCGCGTTTCTTCCTCGGGCCCCTCTGACTGCTATCCCTTTTCCTCAGAAACACTCCCCGAACGGTCTCTATGTCCAAGCCACTCTGCCTACTATGCTTAGTCCAGTTATTTTTTAGAGGTCACTTTGGAATTATCCGGATTTGTAAGCTACATGCAAGTACAGAATTAGTCAAGAAAGCAAGGTTCCCCGCATTTACCGTATCTTTCTGAGCGAAGGGGATAATAGTCGAAAGAACCGCCAAATAGATAAGTGATGCAATACGGGGAATCCATTTTTTTACATCTACAGTTCAATTAAACAGGATACTTTCGCCAAGGAGCAATTCACCACAGATAACCATAAAAGATCAAGCAGCAAGTGCTTACTCCGGTTTTCCGAATTAAATAAGATTCGTGATTCGTGGGCAGCAGCTTAGAAGCAAAGATAAAAAAATAACGGTCTCTAGAGACCGTGTACTTAAGTGCATTCATTGACCCTGACCAACCGAAACTTGAGTCTTTGGCCGGCGAAGATCAAAGTCGGAGCAGGGAACCAGCCCCATGCTCCGTTATCCTTCTTTGAGCCAACGAACTACGTCTTTGGCAAAATAAGTAATGAGAATATCCGCGCCGGCCCGCTTCATTCCGAGAAGCATCTCCATAACGACCGCTTTCTCATCGATCCAGCCCTTCTCCGCGGCCGCTTTAACCATCGAATACTCGGCGCTGACATTATAAGCGACCAGAGGAAGGTCGAAGTTCTCTTTAAGCGCCTTGATCACATCCATATAGGCCAGGGCCGGTTTAACCATCAGAAAATCGGCTCCTTCCATCACATCGGCTTCCGCTTCGCGGATCCCTTCGCGTACGTTGGCCGGGTCCATCTGATAAGTCTTCCGGTCGCCGAATTGCGGCGTAGAATGAGCGGCATCACGGAACGGACCGTAGAAGGCCGAGGCGTATTTCACCGAATAAGACATGATCGGCACGTGCTCGAAGCCGGCCTCGTCCAAGGCGGCGCGGATAGCGCCCACGAATCCGTCCATCATGTTGGACGGAGCGATGATATCGGCGCCGGCCTTCGCTTGCGATACAGCCGTGCGGGCGAGAAGCTCCAAAGACGGATCGTTATCGATGACCGCTTGTCCACGGGCTGCATCTTGGACAACTACACCACAGTGACCGTGGTCCGTAAACTGACAGAGGCATGTGTCGGCCACAACGAGCATCTCCGGATAACGCTGCTTGATCCAGCGAGTCGCTTGCTGAACAATGCCGTCCTCCGCGAATGCCGACGTTCCTTCCGCATCTTTATGCTCCGGGACGCCGAAGAGCAGCACGGCTTGAATCCCGAGGGAGTTAATCTCGGCAAGCTCCTCTTCCAACCGGTCCAGAGAATAATGGAAGACGCCGGGCATGGAGGGAATTTCCTCCTTAATCCCGGTTCCATGAGTGACGAACAGCGGGTATATCAAATCGTTGACAGATAAAGAAGTCTCTCTCACCAAATTGCGCATCGCCCGGGATGCGCGCAATCTGCGATGGCGGACAATCGGAAAATTCATGATGGATTCCTCCCGTTTATCGTATATGAAGTACGCTTGATTTCATTCGCGGCCAGCCGGAATCAGCACTTGTACGAGCGAATCGATCGTCGCTTCTTCGGCCAAATAATGAACGCTCCATCCGGCCTCCTGAACCGCTCTGGCGGTGACCTGCCCGATGCAGGCCAGCTTGACCCCGGTCAAGAGCTCGTCCGGTTCCGCTCCTGCAGTACGGATTAACGTTAGTATATTCCGAAAGGTGGACGGACTGGTCAAGGTGACCACGTCGATTTCCCCGCGGACGAGCAGATCCACCAGTATGTCCGCATGATCCGTACACAGTTTGTTTTCATAAATATCTATTTCCGTAACTTTCAGCCCCAAGGAATTCAGGCGGTCGGGCAGCACTTTGCGAGCCAAGTCCGAGCGTGGAAAGAGAACCTTCTGACCGGGCTTCAGCTCCGGTGCAATAGCTTCGAATAAATCCTCCGCCTGATAGCGCTCCGGAACCTTGTACGCTACCAATCCCCGCTCCAGCAATGCTCCTGCCGTCTTCGGGCCAACCGCAACGATCCGCGACCGCTGCAGCCGGACGGCTTCCACCTCAAATTGCTCGAGACGGTTAAAAAAATGAATAACGGCATTAACGCTAGTAAAAATAACCCAATCAAACTTGTCCAGCTCCCGGATGGCCTGTTCCAGTTCAGCCAGCTTGACGGGATCGGTAGGTGGCTGGAGCCGGATAACCGGCAGTACAATCGCTTGCCCGCCGAGCTCCTCTATCTTCCCTGCAAGCTCTCCGGACTGCTCCCGGGTGCGGGTAACCAAAATGCGCAGGCCGGATAACGGCCTATTCTGTGCCGCCATCGGAATCCCTACTCTCTGGCCAGAGCGAGGATTTCCTCGGCTCCTTGCCCGATCAGGCTCTCCGCCACTTCCAGCCCGAGATGGACCGGATCGTCCCCCGTTCTTGTCTCCTTCAGAATCCGACCGCCTTCCGGCTCGCCGACAAGTCCCGTCAGCTTCAGCCTGCACGCCTCCGCTTCCGCATCCCACGCGAACTCGGCGTAAGCGCCGATCGGAATCTGGCAGCCTCCATTCAGCCTCGCCAGGAAGGTCCGCTCCGCCTGGACGGTTGCGGCGGTCTCCGCATCGTTATACAGCGCCAGCAGACGGAGCACGAAGTCGTCATCCTTGCGGCATTCGATGCCCAGCGCTCCTTGACCTACAGCCGGGAGGCAAACCTCCGGCGGCAAATAATGGCTGACCTTATCGGACCACCCCATCCGATACAGCCCGGCGGCTGCCAGCAGGATGCCGTCGAAGCCCTCGGTTTCCAGCTTGCGCAGGCGGGAATCTATATTGCCGCGAATCGATTGGATGCGAAGATCGGGGCGATAGGCCCGTAATTGGGCCGCACGTCTCAAGCTGCTCGTTCCAACAAGAGCGCCTTGCGGCAGCTCGTCCAGCTTGACGTGCCCGTTCGAAATCAGGCAGTCCCGAGGATCGACTCGCTTGGGAACGGCCCCTATCATCAACCCCTCTTGGCTTTCCGAAGGCACATCCTTCATGCTGTGAACAGCGATATCAATCTCTCCGTTCAACAGCGCCTGTTCTATTTCTTTAACAAAAAGACCTTTCCCCCCGACCTTGGAAAGAGTGACATCGAGAATTCTATCCCCTTTGGTCACAATTTTGCGGACGTCAAATTCGCATTCCATCCCATTCTCTTGACAAATCCGGCGCAAGTCTTCAATTACTTGATTGGTTTGCGTTAAGGCAAGCGAGCTCTGCCTAGTTCCGACAACGATCGTTCGCATGCAGCGTTCCTCCCTACTCGGAGTCATTAGGAGGCTCTTGAACGAACCATTTCTTCCCGACCCCGATCTCATTTATGTGTTGCTACTGCCACGGCTTCAGCCTGGAACAACTACATCCAAAACCAGCCGTGAAAATTCGAAAACCGGTTTAATATGAAAAAGTTCACCATCACCAGCGCGAAAGCAAACAGGTTCCATTGGGCCAAGCGATAGTCAGAGGCTTTTAACGAAAGCTTTAATATTAAATGATAGGCATACAAAAGCAAAATAAACAAGGAATTCAACACCTTGGGATCGAACAAGAGCTGGTATTCGCCCTTCAGCACAATCCATACGGTCCCCAACGAAAAGGCCAGCATAAGCAGCGGCATTCCCGATGCAACCGATATATAAGTATATTTTCCGATTTTATCAAGGCTGGGGATGCGCCATATCGTTCTTGACCATTTCTTATCCTTAAGCTGGCTATGGAGAAACAGATACATTCCCGACAAGATGGCAGAAATCGTAAAGGCGGCGTAGCTTCCGATAGCCAGGCTGATATGGATGAACAACAGCTCATCGGCAATTTCCCAACCTTCCAGGGCGGTTGATACATTGTTATCGCTGAAAAAATTAAGCGCAAGTATGGAGAAGCCTACCAGATTAACAAAGAAAACCAGCAGTTCGATGCGAAAAAAACGGCTGATCACCAATGAGACCGTCACTAACACCCATGAAAAGAAAAACAGGGTTTCAAAATCGGTGAAGACGTGCAAGGTTTTAAACTCAAAGAAAAAATAAACCGTCTGTAAGACCCAAACAAATAGAAGCAGCCCTGTGCCCATCCGTTTGGCTCTCTGATTCGCACCGACGAAATCAGAGAAATAAAACAGAAGGCTCAGGGCGTAAATATATATTATAGCATCGTATATCCAGCTTTGAGTGACCATGCAACCTCCTGTTAGCGGATCAACCTGCCTGCAAGCAGCTAAGGACAGCAAGGCCGAAAGCCTGAATAACGGATGGAAGGAGCCTTACTGCACCGTACCCTGCTTGTCCGGTATGCACTTTAAGATCGTGCCAACGCCTCCTGAAGCTGAAGCCCGAGCAAAAGCCTATCATTTGTCTTGGAGGCAGCGGATTGAGCTGCTTCCGACGTTGTGTGCCCAGCCTCTTCTTCATGATCAGGTTGCCCGTCCAGAGCAGACTCCAGAGCGAAAATCTGCGAGAATAGATTGATCGCTTCCTGACCATCTTTATCGTTAGCCAGCTCCTTGAGCCGTACAATAGGGTCTCGCAGCATCTGATTAACAATGCTCTTCGTCAGTTTATGAATGACCTTGATTTCCCTATCGCTTAGATCAGGCAGCTTCTTGAGCAAGCTGGCCATCGTTTCTTCATGAATCCGGTTGGATTTCGTCTGCAGGGCGTTAATTAAAGGAGCCACTTCCATCGTGTTCATCCATTGTTCGAACACCCGCTCCTCTTCCGCAATCATGGCCTCGATTTTGGCCGCTTCCCTCTGGCGCTCGGCCAAGTTACTCTCCACGATGGATTGCAAATCATCGATATCGTACAAAAATACGTTGGAAAGCTCCCCGATCCCGGGATCCAAATCCCGAGGAACGGCAATATCAATCATGAAGAGCGGCCTGAATTTGCGCAGGTGAAGAATGCTGTCCACCTGCTCGCGGTTAAGAATAAGCCCGGACGAACCGGTCGAGCTGATGACGATATCCGCTTCCGCCAAGGACGGAATCAGGTCGTCGAATGTAACCGCGGTCCCTGCAAATTTATCTGCGAATTCCACTGCCTTCTCATAGGTGCGGTTGGCGACAATCACTTTATTCGCACCGTTGGCGCGCAGATGCTTGGCCGTCAGCTCACTCATCTTGCCTGCACCGATCAGCAGTACCGATTTATTGGCGAAAGATCCGAAGATCCGCTTGCCAAGCTCCACCGCAGCATAGCTTACCGACACCGGGTTGTCAGAGATTCCCGTTTCGGAATGGGCACGCTTAGCCAATGTAATAGCCTGTTTAAACAATGTATTAAATACAGCCCCCGTCACCTTCTCCTTCTGCGAAAGAAGGAAGGCGTCGCGGACTTGTCCAAGAATCTGAGTCTCGCCGACAATCATCGAATCCAGGCCGCTGGCCACTTTAAAAAGGTGTTGGACCGCATGCTCATTTTCCTTGACATACAGATGGTGATTGAATTCCTGCCGCGGAATTCCGAACCAATCCTCAATAAAGCCGCGGATCGCGTGACCGCACAGGTACGGCCGGTCAACGACTGCATAAATTTCAGTCCGATTGCAGGTGCCCACAATGACACATTCCAGGATACTCTTTGTTTTCTTAAGCTGACCGAGCGCTTCCGGCAATTCCTCTTTCGCAAAAGCAAATTTCTCCCGAATTTCTACCGGAGCTGTTTTATAGTTTAAGCCCACTACAATAATATGCAATTGTGTCCACCTGCCTTTCCTTACTACCGTTCCTTTCCCTAAAGACTATTATACCACAGGCTGTAGAAAGGTCACTTTTCACATTTGAAAATATTATGAATATATGGCCCTATCGGGCTTCCAATTTATTGCAGCAGCTTGTTCCGCAGGATGGCGGCCATCTCCTCATCGGCTTTAGCCAATTTGTCATTCTCGATGGCGATTACCGTCGTGCGATTCGAGGTCATTAATTTGGTATATTGCTCATAAATCGCTTTGCAGCCCTTCCTGATCTCCGCCAGCGTCTCGAGCTCCGCGGATTTCAACGGCCTCTCTCCGCCTAGCTGCAGGCGCATGATAAACTGTAATAATTGCGGGATTGACTTTAATTCGGCTAATTGGTCCGAGCCGACAGCCAATACCAAACGTTCATGAGTATAATTCACCGAATAGGCAGCTTGGCGCAAAGCATTCAACTGGCCCGTATGGGCCGCCGATTCCGCCTCTCCCAACAAATTACTCAGCAGCTCCAGTTGAAATAACGATACCTGGTAAAGCAAGAAAGTCGCATCCTGCTTCGATTTACCCGGCTGCAGCATACCATAAATTTGGTAAATTGGCCACAGCAGCAAAAAAAGGATAAGCAGCACTCCAAAAAGACGTGCAGGTTTTAGTCTTCCCATTCTGTTCCCTCCCCATCCACCATGTTTCCCAGAAAATAGATGAACCGCTCTTTCGGCGGCTTCTTTTCCGAAAGCCCTCTATAGAGGCTGCGGCATATCATCGATCGGGACTGCCCGCTTCTTCAGCGGCATCTATAGACAGCTTTTGTAACATTGTAT
Source organism: Paenibacillus residui (assembly GCF_042677205.1). Lineage (NCBI taxonomy): Bacteria > Bacillati > Bacillota > Bacilli > Caryophanales > Paenibacillaceae > Paenibacillus > Paenibacillus residui. The sequence continues at coordinate 182,061 of NZ_JBHTIU010000074.1, forward strand.
GGATGGATGGACAAACAAATGACCATGGATAGAATCCATGGTCTTAAGGAATTTATTTCAATCGTTTATAAACTCTAATTTACTTAACCAATTGCGCAATTTTCATATCGGGTGTTTCAACCTGCAATTCACCAATCCCGCGCACAAGCTTCTTAGCGTGGGCTTTTTCAGGCTTTAGGACCGAGACCATATGATCGATCGCGAGCTGCGGATCGACCGTTTCGCCGCAGGTATAGCAATCCAGAGCGGCAAAACCTTTCTCAGGATAGGTATGAATGGATAGGTGGCTTTCTGACAAGAGTACCAAAACGGTTGCGCCTTGAGGTTCAAACTGCTTGGCCTGCACTGACAGAACAGTTGCACCGCAAACCTCCGCTGCTTCAATCATTTGCGCTTGTAACCAATCTGCGTTGTTAAGAAGATCAAAATCGACTCCCCAAGTATCGACAGCAACGTGTCTTCCGAAAGTTGAGTATTCCATTCTTTCGGTTCCCCCTTCCTAGGAATAAAATTGTTTGATTTCATCCGCTAGGACCTACGTCATTCACTTCTCGAGGGAAAAATCTCTCGCAACATACAATGTCCTGAGTGAATCCTGGTTCCTATAAAGTTTTCAACGAAATTAAAAATAACATCTATTGAGCGAAAAAGCAATAGTTTTTTTAGATATCCACTTATTTTCCGGAAAAATGATAAAAAATTAAGAAATTCATCAATTTTTAGCCAAAAAAAGGAGCCCCTTTCAGGCCCCGATGGCGTAAAGTATTCTGTGTACCAAGATTTGGAGCCTTCACAGGCGACAAAAAAGTAGGGTATTCTC